>JASHSS010000770.1 GCA_030038565.1 Bryobacteraceae bacterium
CGAGAAGCTGGCGGGTGCCGTCGTCAGGTAAGTTGCGCATCGGTTTGGCAAGGCGTGGGGGCATCGGGATCCCGGGCTCGGCAAGATATTAGGTTTGCGCCAGCCGCAGCATCACGTAGGTGATGACCCCGGTGACCGAGACATAGAGCCAGAGGGGAAATGTCCAGCGCGCGATCTTGCGGTGTTGCGGGATGCGGCCCGAAAGCGAAAAGAAAAAAGTGATGAGCACCAGCGGCAGGGCGACGACAGCCAGAACGATGTGGCTGGCGAGAAGGCAAAGATAAAAGGTGCGGAAGGCGGCGTGCACCGGGTAGCGCACGTCGCCGTGCAGTGCGTGGTGCGCGATGTAGCCGATAAGAAAGAGTGTGGAGAAGATGAATGCCGTAATCATCGCGGCGCGATGCTGGCGGATGCGATGCGCACGGATGAAGGTGTAGCCGATGAGCAGCGCCGTGGCGGCCAGGCCGTTGAAGACCGCATTCATCGCCGGCAGAAACGCGAATTGGGCGCTTGAAGCCGCGGCAGGATGAATATAGATAAGCCAGAAGAGGAACAGTGACGCCGCGGCGCTGATCAGGAGGATGGCGGCGATGGCGGCGGAAGTCCCGGAGCGGGGCGCGGAAGTGGGGGCGGTGGTAGTCATGCTGCGCTACGCCTTGGCCGTGGCGCACAACATTAGCGTGGTAAACAGCAGCGGCAGGTAAAGCACGCTCACCTTGAGCAGATCGCGAGCCAGCATGCGGCTCTCGTCCTCGCTGCGCGCGCGCAGAATCCTCGCGAAACGGATGGTATAGGCGAGATAGACGAGACCGAGCGCGGTTGCGGGAAGAATATAGATGGGGCCCGTCAGGCCGAGCTTCCACGGCGCCAGGCTGACGGGAATCATGAGCACGGCGTAGAAAAGCGCTTCCACCACGGTGGACCAGCCGTCGGGCTGCACCACAGGCAGCATGCGGATGCCGGCGCGCGCGTAGTCGTCGCGGTACAACCAGGCAATCGACATGAAGTGCGGGAACTGCCAGACGAACAGGATGGCGAACAGCGCGACCGCGGGCCATTCGATCTGGCCGCGCGCGGCGGTCCAGCCCAGCATGGGGCCCATGGCTCCGGGAAATGCGCCGATGAATGTCGCCATGGTGGTCACGCGCTTGAGCGGCGTGTAGATGGCGACGTAGACGAAGGCCGTGAGCAGGGCGAGCGAAACCGTGAGCAGATTGGTGTGCCATGCCAACCACAGCGCGCCGAGGCCGATGGCGCCGAGCCCGGCGAGAATGCCCACGCCCAGCGGATAACGCCCCGAAGCCAGAGGACGGTTGGCCGTGCGCGTCATGCGCGCATCGGTGGTGCGCTCCAGGGCCTGGTTCAGTGCGCCCGCGCCGGCTGAAACCAGGCCGATGCCGAGCAGAACATCGAGCAGTCCACGCTGCAGCGTGGCGATGCCCGACTGCATGGAGCCAAGATAGAATCCCCCCCATCCCGTCACCAGCACCAGCCCGACCACCTTGACCTTGAACAGCTCGCGCAGGTCGTGGAGAAGCGTGGCCGTCGCGCCGGGCGAGGGCGCGTGGATGCTGTGCGCGGCGGGCGCGGCGAGTTGGGCGGGGTCGGCAGCGTGGGAAACAGGAGCCATGGCTACGAAATCGAGGTTAGCGGAGTTGGCAGCGATAGCGATACTAGCGCGGGCCAGCGGCCCTGGTTCGATGATAACAAGCGCGCCTGCGGAGCCTGCGCCCGGCGCAAATCCACAGCCAGTCATCGAGATTTGTTTTGACCCGGTTCCGGCGCGTGGTTTAGCGTGCGGGAGGCGGCGTCCGCCCTTCCCCCGGCAAATTCAAGGCGCCCCGGAGGTTTCCCATGCGGATGATGGTCGAGATTCGCTGTCCTCTTGAGCCTTTTAACACCAAGATTCGAAATGGAACTGCGGGTTCAACGATGAAGAAGATTCTGGATGACCTGAAGCCCGAAGCTGCGTACTTTGGCGAGCACGATGGCTGTCGCGGCGGCTGGATTGTCCTGGATGTCCAGCGCCCCTCGGACATTCCCAGGATCGCGGAGCCCTGGTTTCTCCATTTCAATGCGGAACTGAAGTTCAGAGTCTGCATGCTGCCGCAGGATCTGGCCGAAGCGAATCTCGAGGCGCTGGGCAAGAAGTGGGGGTGAGCGGAGTCAGCGTGAGCTACGCGCACGTTCGCTAGCCGGAGGATGGGTGGGGTTCGGCGACCGGTCGCTCCCACCCTAGCCGCAAGTACAAATACGCGGCTGGGACGGCCCACCTCGGTTCTTGCTTGTGCCTCAGAACAGCACGCGCATCTCGGCGATGAGGTTGTGATTGTAGGTGTGAAAGGCCGAGGTGGCGATCTGCATGCCGCCGTCGAACACAAGGTATGAGTGTGTAGGTTTCCAATCGCTGCGGCGGAAAACGTAGAACGCGCCGGGCGTGACGAAATTTTGCATCAGGCCGTCGTGGCTGCCGCCGTGGTAGAAGGTGGCGTTGTTTTCGAGCTCCAGCCAGACGGTCCGCGAGACGTGATCCTGCGCCAGCGCGTTCCAGGCAATGCTGCGGCCCTGCGTGGCGATGCTGCCGGTGGGCAGTGTGCCGCCCAGCGACGACTCCAGATCGATATGTTGCGTAAGCCCCTTGCCGCCCACGAGCGTGGCCATCCAGGAATCGGTGAGGGCGCCATTCCTGGCGCTGCCGGTAGCAAAGGTGTGCCCGCCAATGGCGGTGAAGATGTAGTTGCCGTGATCGGCGTTCCCTGAAAAGAGGCGCAGCTTGATCAGCGCTGCGGTGTCGCCAAAGCCGTCGGCCGCGGTGGAGTTGTGCCGGATGTAAGGCGGAGGCAACACGTCGAATTCGGCGCGATTCCACGCCACAATGCCGCCGCCGCGCGCATTGCCGTAGCTCACCGTCTCGGTGCCTGCGGCCGTGTACTCACGGGAGAACGAGAAGCGGTAATACTGCGTGAGGCGTGGATCGGATTGGACCACGGGCGTGGGCCAGGTGGGCTGCACGGCGGCCGCCTCGCTATTGTGCCCTCTGAATCGCTCCCAGAACGATTGCTGCGCAGCGGCGGCGCAGGAACAAGCCGCGCCGGCGGCAATCAGGAGCCCAATGCGGAGAGTTGTTCTCACAAGCCGCAACCACACCATTCCAGTGTCGGCATTTTCCCTCAAGAAAACGCCACCCCTCGCCGGGGCAAAGACCGCAAGTTCCTCTGGAACCGCTCTACTCTAACAGCCGGAACCGCTCAACGCCGGTGACCTTGAGCACCTTTGGTTTAGGCCAACAGGTAACCGGCAGAGCAACGCCGTTCCCCCTTCTGTGGGATGTGCCCCGAGGGTTGCATCCCATGTAAAATAGGGGGAACCGGATGACTTATTCCCCTTCAGCGGCTGCTACGCAGGCATCCCGCGTCTCGCGGGAGCCGGAGTTGCGGGCGTCCGGCCTTTCAACCCACTTATCCCCGGTCATTCAAGTTCACGGGCTGCGCAAGTCCTACCGCACGGCGCGGGGAACGCTGGATCTTTTTGAGGATCTGGAGCTCGAAGTTGAAGCAGGCGAGATGGTCGCCATCGTGGGCCAGTCGGGCGCGGGAAAAAGTACACTTTTGCACATTCTGGGGGCGCTTGATGCGCCTTCTGAGGGAACGGTATACTGCGCGTCAACCAACGTGGCTAGACTGACCCCGCGACAGGCGGCGGCGTTTCGCAATCGCGAGATCGGGTACGTGTGGCAGTTTCATTATTTGCTGCCGGAGTTTACGGCCGAGGAGAACGTGGCCATGCCGCTGATGGCGCGAGGCGTGCGGAAGGCCGAGGCCCTGCAGGCTGCGGCGAAGTGGCTGGGCGAAGTGGACCTGGAGGATCGCAAGGAGCATCGGCCAGGAGAACTATCAGGCGGCGAGCAGCAACGGGTAGCGCTGGCGCGTGCGCTGGTTTGCCAACCGCGGGTGCTGCTAGCCGACGAACCGACCGGCGACCTGGACGG
>JASHSS010000771.1 GCA_030038565.1 Bryobacteraceae bacterium
GTAGTCCTGGGGATAGCGGCGCGCCAACTGGTGCTCCAGGGCATCCAGTTCGGCGGCGGCCGCGGACAGGGGAACTCCCGGCTTCAGCCGCGCCATGGGTTCGAGCACCTGCCGGAACCGGTTGCCGGATGCGCCCGCGACGGCGCGTTCGCGGAATGGCAGCCACACGGGCACGCCGAGGAACGCGAAGCGCGGAGGCATCACCCCTGCCAGTATGTGTGGCTGGCCCTCGAAGGTGAGGGTGGCGCCGATGGCAGCCGGGTCGCTCCGCAGTTGCTCCTGCCAGAACCGGTAACTGACCACGCACACGTCCGGCGCCCCTGGACGATCGTCATCCGGCAGGATCGGCCGTCCCAGGAAGGGCGCCACGCCCAGGAAGGCGAAAGCGTTGTTGGTGACCCAGGCGGCCGGAACCTGCTGAGCGCCCTCGCCGTGAACATATTCCAGGGTGCTGGTTTCGAAACCAATGACGTCCTCGAAGCTGTGCGCCGCCGCGCGAAAATCGCGGAACTCGTCGGTAAAGAATTCGGCCGGGCCGCTGAAGCCATTGGGGCGTAGCGAATGGTAGTAAAACCGCACGATGCGCCCGGCGCCGCGATAGGGGAACGGATCGAGCAGCGAAGCGCCCACCGAGAAGATCAGAGTGGTCGATCCGATTCCCAGTGCCAGGGTGAAGATGACGGCCAGGGCGAAAGCCGGATGGCGGCGAATGGTGCGGCAGGCGAAGCGGAGGTCGTGGAGCATTTTTACCCTATGACTAGAATCATAGTGTACTATTTCATTGATACAAGTCAAGGGGAAATTTTGGCGTCCGGCGTCCGGCGCGCAATTCACATTTATGACGGAGAGTTGGCCGCGCCATTCTGGTATTCTGGCCTCGATGCCGAAACCCGCTAATCCCATTCCGCCCGGCTTTCACACCCTGACGCTGCATCTCAACGTCATTGGCGCCGCGGCGTACATCGATTTTTTGAAGGCTGCCTTCGGGGCCGTGGAACTCAACCGCGCGGCCGGTCCCGGCGGCAAGCTGATGCACGCCCTGGTCAAAATCGGCGACTCGATGCTCATGCTGGCGGACGATTTTGCCGCCGAATTCCACCTGCCGCCGATGGCCCAGGGGCGTTTGCCGCTGGTGCTGAGCCTGTACGTTCCGGACGCCGATGCCGCCTGGGCGCAGGCCCTGGCCGCCGGATGCGAGGTGGTCTTTCCGATCGCCGATCAGTTTTGGGGCGACCGCTATGGGCAGGTGAAAGACCCCTCCGGCATGGTTTGGGCAATCGCGCAAAAGAAGGAAGAGTTGACGCCCGAAGAGCTTGCCGAGCGCCAGGCCAAGATGTCCTTTGGCGCGCCGGCCTAGCGGGCTGCGCGAGAGGCTCGGAAGAGGCTGCCGGCTGGCGAATCGCCTGCTCCCGGTAGGGCGCCGGCCGGCCGAGGTTTTTCCCCGCGCCCGCCGGATCACTGAACCGCAATCGTGACGGCTTGATCGCGGGAATAGCCGCCCACGGCAACCTGGATCGCCGCGGCGCCCGATCCGGCGGCGCCGGCTGGAATTTGCACATTAATCTGCGCCACTCCCGGTAGTCCCGCAGCCGCGCCCGCGTAAAGCAC
Organism: Bryobacteraceae bacterium; assembly: GCA_030038565.1. Taxonomy (GTDB): domain Bacteria; phylum Acidobacteriota; class Terriglobia; order Bryobacterales; family Bryobacteraceae; genus JOPF133. Next base: position 1,609 of record JASHSS010000771.1, read on the forward strand.
CTGCGCCGGCAAACCTTCCACCTGGACCGTCACCGGCAACGCCAGCGGAGGCAGCGGCTGACTCGGAGGCACGCCGTCCAGGGCCGGCGGATTAGTCACACCCGCGCCGGTCAGAAACAAGGAAATGATCGATCCCACCGGCGCCGGATGGTCCGGTCCATTGACGGTGCCATCCTGGTTGATGGCCGCCGCCTGCGTTCCCGCGTTCACGAATATGCCCGGAACCGCGGTGGCGGCGCTCAGCTCGGCGCTGGCAGCGACGCCCTGATTTTCGACTGTGACCGTTGCCTGGCCCTGGGAAGCCACGGCCTGAGGAGCAATCGCCAGAATTTCCAGGGCTTGCACACTGACCAGCGGCGCGGCTACCCCGTTGAACAGAACCTGCGTGCCCGCCAGCGTGGTCGGCAGCCCGCCGCCCGAGAATGACCCCTCCACCGGCGCCAGCGGCCCCAGGCAGCCGCCTGTGAGGCGCACGATCTCGTTGCCGGTAATGGCGTCGTTCTCTTCATAGGAGTAGCCCTCCGAAGGCCAACCCTGTTGAACGTTCACCGTGACCGTCAGGTTGCTGGCGGCGTTGAAAACTCCGGGGTCGTCCAAAGCCACCGCCGGCGCATCGATAGCGGGCGGGGCGATGGCCGCGATCCGCCAAACCGAGTCGTCCGCCGTCGCGAAGAGATTTCCCTGGGAATCGTTGGCAAGCCCTTGGGGAAGGGGAATGGGCGTGGCGGAAGCAAACGCGACATCGGCCACATTGCAATTGGCCGACACACGGGTCATGCCGTAACCGCCTGGGAAATAGACCGCGCCGTTCGGGTCGGTAGCCATCACTCCGCCGGCGGCGCGAAGCCCGTAGAACACACCCCCGGGAGTTTCTTTATACAGGTATTGGCCGTCCAGAATCAAGTTCCCGTCGAGGCCCGCCGCTACAAACCCGACGAACTGCGGCGCCGCGGGCGTGTCGAGGATGCCATTGCTCTCGATGCGCCGCAGAGTGTAGGCGGCCACAAAATAGATGCTGCCGTCCGGCGTGACGGCAATCGACGTCGGGCCGGAGATTTCCGCGGCCGTGGCCAGTCCGCCATCTCCGGTGTTGCCTGCCGTTCCCGTCCCGGCGATGGTGGTGAGGACGCCCTCGGGCGAGCGGAGCAGAATCCGGTTGTTGCCGGTATCGGAGATATAAAGGTTACCGGCCGCATCCACGGCCACGCCCTTGGGCGACGAAAGCACGTCGCCGGTGGAGGGATAGCAGGCGGGGTCTTCACCCGCGGGGGCCGAATCGGTTCCCGCCACCGTGAGGTATTGTCCCGCGGCGGTGATCTCCTGGACCCGGTTGGCGGAAGACTCGGCAAAGAACACGTTGCCGTCGGAATCCACCGCCAGAACCTCCGGATTGTGGAAGATGGCCTGCGACGCCGGCCCTCCGGGCGGTGTTTCCGGTGGCATGTTGCCGCTGCCCGCGACGGTCCGGATCGAACCATCCGGATCGATGCGCCGCACTCGGCCCGCGCTAAAGGAATATATAGAGGTTGGGTCGTAGGGATCGATGAAGTCGTCGGCGAAGAACAGACGGCCGACGGGATCCACCAGCAAATCGGCGGGATCCATGGAAGCGTATTTGGCCACACGCTGCCCGCCCGAAAGCGCGCAGCCATCGCTGAAATCCTGTTGCTGGGTTCCGGCGAACTGCACCACGCCGCCCGCTGCCGTCCATCGCTGAATCCCGTAATAATCGCTCGTGAAGTAGACGCTGCCGTCGGGCGCGCCTGCGATCTTGACCGGCCACGTCCAGTCCCCCACGAAGCGGGTTAAGGTTCCGTCCGGGTTCAAGCGCAGGATCCCGGCCCAGTCGGCGATCAGCAGATTCCCGGAACTGTCGAAGGACAACGCATGCGGCCCGCCCAGCGTCACCTGCAGCGCCGGCCCACTGCTGCCGGGGATTCCACCTACCACGGCATAGCCGGCGACTTTGACCGCGGCTCCCTGCGGCGTCAGCTTCCAGACGAATCCACCGCCCTCCGCCGCCTGGTCGGTGATGTAGAGGTTGTCGGCCGCGTCGATGGCGATTCCCGGAGGCACCTGCATCGTTCCGGGGCTTTGGATCACGGTGACGCTTCCATTGGGAGCCCATTCGAGCAGTTGCGGCTGATCGGTAACGGTCGCGGCTGCAACCGAGGTGTACAGGTTCCCCTTGCTGTCCACCGCCATGCTGTACATGGAGCCGGTCTGGGTGAAGACGGTGGAGATGGTTCCGTCGCTTGCCAACCGGCGGACGCGCTGGTTACGCGAGTCGGCGATCAGGAGGTTGCCGCTGCGGTCCCAGGCCAGCGCGGTGGGAGTGAGCAGCGCGTCGGTGGCCGGCCCGCCATCGCCGATCGGCCAGGCCGAAGGCGGCACACCCGCGATGCGCTGCGGAGACACCGTAATCTGTGCCTGTAACGCGGCCGCTTCCGCCAGGATCACCACCAAAGCCCGAAGCATAAGCACACCCGTGGCCTGCTTCAAAGACCCGCGGCGTCTGGTTTCCAACTACACCGCCGCGCGATAATCGCGCTATGGCCACTCTTGGAATGATTGAATACGCCGACGCCAGCCCGGAGGTGCGGGAGGTCTATGACGACATCATGACCACCCGACAGACCGATTGGATCAACAATTTCTGGAAAGCGCTCGCCGTGGACCCTCCGACCCTTCGCCGCACCTGGCAGAGCATCAAGCAGATCATGGCGCCCGGCGCGCTCGACCCGCTCACCAAGGAGATGCTGTATCTGGCCGTAAGCGCGAGCAACCAGTGTCCCTATTGCATCGCCTCGCATACCGCCTCCGCGCGCAAAGCCGGGATGACCCCGGAGATGTTCGCGGAATTGATGGCGGTGGTGGGGATGGCCAACGAGACCAACCGCCTGGTAAGCGGCTACCAGGTCGAAATCGACGAGCGTTTTCGACCAAGATGAAAACCGCCGCGCGCTCTTCGCAACCTCTCTGGTGTTCTCCGTGCTTGTTCCGCGCCGTCGCGCGTCCGCGATGAAGGCGGGGCGCCTCTCACTGCTCGTTTTCCACGAAATCCCGCAGCCGCGCGAGGGCGCTCTCCCACTGGCCGGCGATTTGCTCCAGGCAGCGGCGGGCCTGCTGCAACTGCCGGGGATCCAGTTCCCAAAGCTGCTGGCGGCCGCGGCGCGCGCCCCGCACCAGGCCGGCTTCCTCCAGCACGTGCAGGTGCTTGGTGATGGCCTGTCGCGTCATCTGCGCTCCCGATGCCAGTTGGGTGATGGAAAGCGGCTCGCCCCCGCACAGGCGGGCCACCAGTTCGAGCCGCGTGCCGTCCCCCAGCGCCGCGAACACCGGCGCGGTATCCCGCCATCCCGT
>JASHSS010000772.1 GCA_030038565.1 Bryobacteraceae bacterium
CGATCGCAATCAACGCCGGCCTCAAGACGGCGCAGGGAAATCAAAAGAAATTCGAGGAGGCCCTGAAGCCCCTGCAGGAGGGGATTGAGAAATGGTCCTCTTTTGCGGAGGAATTAACTTCCGGGGCGGTCGACACGGTTCTGACTGGCGTGGGCGGAGTTGGCCCCATCCTGGCAAATACCAATGTAGCCCAAGGGCTTGTCTCGAATGCCTTTACCGCTCTGGGCGCGGGGTTCAACGACATTCAAGGCATGTTTGAGAGTGCGATCAAGGCAAAGTAGATACGTCCGTATGGGAGTGCACTTGCCGGCAGGGAGCGGCGTCACCAGCGGACCTACCCGTCTGGCGCCCCGCGAATCGGCCCGCCGGCTCCTGCAAATCTCCCGCGGCCCGCGACGGTTTGCATCGTGTGGGTCCTTGCCGGTTATTCCATCGGAGTCAGCGGGGCCGATAACCTCGGTCTGATTCAGTTCGCGGGCTTCCCTTGGGGGACGGCAGGTGAGCCAGTCCTCGCATTCTACTGCTCTTCTGCGCCCCTGCCGCGCCCCGTCAGCTTCCGGCAGTCAGGTCCCGCACGATCAAACGGTCGGCGCGAAGCGCCCCTTTCACCACCACACGGGGCTTCACCCCGGGTCCCTGGCCGTTCAGCATGGCCCGTCCGCCGCTGGTCGATTGCACCGCGATCATGGCTAGGGTATTGCCGCCCTGGTCCAGATCCAGCAGCCGGCCATTGTCCGTCAGGACCGCAAAACTGGTGGTGCTGCCGGTGATGGCGCAGGTGGGATCGTCCTGCCGCTCGTACATCCCCGAAACGTGGGTTTCCATCACGCCGGCCCGCTCGGCCTGAATGGTCGCGCCGGTCACCGAAATACCCTTGGCCGAAACGGCTCCCGTGGGCGGCGGATTGTTTTGGAGCGCATCGGGCGGCTGGGCGGGAGCTTCCTCCGGCAGCGTTTCCGGGGGCTGGCGCAGGTTCGCAAGTTGCGGGTCGCGACAACCTCCATCGATCAGAATTCCGTGCACCGTGACCGAGCCAACCGCCACGTTCAGGTCGTTGTCCCGGCGGGCGAGCGCCGACTTCTGGGTCTCTTGTTGGGCCGGGGTTCCGGCGGGCGATCCCGGCGGGCTCCCGGAGGGAGCGGTTTGGGCGAAAACGCACGCCACCGCGATCGCTCCGGCGGCCGCAAAATGGTGGAACTTCATGGATTTCCCTCCACTCTCTCTGATGCAATCGCTTGGCCAGCGGATCCCCAAGTTAGAATAGGCCTTGCGGCCCGGAGACGTTTCCATCCGCCGCGCCGGTACGGCTCTTTATGGAACTCCCGACCGATCCCGCGGACCGCGGAATGCCCTCCTGGCTACCGCAGGTGCTGGGTTACGTGCTGTCGGCCGGCTGTCTCGCCTGGGTGCTGCATGGCTACCCGCTCAACGAGTTGATCCCCAGCATCCGCTCGCTGGACTGGCGTTGGGTCCTGGTAGGAGTGGCCACCGATCTCTCGGTCTACGTGGCCCACGGCAAGCGCTGGAACACCCTGCTGGGACCGGTGGCGCGCCTGCGTCTGTGGCGCACCGTGCAGGCCATTTACATCGGCCTTTTCGCCAACGAGATCCTGCCCTTGCGCACCGGCGAATTGATCCGCTGTTACCTTCTGGGGCATTGGAACGATCTGCGCCTTTCGCTGGTATTCGCCTCGGCCGCCCTGGAGCGCATGTTCGACGGATTCTGGATGATGATCACCTTCCTGATCACCGCCGCTTTCGTGCGCCGGATTCCCACCGACCTGGTCATCCTGGTGCAGCTTTTGGGCCTGCTGCTGTTGTTAGGCGCGCTGGCGCTGGGGTGGGTTCTGCTGCGCCGCCAGGATGCCCACCTGGCGTTCAGCGAGAGCCGTTGGGCCGCCACCTTCCGCCACGTGGTGGAAGGACTCCACCTGATGGGCAACCGCCGCACCCTGGGCCTCACCGGGCTTTACAGCCTGCTGTACCTGGTGCTGCAGATCGTTTCGGTGTACGCCCTGATGAAAGCCTACGGCCTGGACTTGTCCATCTGGGTGGCGGGAGGAGTGCTGTCGATCGTACGCTTCGCCACGGTGGTGCCCAATGCCCCCGGAAACGTCGGGCTGTTTCAGGCCGCCTGCGTTCTGGCGCTGGGCCTGTTCGACGTGGAGCAGAACGACGCCAAAACATTCTCGTTCATCATGTTTTTTGCGCTGACCGTGCCGCTGCTGATCGGCGGAGCAGTGGCCACCGCGCGCAGCGGGCTGAACCTGGCCGAACTCAAGGACCGCGCGCAGAAAGGGGCCCGGGGACTGCACCGCGCCGGGGGGTAGACGGTTGCGGCTCAGGCGGCGGAATCCCACCCGGCTTTGTGCTTAGCTATGGATCCCGCTGGCGCTGTTGGCGAGGCCGCCGACGGTGTTGCCAAGATCGGTCCAGCCGTCCAGCTTGCTGTACCGCGCCTTGATGTTGCCGAGCATAGTGTTGGCGGCCTCGCCCGACAATTCGTCCACCTTGGCGCCGAGCGCCGTCAGGGAATCCAGGAGCCTCTGGGCCTCGGCGTTGTCGGCTTCCAACTTGATGATTTTGGCCTTCGTTTCAACGAGCTTGGTTTCCACCTCCGCAGCCTTCTTCTGTTTAGCCGCGACTAACTGCGGGTCCACGGAGTCGCCGAGTTTGGCGAGATCCGCGACGTAGCTCTTAACTGCGGCCTGGTTCTTGAGCACGTCGTTCTTCAAGCCGTTGATCTTATCCTTGCGGATATTCATCAGGTTGGACAGTTCGGTGACGTGCTTGCCGAGATTGCTGCCCTTGGTCTTGACGGATTTGAAAGCCGCCAGGACCGCGTCCACATCCTTGGTGACGGCGGCCAGGATATGCTTCTCCATATTCGCGTTCTCGACGATCACCTTGCTGATCGCGGCGACATTCGAGAGGCCGGAGATGGCCAGACCAGCCGCGGCGAGGCCAATGAAGATAGGGGCCGTGCTGCCGGCGCTCACCACGATGGCGGCGACGCTCACCGCGATTGCGGCCAGCACTAGAACCGCCTTGATGGCCTGGCCCGCGCGCACCCGGCAGGTTTTGTCGTCGAATGCCTGCACACGCGCGGCCTTAACCGCCAGCAGCATGGCGACGTGGCCCTGTTGCTGGGGCAAGTTATGAGCCCAGCCGCTGACAATCTCCTTGTAATCCTCTGGATATTGCTGGATCTTGATCGCCAGAGTGCCGAGTTCTTTGATCCTGCTGGCATACTGGGAGGCGGCCTGTGGCGACGAGGGAAAAGTCCCCTTCAACTTGTCGTACTTCGTCAGCATGTCGGCGATCACCCCATTCCATATGGTCAACTGCTGGTCCAGAAAACCGGCTGCCTCTACGATCCGCGCATCCATCAGCGAAAGAAATTTCTTTTTGATGATCTTGAAGTTGGCCGCGTCGGTGCTGTCTAACTCGAAGTTGGCGATGAACTCCATGTGCAAGGTCTCGGACCGCATGAATTTTGTGGCCTTCGGTGTGACCGAGCCTGTCCATTTGACTTCGAAGTGCTGCGTTGGCATTGATTATCTCCCTGAGGAACTGTTGGCCGGAGTTTTGTGAGGCTTACCCGGTTTCGGTAGTATAAGCCATCGGGGCGAACGGAAACAACCGGCCGGCAAAGGCCCGGTGCAGCCCGGCCGCCGCGTTTTGTTGCACACGCGAACTTAATGTGATCTCCTGTTCTTCATGAAGACACCACAAAGTCTTCGGCCCGGATGGGCCGTCGCCTGGCTTGCGGCTGCCGCGCTCGTGGCCGGATTATCCGCTCAGACCGCCATCGACACAACCGATTGGACCGCCGCGCAAGATCATCAGAACATGATGGATCAGCTGCACATTAAGGCCCTCCGGCCGGGCCCCAGCGGCAATGAAAGCGCCCCCAACCATGCCAACTACGATGAGGCCCTGGCGAATCCCTACCCTAACCTTCCCGAAGTGCTGAGGCTGAAGAACGGGCGCAAGGTCACGACGCCGGCCATGTGGTGGAATCAACGCCGGCCGGAGATTGTCGAAGACTTTGAGCGGGAGGTGCTGGGCCGCATCCCCAAGAACGTTCCGAAGGTGAACTGGGAAGTCGTGAAGACGGCCGAAGCGCGAGTCGGTTCACACGCGGTCTTGGGCAAGCAGCTCCTGGGATACGTGGACAATTCGTCCGATCCGAATATTAAGGTCGATATTCAAATGACCCTGGTCGTGCCCGCCGGCGCGAAGGCGCCCGTACCGGTAATGATGATGTTCGGCGGGCGCAGCATTCCCGAAGTAGCGTTCCCCGCGCCCGTGTTTCCCGGCCGCGGAGGTGTACCCGGGCGAGGCGGGCCGGGTCCCGGACGCGCACCCGTCGCTCCCCCCGCGAATGCCGACCCTCCCGCGATGGAGCAACTGATTGCCGACGGCTGGGGCTTCGCCACGATCAATCCGGGCAGCATCCAGGCCGACAACGGCGCCGGTCTGACGAAGGGCATCATAGGACTGGTGAACAAGGGCCAGCCCCGCAAGCCCGACGATTGGGGATCTCTACGCGCGTGGGGTTGGGGCGCTTCGCGCGGCCTCGACTACCTGGAAACCGATCCGGCCGTGAATGCCAAACAGGTGGGTATCGAAGGAGTGTCGCGCTACGGCAAAGCCGCGCTGGTGACCATGGCGTTCGACACGCGCTTCGCGGTGGTCCTGATCGGTTCGTCCGGTGAAGGCGGCGCCAAACTGCACCGCCGCAATTGGGGCGAGGCGGTGGAGAACCTGACCGGGACCGGCGAATACCATTGGATGGCGGGCAACTTCTTGAAGTACGGCGCTTCCGAGGCGGATTTCGGAAGCAAGAACGCCGGTGACCTGCCGGTGGATGCCCACGAACTGCTGGCGCTTTGCGCCCCCCGCCTCACCTTCGTGAGCTACGGCGTGCCGGAGAAGGGCGATGCCAAGTGGCTCGATCACCAGGGCAGCTTTATGGCGGCGGTGGCCGCGCAGCCGGTCTTTCGGCTGCTGGGCGCGAAAGACCTGGGTGTTTCAGCGGACTACCATACGGCCAGGATGCCACCCGTGAACGTGGGGCTGCTGGACGGCCAGTTGGCCTGGCGGCAGCACGACGGCGGCCATACCGACGGCCCCAACTGGAAGTATTTCATCCCCTGGGCGGATAAGTTCCTGCACCGCGACACGGCCGGGAATCGTCCATGAGGCTCCTGCTACTCACCTTCGCGGCGGTTGTCCCGCTGTGGGCACAGGCGGATCAGCCGGCTCCCCGGTTTGACCGGAATTCGCAGTTAGCCCATGAGCAACTCCTCGCCAAAACCAAAGGCGGGCGCATCGATGTCTATTTCGAAGGCGACTCCATCGTCCGCCGGTGGGGCGCGACGGACTATCCCCAACTACTCGAAAACTGGAAGAAGAACTTCTTCGGTTGGAACGCGGCCGATTTCGGCTGGGGCGCGGACCGCGTTCAGAATATCCTGTGGCGCCTGGAGAACGGCGAGCTCGACGGAGTGAATCCGAAAGTGATCGTGCTGCTGGCCGGCACCAACAATGTGGGTAACCGGGTTCCGGCGGATGGAATGGACGCGGCAGTCGAGGACGTGACCAAGGGCCTTTCCGCGGTGGTGCGGGTGATGCAGTCTAAGGCGCCGGGCGCAGTGATCATCCTGATGGCGATCTTTCCGCGCAACGACAACCTGCAGGTAATGCCGGAAATCGACCGCATCAATGCCAACCTGGCGCAGATGGCGGATGGCCGGAAGGTTCGCTATTTGAACATCAACGGCCAACTTGCCGAGAGCGGCGGGAAACTTCATGAAGGCATGATGAACGCCTCCGACCAACTCCATCCGACGCTTGCCGGATACCAGGTTTGGGCAGACGCGCTCAAGCCCGTCCTGACGGAATTGTTGGGGCCGCCGGCCAAAGAGGACCACGCGCCGGCTCCCACCGGCGATCCCTCCGCCCGCCGGTAACTGCGACCGTCTTCCCTGCCCGGGCCGCGCCCCTACCGCAGGGTCGCCGCGGGCTCCATTCGGGTTGCCTTACGTGTCACCGCTCCCACCGGCGATCCCTCCGCTCGCAACCCGGCTAGGTCCCCGACCACATGATTCGCTTCCCTGAAGACGCGCCTGTCACAGCATGATGCGTGAGGCATTGGTGGGACAGGCCTTCAGCCTGGCCAGGACAGGCTGAAGGCCTGTCGTCATGGCGCGGCGCGCCACCCAAAGGGATGAAAACCGGCGCCGTGTAACGTGTTTTCGTCTTATATAGTGGGGACGTTTCCGGTTAAGGTTGCTGGGGCAGTGGAGCGGTCGAGGCCGTAGGTCTGTCTGAT
>JASHSS010000773.1 GCA_030038565.1 Bryobacteraceae bacterium
GAGGCGGACCGGTATCGCGACGCGCTGGTCCAGTTCTATGGAGAGGCGAAGGGCAAAGGCGTGCACTACGCGCAGGCGTTCGAGATCTGCGAGTACGGCCGGCAGCCTTCCCGGGCGGATTTGAAGCAGATTTTCCCGTTTTGAGCGGTGGAAACCACGGCAGCCGCGGGGGGCAGCAGTTCTGGCGTCTCACGCCGGAAGCGCCGGGGGCGTGCTGTCTGGGCGGGTAAGGCCGTCGCGGCGTGGATTTCAGCGCCTGAATGGGATTTGGGCGCCTGCGGGACCGAGGGCGCTTGGGCGGCGTGGGCTTAACGCCCGAATGGGGATTTGGGCAACTGCGGCATTGCGGGCGCCTGGGGCGCCGCGGGGGCTTGCGGCGCAGCGGGGGCCTGCGGGGCCTGCGGCGCAGCAGGGGCTTGGGGCATTGCGGGCATCTGCGGGGCCTGCGGCGCAGCGGGGGCTTGGGGCATTGCGGGCATCTTCGGCATCTGCGGCATCGCGGGCGCTTGTGGCATCGCGGGCGCTTGCGGCATGCCCGGCGCTTGGGGCATCGCGGGAGCTTGCGGCAACCCCGGGATTTGCGGCGGCTTTGTCCCGGCAGGCACGTAGTTCGGCGGGATCTGAAACTTGGCGGGGGACGGCTCTCCCGCGACGGCGCCCACGCAGGCGCAGATCTGTTGGCCAAAAGGTCCGATGATCCGGGTGAGCACCGGCAAAAGCAGTTTCGTGCTCAACCAGATTTCCGCCACCACGGGTACGACCGGGACGGGAGGCAATGGCGGCATCCCCGGAATCGGAGGAGGGACAGGAGGGGGAGGGGGGAACGGCGGCAGCGTGAATTGGGTGCCCTTGGCCTCCTGGCCGGCGATGATCCGGATGCCCAGTTCCACACCCACCAGGGCGGCGGCGGCAATCGCCGGCATTCCGGGGATTGGGGGCGCGCCCAGTTTCGGTAAGGCCGCCGCGACGGCGGGGATGGCGAGGACCTGGAATTCCTGCTTGAGGTGGTCGAGCAGAGTCATCTGCATGGCGACCGGGTTGAGGATCACCGAGGAAACCGCGTAGTCGATGCGCAGAAGGCCGGCGGCCGAGCGCGACAGCGCATAACCAACGGCCACCGGAAGAGCGCCGGCCACGGCGAGTTTCAGGGTGCTGGTGCAGTTCGTGCTTCCCGCGGGCGGCGCAGGCGGAGCCGGGGGTGTGGGGAGCGCGGGGGGAGTGGGGGGAGACGGCGGAGAGGGCGGAGACGAAAACGGGAACGGCACAACCCTCACATCGTACCATGCACTTCCGGGAGACGATTACGCCGCAACGAGAGTCCGAAAGTGGAGTACCAGGACCCGTCCGTTTACCAAGCCAGCCGGCTTACCAGCGCATCCAGCATGGCGGCATCGGCCACGCTGCCCTGCGCGATGCGGGCCGTCCCGCCGCCGCGCCCGGAGACCTCCGCGAGAGCCGTTTTCAATACTTTACCGGCATCCAGCCCGGCATCCTCGGAGGCCGCCAGCAGAATCGAGGGCGGGTTCGCCAGGGTGGCCAGAAACAGGGCTTTCGGTTGGGCGGTGAAGTTCTGGGCGATGGCGCGAATCTCCTCCAGGCTGCCCGTTTCGAGCCTCCGCTGGACCCGCCGCGAACCATCCGGCGAGGGCGCCGTGGAACGGTAGAGATCCCGGCCCTGCCAGGCCGCCACGTCCAGTTCCAGCTTGCGGCGGGTCTTGTCCGCCGCGCGGGCGGCCTCCAACTGCGCGGCCACGGCGGCGGGAACGTCGTCGAGCGGCGCCGAGAACATCTGGGCCGTCTTGGCCAGGGCTTCGTAATCCGCGCGGGCCCGGCGGACGGCGCGCGCGCCGCAGCGAAACTCGACGCGGGTGGCCTGGCGGATCTTTTCCACCTTGCGCAGCATCACCGCGCCGATTTCGCCGGTGGAGCGCACGTGCGTGCCGCCGCAGGCGCTGCGGTCCAGGCCCTCGATGGAGATAATCCGCAGCAGCCCTTCGCGCTCGGAGGGCTTGCGCAAACCCTGCGCCTCGGCGGCGTGTTCAAAGAGCACCTGCAGCGGCCGATTTTCGAAGACCACCTGGTTGACGCGCCGTTCGGCCGCCTCCAAAACATGTGCGTCCACAGCGCCGCCTTCCACATCGATGGTGCTGCTCTCGGCGCTCAGGTGGAAGCTCACGGTGCGCAGGTGGAACAGCTCTTCGAACACGGCCGAGAGCAGGTGCTGGCCGCTGTGCTGCTGCATGTGGTCGAAGCGGCGCTCCCAATTCACGGAGCAATCCACACCGCCCGCAGCCACCGGCGCGGCCAGGCGGTGCGCGACGCGCTCGTCTTCATCGATCACATCCACCACCGCCACGCCGGCGATGGAGCCGGTATCGAAGGGCTGGCCGCCCGAGGTGGGATAGAAGGCCGTGCGATCGAGGTAAACCGTGCGCCCATCGGCAGACGTATCCACAATGCAGGCGGCGAAAGAGCGCAGGTAGGAATCGTGGTAATACAGGCGTTCGGTCATGGACACTTTATTGTGTCACGCCGCGGCCGGCGCTCGGCCAGGTCCGGACGCGCTGAGGCCCATCCCCCCGTCTACTGCTCCGGACGCTTCACGCGCTCGTAGGCGGTCTTCAAATACTTGGTGGCTTCCGACTGGGCGCCCTGGGTATCGTCCTTGGTGCGCAGCGCCAGGTTGTACTCGTTGACCGCGCGGTCGCGCTGCCCGGTCACGTCGAAGATCATGCCGAGGTGGATGTGGGACCAGACCTCGGTCCACTTGGGGATCAGATCGCCATTCAGGGATTCGCGGAAATCGTTGGCGGCCTGCTGCCAGTTCTGCTGCAAAAATTCCACCTCCGCCATGCGGTAGCGGGCCAGCGAGCTGGAGTGGTTGGTCTCGAGCGCCTTCTGGTACTCCTTCATGGCATCCGCGAATTCGCTCAACTGCATGTACTGTTCGCCGCGCCTGATGGCCACCGCCACGCGCATCTGGGAGCTTTCGCGCAGCACCCGATTGTCTGGATCGATGACGATGCTCTTGGGCTTGCCGAAGGTATCCACCTCGAATTCCGACGACGTGCCCACGACTTCCACCGTCTTGGTCTCGGGATTGCCGTCGGTTTCAATCTTCAGCGTCACCGGCATGCGGAACGTGTCCAGATCCTGGGCGATCTCTCCCATCACCCGGAAGCCCTTGCTCTGCTCGCGCAGAATGGTGTACTTCAGGGTGAACTGGGGGGTGCCGCTCGATTCGATCCACTCGATGAAGAACCAGCTCAAATCCTTGCCGCCGTTATTGGCTTCCGCGATGGCGTGAAAATCGTCCGTATTGGCGCTTTTCCAGGCGAATTTCTCGATGTAGGCCTTCAGCGTGGCGAAGAACTTATCGTCGCCCATTACCTGGCGCAGCATGTTCAGCACCGAGGC
>JASHSS010000774.1 GCA_030038565.1 Bryobacteraceae bacterium
GGGCGTTGCGCGACTCCTCGTACTTCTTCACCACGTCGCGGATTGCCGCATCGCCGCCGGCGGAACCCGACTGTCCGGCCGAGAACCACCCGCTCAACAGAAGGATTGAGGACACCAGGCACAGACGCATCGATTACCTCCACCTCATCGGCGGCCAGTGTACCACGATGGGCGTTTTGGCTGCGCTCGCCGCGGCGAATCCGCCGGTGAAGCGTGGCGTGCCGCGGGTGGGCGACGCGAGATGTCACGAATGGAGATACGCCGCCAGATAAGGCACCGCAATACTCAATACGATCAGCGCCAGCATAAGCTTGAGGAGCGCGGCGGGGACGAAACGCTGCGTTCGCGCGCCAAGATACATCCCTGCCATTCCTCCTACGCCAAACGAAATCCCCAGGCTCCAGTTGGGAGCAACCGTCATTCCGCCCGACTGGTAAAGCGGTGCGATCAGTTGATAGAAACCTACTCCGACAATGGAGGTCACCAGCGTTCCCATCAAGGTCGCGCCCGCGATGATGTACATTGGAAGGCCGTAAATCGCGGCCAGAAAAGGGGCGATCATGGCCGCTCCGCCGATTCCGTAGATGCCGCCAATCAGCCCCACGGCCAGGCTTAGAATGAAAATTCCCGCCGGCTTGCACTCGTATTTCCGCTCCTGAAACTCCACCAGCAGCCGCCGCGGCGTGAATTCGACGGTACGAGCATGCCATTCCGTGCCGGGCGGCGCAGGCTTTCCGCGCGATTTCCAGATATCCATCACCAGGCGGGAACCGATGCCGAGGAGCACAAGTCCGACAAAGGCCTTGAACCGCGTGGGGTCGGGCAGCCAGGAGAGGCGGACGAAGCAGCCGGCGATCACACCCGGCGCGGTGCCGGCCGCGACCAGGAGGGCCAGGGGCCAAAGAATGCGGCTCTCTCTCCAATAGCGGTACACGCCGGATGGCGTAGCGACGAGGTTGAAGACCAGGTTTGTCGCGCTGACAGCCGGGCTCGTGAATCCGAGCACGCTCATCTGGAGCGGCAGCAGCAGAAAGGCGCCGGAAACTCCGGCCATGGAGGTGAAAAACGAAATCACCAGGGCCGCAACGGGCGGAAACCAGGTCGAGATTTCCATACTCACCTTGAGCCAGGAACACGCTCAGGTTAGCACCATCTCGCCGCGGGCCGCCCAAAGCGCCGATTGTTGCGCGGAGCGGCACTCAAGCCGTTAATGCATCGCTACGACTTTCGGTTGCAGTCCCATCTTCGCCAGCACCGCATAAACCACGAACCCGGTAATGAAGCTGTAGAGCACCGCGGGCTGGGCGTTGGCGGCCTGCCCGGCGGGAAGGATGAAGGGCAAAATGCCGACCACAAACCCGACCGCCCAGGCGACATAACCCGCCGCGTTCACGCCCGCGCGAGGACCGGCCCACTGCCTCCCGGATAGTAAGTAATCGGCGGCCATGGCGCCACAGATGGGACCGAACGACGCTCCCACGACGGTGAAAAACGATATCAGATTCGCGGCTGCCCCGGTAACCGCGAGCAGGATTCCCACCGCCGCCCCGGTCATGGTGGAAGCTACCCGCGATACTCCGGGTATCATGGTCGAGAAGCTGTTGCCGGCGATGAAGGCGCAGAAGCACGTCGGCGGAATGGAGGCGATGGCGAAGAGGAAGAACATGGCGCTGGCGATGGGCCCGCCGATATTTTGAATCACGTCGTCATAGTTCCAGCCGGTGAGCCCGGGATTCAGACCATGCGCGCCCGCCACGGAGAGGAGCGGCAGCCCACCCGCAACCAGAACTGCCAGTGCGATCCCGACCAGGCCGCCCATTTTGACATCGCTCCCGTCACGGGAATTCATGCCGAAATCGGCGCCCGCGGCCCCCGCCGTGGCGAAGAAGCCGATCACGATCGACAGCACCGACGTAAACGCCAGGAACGGATTCTCCTGCCCGGCCGGAATCCGATACTGCCCGATGCCGCCGGCCGTTTGAAACAGCACGATCAGCAGCATGATGAGCGGGATGGCGTTGAGCAGTAACGAAACCTTGGCCACGTACTGGATGCCCTTGACGCCCACCCACGCCATCACCAGCCCCCACAGCACGCCCGCGGCGATGAAAGGCGCGGTCATCGGTTGGGATTTCATCCCGATTCCTTTCAGGATAAAATCCGCCGCGAAGAACGTCGCCACTGCGAACCAGCCGATCTGCAACACTCCCATCAGCAGGCCCGGCATGATGTAGCCGCCTTTGGCGCCGAACGTCGAACTGCCCACTACGTAAAGGGGGAAGCCGGTCTTCATCCCCAGCATCGCCGGGGCTAAATAGTACAGCCCATAGCAGAGCAGGCCGGCAACCAGCAGCGCGAGGAGGCATAGGCCGAGTCCGCCATGCCCCACAGTCGCGCCGGCCATCTGCTGGTAAAACGCGATCCACAGGAAAATGCCGGCGTAGCTGGGGGCGGTATTGGCATACCACGGACCTCGGTTAGCCTCAGGATTCGGTACAGCTTTGGCAAGATAATCCGGCAGCATGAGACCTCCCTAATGTGTCGAAGAACGGACAGTATAGCAGCAGCCAAAGGCCGCCGGGCGGATAGCCGGGCAGCGCCGTGCTCGGCGCGGACCCGCGCGTTTTGCCACCGGCCGGCCGCCGCGCCTGCCCGTGATCGTGTAGTGGGCGATCCGGCAGGGTCCGGTGCGGCTGGCAGGCACGCGCGGCCTTCGCCTCGGAAGGTACCTTCGTACGGTTCAAGCTCCCGGAGATTATGAGAATTTCTAGGTTGCAATTATTGGCCGCCTAAGTATTTGTTTGACGTTTTCCTGCCGCCTTCGCACGCCAGAAATGGGCTGAGATGACGAAAAGGAGACTATGGGTACAGGCGCTTCATTTCGGGATCCTTTCGAGTGGCTGAAACTCCAATTCCGCGGCGGTAAGCAGGCCGCTGCGGGGGCCGAGCGCCGCAGGAGTCCGAGGCGGCGGATGAGCTTCGATGCGGAGATCCAACTCCTGGAGGGGAATTTCCCTGTCGTCGGAGTGGACATTCACCAACATGGCGCCCAGGTGCTCTCGAAGCGGGGCTGGGAGCCGGGAACGTTGCTGTTCCTGAAACTGAACAACGTGCAATTGGGTGGTCCCGCGGAAGTCCGCCACTCGAAGCTCCGAAAGGACGGGAGGTACGCCATAGGGCTCGCATTTCGTGGGCCGATGGTACCTCAGGGAGAAAGTTGGCAGATCCAGCGCGTCGGCCATAGCACCGGTGAGTGGACATACCGCGACGATAAACAAGAGGTGGAGACGCCCTCGCCAGTTGCCTGATCCATTGGCTCGATCGAGCCGCGCCGGCGCTTTATCCGACCCGCTTCGGGGTTTCATTGGGCGAGGCGTCGTCGGGGTCGTTGGCCAGCGCTCCCGGGGGAGCGGCGATCGGGCCCCGCAAGATCGGATCGCCGGTCGCATGCATCCATTGATCCAGCCTGCCGCGCATCTCGTCGAGCGTCGAGCGGCAGGTTGGATCGGCGGCTGCGTTACGAGTCTCGTTCGGATCGAAGACCAGATCGTAGAGTTGCTCGGCGTCCACCGCGCGGCCGCGCCAGCCATTGCTCAGCCAGAGGCTCTTACTGGGCCCGTCGTCGCAATTCGGCAGGTTCGGATGGGCGCGGCCGTCGTAGCGGCGGATGTATTTCCAGCGATGGGTGCGCACGGCGCGCTGCGGCTCATAGGCCGCGTGGTAGTTCACTTCGGCGAAGACCGCTTCGTGAATCTCCTGAGCCTCCCCGCGAACCAGCGGCAGCAGCGACGTTCCCTGGAGGCGGCCCGGCTTTTCGATCTCCAGCAGATCGCAGATGGTGGGAAAGAGGTCGAGGTGCGAAACCATGGCATCGATTACCTTGCCCCCGGAGAAGACGCCGGGGCCGCGCAGAATCAACGAGACCCCCATGCCGTGATCGGTACAATTGCACTTCATGGCGGGGAAGGCAATGCCGTGGTCGGTGGTGGAGATCACCAGCGTATTGGCGGCCAGACCGGTGGCGTCCAGCGCGCGAAGCACCTCGCCGACGCCTTCATCCATGACGCGGGCGCTGGCCTTGAACGCGGCGATATCGGCGCGCGACTCGGGAGTATCGGGAATCGGCGCCGGAGGCTGGCAGAAGCGGGCATCCTCGCCAGGGCCGGGCTGGCGGAAGGCGCGATGCGTTTCAAAGAAACCGACATCCAGGAAGAACGGCGCGGCGGGCGCATTGGCAAGAAAGGCCGCGGCGGCCGGAGCGACGTCTTCGGTGCGATTGCCGCGGAACGATTGGACCTGGTCGTAACCGATCACCTTGGGGTCGGCGGCGATGTGCTGCAGGCCGATCAGCGCCGTATGATAACCCGCGGGCCGCAGGGTGTGGAGGATGTGCTGCCGATAGTCGGCCATCGAGAAACCGCGGTGGGCCAGGCCCAACATCCCGTTGGAATGGGGACACATGCCGGTAAGCAAACTGGCCCTGCTGGGGGAGCAGGTGGGGGCGGCGCTGAACGCCTTGCGAAACAGCACGCCGCCCTCCGCCAGGCGCTGCAGGTGGGGGGCCGGGACGGCGTGCCCGTATGGCTGCAGGTAGCGGCCCGTATCGTGTGAGTGGATATAGAGGATGTTGGGGCGCGGAGCGGCAGCGCGCACCAGCGGCACGGCCGCCCCCGCGGCGCACGCTCCCAGGAAATCGCGGCGACGGACGAAGTCGGAAGACATCAGCTAGTATTATTTCAATAATTGGCCGCGAGCCGGCCAGCGGTGTGGACGGCTCTCAAGAAGAGCTTCGGGTGGAAGCGCTGGAAATTGCGGTCCGCGACGCCGGCAACCTGGAACGCGGCCGTCTTCGGCTTCGCGGGCGGGAGCGCCGGGCGCGGCGGTCCACGGTATGGACGACGCGGGGATCACCAGGTGGGGGCGCGGAGGGAAGTCGAGCCGGCCGGCGGGCTATCTGGACCTCGCGCCACCCTGGAGGTGCGTGCCTTCACGGATTTCATCGGTGGCGCGGCCGACTACCAGGTCGCCGGGTTTCAGGTCGCCGATCACCTCCACCAGGTCGCCGTCGGTGACGCCTTTCTTCACATCCACCCATTGGGCGAGGCCCACGCGGTCGCGAATCACGAAGGTCCGTTCGGTGGTGGTGACGACACTGGCGCGGGGCACCAGAAGGGACGGCCGCGTGCGCCGCACGGGCCATTTCACGGAGGGGTACATGCCGGGAGCCAGCGAGCCATCGGGATTCATAACGTCCAACTCGACGTTTATGGTGCGGGTCTTGGGGTCGAGGGCATGAGAGAGGCGGGCGATGGTCCCGGAGTAAAGTACGCTCGGGCCACGCGGGCACCTGGAACTCGACGCGGGCGCCAGGGGCGATCCCGCTGACGTCTTCTTCCGGCACCGGGACCACCAGGCGAAGGTGCGAGACCTGCTGGACCAGCAGAAGCGGGATGTCGTTGCCGGGGCCGACCAGCGCGCCGGGATGGACCAGGCGGCACCCGAGTAGAGGTCGCGATCGACCACGGGGTCGTCATAATCCGATTTCGTTTTCTGCATTCGATTACGAATTTCATAGTGCGGGCGGCGCGGCCCGGAGGGGCTGAAGATCCCGGGTCTACTGCTGGACCGTGACCACCACGCCGGTCTGGGTGGAAACGCCGCCGACGGTGGCGCTCAGCGCGGCGTCGCCATTGGGCACGCTGGGGACGGTTACGTTCAGTTGGTAGAGGCCCGGAGCGATGAGGCCGGCGAAGGTGACCGGAGCGGTGACCCCGCCGATGGCGGCTTGAGCAGTATTGGCCAGCGCCGCGGGCGTGGTGACTAATTGGCCGGTGGGGAGCGCCGGGTTGGTGGGGCCGAAGCCGGTGGCATAGAGGATAATCGTTTCGCCCGGTGTGGCGGGCACCGTGGTGACGCCCGGAATCAGCCCGGGGCTGCCGATATCGACGTAGCTGAGGTTCTGGGCGGCCACATGCGTGCCGTCGAAAGTGAAGAAGGCCGGTGAAAACTGGCTCTTCTGGAACGTCAGGGTGTTGCTGCCCTGCTGCGCTGTGGTCACCTGGATGGCGACCGGACCGGTGACCGGATCGTCCGGGGCGAGCACGTTGATTTGCGTGGGGCTGAGGTACGAGATATAGCCCGGCATGCCGTCGATGGTGACGGTTACGCCCTGGAGCGAGGTGGGGAGTTGGCCGTTGACGAAATCGGAGTTCTGCCAGGAGTAGGTGGTGGTGGACAGGTTGGAGCCGAAGATGGCCATCCAGGTGGCCGATGCGCCGCCGGGCTGGTAGCTGCCGGCGTTTCCAACCGCGGTGATGGCCGGCGCGGGGAGGGTTCCTGCGACCGTCAGGGTGACCCCTACGGAAGCCGGACTGCCCGCGGCGCCGGCGGCGCTGATCTGCACGGTTGTGTTGTAGGTTCCAGGCGCCAGGTTGGCGGGGTTCAGCGACACAGTCACGCTGGCCGCAAGCGACACGCCTCCCGGAGCGGTCCCGGAGGCGGGCGAAACGGCCAGCCAATAAACGCTGCTCGAAGCGGTCCAGGAGAGCGTGCCTCCACCGGTATTGGAGATGCCGATCGTCTGCGCGGACGGAACCGAACCGCCATTGGTGTAACTGAACTTCAGCGTGGCCGGTGAAATCGATAGAATCGGCGCAGGCACGGTGACGTTGAGAGTGACGCCGATTGTCAAAGGGGTGTTGGAGGCGCCCGACGAGGCGATCTCTACGGTGCCGGTGTATGTGCCGCCGCCAGCGCTCAGATTGGCGGGCACGATGGAGATGGAAAGCGTGGAAGGGGCGGTCCCGGATGATGCCGACAGGCTCAACCAGGAAGCGCTCGCTTTGGCCGTCCAGGCGAGCGTGCCTCCGCCGGTATTGGTGATCTGAACCGATTGCGCGGCGGGAGAGGATCCGCCGGACGTGTAGTTGAAGGTCAGGCTCGTGGGCGCGGCGGCAATCGTGGCGGGGTTGGCGGTGCCGGCGATGATGGCGACGGCATCCGTGCCGGTCACGGCCTTCACCGTGATAACCAGCAGGCCGGTCAGGCTCGATGGAAGCGCGGCGGTGATGGCGCTGCTGGTCCACGAGCTGACGCTCAGGATGTAGCCGGTGGAGGAACCGGCCGGCGTGGCGACTACCTGGCAGCCGCTGCACGAGGAGCCGAAGTCGCCTCCGCTGATGGTGATGTTTCCTCCGGCGGTGACCACCCGTCCGGCGGCGGAGCTCAGCAGCGGCGTGACGGAAAGAATGGTGGCGCCTTCCTTGCACCGCGCCAACGAAAAGTAACCCGCGGGGAGGGGACCAAAAGTGCCGCAGTTGACGTTGCCCAAAGATGCGCTGGAGGCTTCCAGGACGCCGGTCCCGGCCAGGAAATCGTAGTAATAGATGGTATCCGTGTCACCGCCCGTCTGAAGCGGGATGGTTCCCCATTCCACCGCGCTGAGATCGGTGGCGTAGCCGCCCGAAGAATTCAACAGCCCGAAGTACAGTCCGCCGTTGTCCTTCAGGTAAACGTCCGTGGAAACCGGCGAGCCGATGGATTGCCAGGTGGTATTGCCGGCCAGGAACGAGCGCACGATTTCGCCCGTGAGTTGCGAAGTACTGGTGACATTGGCGATTCCCGCGGCATCGCACTGGTAGGTTCCGAAGGCGGTGTTGTAAAACGCGCTGGGGTCTACGTGGCAATACGGCACGATGCGGGTGTTGGTGGCGGATCCACCGTATGCAAACCCGACCGCGGCGGAGGTTTCGGATACGATGCCATCGCCGGCGTTGTTCAGCACCACGCCGGAAGTCAGGTTGGGCTCGTAGGAACCGGCATCGCCGATGACGGCAATGGTGCTCACTCCGCGGAGATCGTCGCCGTTCTGGTTCCAGGTGGCCAGGTTCCACAGCAGGGCGCTGGCGGGGATCAACTCGGAATCCTGCGTGCCCGGGGCGATGGATTCCGTGTAGTTGCCGGCCACGAACGAGCCGAAGTTGGGAGTGGCGATCAGGACCATTTTGCGGACGAGGGTGGGAAACGGCGGCAGAAGCTGCCCGTTGGTTTGCAGCCCGGCAAGGTAGGCGCGGGCGATCAACCCGCCCAGGCTGAAGCCCACCAGGTCGATCTGCGGAACCTGCGTGCCGTCGGTGTATTGGATGGAGTTGAGAAATGTGCTTAGGTCGTTGCCCAGAGTTTCGATGAACTGATTGGGATCTTCCAGGCAGTTATCGAAGAGGTAGACATCGGGGACCCCATCGGAGACCAGGTAGGAGGCCAGGTTGCCAAAGGTCTCCGAAGAACTGGTGGAGATGGGGCAGGAGCCGGTGAAACCCTCCTCCCATCCATTCAGAAGCACCACGGGCGGGCGCGATGAGCCGACGGGCACCTGTTGCAGGGGATGCACCACAAGGCTGAGGGCGGTCTGCCGCACCTCGCCGGCTGCGCTGGTAGCGGAGACGGTGACCTGATACTGTCCGGGCTTGGTTCGAAGGGCCGCTGCCAGGACCATCTGGCCTGCCCGGTTGGGCGCGATGACGAGGCCTGGGACCGGCGCCCCTCCGGCAGTGATGCTGCGGCTCGTGGCAGAGAACAGGAAGTTGAGCGTCTCCGAGGGCGCGGGGATGAGCACCGGTTCGCCCTTGTTCAATTCGAACGTGCTTTGCTGGAGATCGAGTGGTTTGGCGGGAAGCGCCGCCGGAGCGGGAGCGCTCTGGGCAGCCGCGGAAATCGCCCACATCAGCAGGGCGCCGCCAAAGAACGAATGGGTGATCCTGACCCGATGGACCATGAATCCAATAGACGAATTGCCCTGGCGCGGTGTGGTAGTCCTTCGGGGCTATCGACAGGTGCAAGTGTATGAACCGCCCCCTCACGCTCGCGGCCCGGAAGGGCCCCATTACCGCGCAAACCGCTTAAAGAAGCTGGTGGCGTTCCACTGCGGGCGGGCGGGGTCGTCGGCAATGCGCTCCAGCAGGTCCATGATGATACGGTCGAATCGGGCGGCCGATTCCTTATCCACGGGCTGGTCGAGGTTGTCGCCGGCTTTGTGATAGCGGTCGCGCACCCACGCCTGGCGGATTTTCTCTTCGGGCGAGCCGAATTCATAGCCGAACTTGAAGGCCAGGGAGGGGATGCCGCGGCGAATGAAACTGTACTGATCGCTGCGGATGAAGCGGTTCTGCTCGGGTTCGCGGTCGGTCTGGACGGCCACCCCCAATCCTGCCGCGGCGGCCTGAACCTGCGCGCCCAGGCTGGATTCGGCGAGGCCTTGCACCTCCAGCACCTTGAGCGGGTAGAGCGGCAGAAACATGTCCAGGTTGATATCGGCCACAATCTGGTGCACCGGCACGGTGGGATGGGCGGCGAAGTAACGCGACCCCAGTTCGCCCTTCTCCTCGCCCGTCACTGTGAGAAACAGGATCGAGCGCTTAGGTTTGGCCGCGGTTTCCTTCATCAGGCGCGCCACTTCCAGGACCGAGGCGACCCCGGAAGCGTTGTCCATGGCGCCGGGGCGGCCGGCGCCCAAGTGGTCCAGGTGGGCGGAGAAGATGACGTATTCGTTTTTCAGTTGCGGGTCGGAGCCGGGCAGCATACCGGCCACATTGTCGGCCTCCAGGGAGTCGCGCTTGACCACCGCAGTCATGCGCAGGTTGACGTTCATGTCGAATTTCGGCAGCGGGCGATTGTCGCGCGCCAGGCCGAGAATTTCGTCATAGGTGTGGCCGGAGTGGGCGAAGAATTTGTCGGCGCCCCGGCGGGTCATGGTGAGGGCCACGGATTGCCCTTCGGTCTCCTGGAGCGAAGGATCGGCCAGCAGGACGGCGGGTTGGGAGCCGCGTCCGCCGCCGGCTCCGGAACCGCGGCCGTTGCCGTTACCTCGGCCTGCCCCGCCCGCCGCGGCGTCGCTGCCGCCGACTCCAGAACCGCGGCCGTTGCCGCGTCCCGTCCCGCCGGCCGCGGCGTCGCCAGTCCCATTCTGGGGGACCGCCGGGACGCGCGGATTCTGAATGCTGGCGAAGCCGATGGCGCCGGCGCGCCTCAGGGCGGCCCAGCGCTCGACGCCAGAGGAATAATGCGAAGTGAGATTGGGATCGGCCTTAACCGGTCCGGCGGCATTCACGTAGACAGCGATTTTGCCGCGCAGGTTCAGCCCTTCCAGTTCGTCGTAGTGGGCCTCGGGAATCACCAGCCCATAGCCCACGAAAACCATGGGCGCTTCCAGGGAGGGGGCGAGGCGGGCGCGGGGATTCAGATTGGCATCCGCGCCCAGAGCCAGCGGTTCGACATCGTCTCCGTGCACCAGCGCCAGGCTGGACGATTCCGCTACCAGGGTTCGGGTTTCGAACTTTACCGGCTGGCGATAGCCGGAAGTGCCCGCGGGCCTCAGCCCGGAGCGTTCAAACTGGGTGGCGACATACTCGACCGCCTGGCGATAGCCTTGGCTGCCGGTGTTGCGGCCCTCCAGTTTGTCGCCGGCCAGAAACTGGATGTGCGCCCACCAGAGGTTGCCCTCGGCGGCGAAATCAGCGGCCAGCAGGGCCATCGCGCCCCACGCTGCGATCAGAAACAGGCTACGTCGTTTCATGATGACCTCACTCGTGCGGCGCGGGCTGGAAGAGGGCGAAGACCGCGCCCTGCGGATCGGCCACCACGGCCATGCGGCCCACGTTTTCCATGCTCATGGGTTCCAGGTACAGGCGCGCGCCCAACTCCGTGGCTTTGGCGGCAGAGGCATCGCAATCGGCCACCAGCATGTAAATCAACCAGTGCGGCGGCGCGCCCGGACTGCGCATGGCCGCGGGAGGAATGCCGCCAATGAAGGTGTCGCCGTTTTTAATGTGCAGGTACCCGCTGCCATCCTGGCCCAATTCGAAACTCCAGCCGAAAGCGGCGTTGTAGAAGGCAGAGGCGGCATCCGCATCGGGCGTGCTCAAATCCGCCCAGCACAGCGTGCCGGGCTCTCCGGCGATGCTGAATCCCTGGTGGCTCCTGGGCTCCCAGACGCTGACCATAGCGCCGGTGGGGTCCTGGAGCACCGCCATGCGGCCGTAGTCGCTCACGTCAAACGGGCCGGCAATGGCCCGTCCGCCGGCATCGAGAGCCGCCTGGACGGTATCGTCGGCGCTTCCGGAGGAGACGTAGAGAGACCAGTTCGGCGGGACTCCCTGTTCCCGCATGTCCCGGTTCAGCGTGAACGCCGCGCCCACGTCGCGGCCCTGAAGCTTGAACATGGTGTAGATTTCACCCGGTCCCATGGGGCTGTCCACGAATGACCAGCCGAACAGGGAAGTGTAGAACTGCTTGGCGGCGTCCTGGTCGATGGTGGCGAGTTCGATCCAGCAGAACGACCCCGGCGGGAGGTTATCGATGGACGGCATGAGCGGAGTATAGCACTGGTTCCGCGCTTCCCCGGGGGCAGGCCGGGGCGTTGGTTGCGCTGGCGAAAAAGGCCCCGGCAGGCTGAATGCCTGCCCCACCACTGCCCGCAAGCTGTGGGTCTTCATCGGCGGGGCAGGCGATTTGTTTGCGTCACCTCAGAGCGCGGCGCTTTGCGCGGCCAGCGTGCGGGCGGCCTGGGCCAGGGCGGCGGCGGCGCGGCGACGCCACTCCTCGTCCGCCTCCAGTTGGCGGCTCGAAGCCTGGGCGGCGCGGGCGGTTTCTTCGGGCGCGGGTCCGCCCAGCGTGCGGCGCACGTTTACGAAGTGGCGCGGGCTCAGAATTGTAGCCAACGCGGGGTCGGAGTATTCCAGAGGGCCGCCGGCGAGCGCCGCCGATGCCTCCGCCAGCAACTCGCCCAAGGGGCGGTCCGGATGCCGCTCGCGGGCGGCCATCAGGCGTGCGGCGATGGAGTGCGCGGTGCGGAACGGCAGGTTGTGGTCGCGGGCCAGCGTGTCCGCGAGTTCGGTAAGGGTGGTCCAGCCTTCGCCGGCGCGGGCTTCCAGTTTCGCGGCGTCGAACTCGGCCGTGACCATGGCGGCGGCTACAATCCGTACGGCCCTGGTGGCGTCGCGAAACATCGAAAACACCAGCGGCTGCAGGTCGTCCTCGGTGTCCACGATATCGCCGAAGGGGGTATTGTGAACGCTGGTGAAAATCGCCTGGGCCTGGCCCAGTGCCTTGCTGCCGATGGCGCGGGCGTGTTCCATGGCCACCGGATTGCGCTTCTGCGGCATGATGCTGCTGGACTGCACGAAGCCGTCGCCGAAGCGCACGTAATGGAACTCGGCGGTCGACCACAGCAGCAGATCCTGCACGAAGCGGCCCAGGCCGGCCAGCAGCACGGCCGCGGCGGAGGCGCTTTCCAGCAGGTAATCCACCGTGGCGATGCTGCCGTAAGTGTTGACGGTGGGGCCGCTGAAGCCCAGCAGGGTGGAAGTGAGTTGGCGATCGATGGGGAAGCCGGTGCCGGTGATGGCGCAGGCTCCCAGCGGATTGCGGTTGGTGCGTTCGTAGGCGCCCTGGAGCCGCGCGGCATCGCGCTCCAGTTGTTCCACGAAGGCCAGCAGGTAATGGGCCACGGTGGTGGGCTGGGCGCGCTGGGTGTGGGTGTGGACGGCGAAAATTGTATCGTGGTGGCGGCCGATCAAATCCAGCAGCGAGCGGCGCAACCGGAACGTGGCGGCGGCCAGGTCGAGCACCCACTCGCGCTGCCGCATCCGGTACATGGTCATGTCGATGTCGTTGCGGCTGCGCGCGGTGTGCAGCCGCCCGGCAATATCCTCGCCGCAGGCGGCCACGATCAGGCGCTCGACGTAGAAGAACAGGTCTTCGCAGGTGCCGTCGTAGGAGGCGCCGCGGACGGCCTCCTGGGAGATCGAATCGAGCGCCGCGCGGATCGCGTGGGCATCGCCGGGGGAAACAATACCCTGCGCCGCGAGCATCACCAGGTGGGCGTAGTGAATCGCCATCAGGGGGGACAGCAACTGGGACTTGGCGTCCTCGAAGTTCTCGTTGAGCACGCAATCGACGTACTCGGGGGCGAATTGGGTCATCTGGTCCGGCGGGCCGGTTAGCGGGCGGCCGCGACCGTGTTCTTCTTTCCGGGCGTGCCCTGAGCCGGCGCCCTGGGCAGACTGATCAGGTTGGCCAGAAGCTGGTATGCGCCGTCGGTTCCGGCGGGCAACTGGCGCCACAGCCCGAGACCGACATACAGCCAGCGGCCGCGGCCGTATTTGCCCTCCACCAGGGAGCCGAGTTTCTCGCCGGGGTTGTCCTTGAACGAATCCACCATGGACACCAGGTCGATATACTTCGGATCTTTGTCGCCCAGGAAGTAGAGGCCGCGCTCCTGCACCCAGCCGGACCACGTGGCCGGGCCGATTTTATTGGGGAAATTGAAGACCGGATCGGCCGGCGCCAGTACCTTCACGGGAACCGATTCGTCGGAAACGCGGTTGCCGCTGACCTTCGCCGGGTAGGGGCCGTATTCGCCCTGGTTGAATTCCATCTTGTTGTATTGCACGATGACCGTGCCGCCGCGTTCCACGTAATCCAGCAGGCGGCGGTTGTAGGCGCGCAGGTCGGCGCGGCGCTCGTAAGCGCGCACGCCTGTAATGATCACGTCGTGCCTGGAAAGATCGCCGAAGGCCAATTCGTCCTGGTCGATGTATGCCACTTTGGCGCCCAATTGTTCGAGCGCCGGAGGCACCTGGTCGCCCACGCCGACGATGTAGCCGACGTTGAGATTGGGGGTGGTCTTCACGTCCACCACCTTGAGCGCTATCTCAGCCGGCTCGATCACCTGGCGCCGCTGAACGTGCGGGTACTCGATTTCCTTGTAGCCGTTAGTGAACTTCCGATCGCCGGTGACGGGAGAAGTCACCACCGCGCGCAGGGTGACTTCGCCGGTTTTGATCTGCGGCGGAGCGCTGATCTGGAAGCGCGCCGAAAGCGATTCGTCCTCATGGACGAAACTTAGGGGCACACTGGCGGGGCTGGCCTTCCAGCCGGACGGCAAATCGAGCGCCACGCTGGCCTGGGCCGCGCCCTTGGTTCCATTGGTCACCGTGACGTGGACCTCGCGCTCGACAGGCTTCTGGGCGGCGGCGCCGGAAGGCAGCGGGATCACGGCCAAAGTGGGGGTGACCTGCACCGAGAAATCCGGAACCACGTTCAACTCCATGCGCTTGTCGCCGAAGTAAATGTCCTTCGAGTAGCGGAATTCCACCGGCAGCTCCCTGGTAACTTCGACATCCCCGGCCTTCACGTGGAAGGTCACCTGGAAGGGCGTGGACGCGAAGGGCACTCCGAAGGGCACGCTTGGATCGAAGATCTGAATGGCCTGATTTTCCGGATGCTTCCAATAGTTGTCGCTGAAGTACGGGGTGGTGAGCCTGGCGTTGCCGGGGATGTGCCCTTCCGACGCGCAGGTGTAGGTGCTGTTGCGGGCGGCCGGGCCGGGCGTGCAATTGGCGGGCCGATCGAAGCCGGCGATATCCACGCGGGTAATGGCAACATCCGAGGCCCCGTGGTTGGCCGCCTGAAGCGCCAGGCGGATGGACTGGCCGGGGATTACCAGGCCGTCGTCGGCGAGGGCGTCGAAGGAAATGTCATGCGCGGCGAGCACGGCATCCTCGTAGTCGCGTTCCTTGATCTTGAGGCGAAAATCGATTTCGTAGCGCGCCGAATCGCTGAGGTTCATATTGGGAAGTTCCGCGCGGAGCGCACGAACGGCCGCCAGGCCGGCCTCCACGGGAGCCGCGGCGCCCGCATCGTTGCCGTCGGCAAACCGGTTTTGTGCCAGCTTGGCTTCTCCGAGGATCGCGGCCAGCCCGGCGGTGAGCGCCTCGGGAGGGTCGGGGCCGGCATATTGCGCGATGGAGGTCAGGCTGATGTCGATGCCGTCAAAGAGCGACGTTTCCGCCTTCCCCTTCTGCCCCGGGATGGTGGTGTCCTCGAGCGCATAGCCGCGTCCGCCGCCAAAGCCCGCCGCTCCACCGCGACCGCCCGCGCCACCGAAGGCCGCCGGGCCGCCGCGTCCGCCGCCGCCGACACCCTGGCATTTGTGGGCGCTGTGCGCGTCGTTGCCGATCTCGGCATAGGTGCGGCCGAGGAGCGGGTCGTACATTCCGGTATCGACCGGCGTGAGACGGGGACCTTCCGCGGGAGGCGCGCCGGCTTG
>JASHSS010000775.1 GCA_030038565.1 Bryobacteraceae bacterium
GCTTCCGCGATGGCGTGAAAATCGTCCGTATTGGCGCTTTTCCAGGCGAATTTCTCGATGTAGGCCTTCAGCGTGGCGAAGAACTTATCGTCGCCCATTACCTGGCGCAGCATGTTCAGCACCGAGGCTCCCTTGCTGCCCGTGAGGGCCCATAACTCCGGCGAGTAATCCTCCAGCCGCGCGGACTGAATGATGGGCACGGTATCCATGGTGAGCGAATCCACCATCACGTCGTTGGCCGCCGACGCCATCGCCGCGGCGCCGGCCGTGTTGCCGGTCCAGAGCAGCTCCGAATAGGTAGCCATCCCGTTCTCCAGCCACAAATGATTGCGGGTGGTGGGAGACACCATCTCCTCCACCCACTGGCGGGAGATCTGGTTGGCCAGAAGTTTCGCCATCACCTCCTTGCCGATGGCCTTGGGCGAGAGGAAGATCAGCCCCGGCGCGGCGTAGCCGTTGGGCGCGTCGGCCTCGGTTTCTACAACCGTAAGATTTGCATAAGGAGGCAGGCCGTAAATCCCCGTAAAGTACGACATCATGCGGCCGACGGTCTCGCCATAGGGCTGGGCCATCTCAGCTTCGGGCCCGCGGAAGTACAGCAAGGTGTTAACGCCTTCTTCGGCCACCTTGAGGGGCTGCTCCTTAACCACCGCCAGGCTGCCGGGGAAGGAGCGGTGCTCGAAGTGAAAATCGTAGACCATCTTATTGCCGTCGGCATGGTGCGAATCGATGCCGCTGGCCAGCACGGTGTAGCCCTGGGGAACCGTCACGTGCAGATCGGCGGCAAACCGGTCGGTGCTATAGCCGCTCAGCGGAAACCAGCGCGAGGGATACAGCAGAAAGGCGAACTCGGGGTGGATGGCGGCGAACTTGATGCCGTATACCGGCGAATCCTCGTTCCCGGTGAGGTGGCCGTCGTAATAGAAAGTGATGGTGACGGGCTGGCCCTTGGGCAGGGGCTGCTCGAAACTGACCCGCTCGGTGAAATCCTGCTGGTTGCGGGAGGCGGGAATCTGTTTGCCGGTGGCGTCCGTCACGTGGGAGACGTTGAGCGCGTTATTCAGCTCGAAGGTGGCCGCCGTGATGCCATCGTCGATGGGCACGAACCGGATGGCCACTTTGGCCGCCAGCATCTGCGTATCGGGGCTGATCTCGGCTTCGATGGTGTACTGGTCGACGTCGATGCGGGAGGGGTTGGCGCGGCGGTCCTGGGCGGCGGCGGGATTGGCGGTGGCGGCCAGCCACAGGCCTCCGGCCAGCATGGCGGCGGGGAAAGCAAATGAATTACGAAACATGAGCAAATTGTCCTTCCAGAAGATCCTGAACGATGGAGGCCGCCCGGGCGGGCGCGGAGAGCGGCCCGGACTGGGCCAGCTTGCGGCGGACTTCGGCCAGGCCGGCGCACATTTCGGCGCGGGCCGCGGCATCCCCCAGGAGGCGCGCGGCCTCGCGGGCCAGAGCCGCCCCGGTCATCTCCGATTGCATCAGCTCGGGTACCACCGGGCGGCCCGCGATGAGATTCACCATGGAGTAAAAAGGCACTCGCACCAATAACTTACCGGCGATCCAACTGGGCGTCGAGACGCGGTAGAAGGTGACCATGGGGGTGCCCAGGAGAGCGGCTTCCACCGTCACCGTCCCGCTGGCCGCCAGGGCGACATCGGCGTGCGCCAGGGCGTCCCAACTCTCTCCTTCGATGACCCGTACCGGTGCGCTTCCCACAAGTTCTCTAAAAAATCCCACCCCGGTGGTGACCGATGCCGGAAGCACCAGGTTAACGGCCCGCTCGCGGTATAGCCGTGCGCAGGCGTCCAGCAGCGCGGGCAGATGGCGCAGTGCTTCCCCTTTACGGCTGCCAGGCAGGATCGTAATAGTTGGACGGCCCGCCGGCAGCCTGTGTTTCCGAAAAAACTCGTCCTTGGAGAGCGCCGGGGCCACCAGGCCCGCCAGCGGATGGCCGATGTAGGTGGCCGGCACGCCGTGTCCCCGGAAAAACTCCTCTTCAAAAGGGAAAATGCACAGCAGGCGATTGATGGTCCGGCGCATCAGGGGGATGCGGCCCTGGCGCCAGGCCCAAGCCTGCGGCGCCACCAGGTAGACTACCGGAATGCCCAATTGGCGCAGGCGGAGGGCCGCCCGCAGGTGGAAATCCGGCGAATCGGTAAGGAGGGCCACATCGGGACGCCAATCGGCGGCCGTCCGGATGAGCTTCCGGTACTCGCCGTAAATCCGAGGGATGTGGGAGACCACTTCCAGCAGGCCCACCACCGCCAAGCTGGCGGAATCCACCACCGTTTCCACCCCCGCGGCCCGCAGGCGCGGCCCGGTGCACCCGCGAAAGGCGGCCGATGGCATCCGCCGGCGGATCTCTTCCACCACCAGGGAGGCGTACAAATCCCCCGATGCCTCCCCCGCCGAGACCAGGATTTTTCGGTTCATCCAAGACAAGTTTAACTTGCGGCCCTGTTACAATCGAACCACGAGGATGTCCACCGAAGCCGAGCGAACCAAAGTGACCGTGGAAGAGATGGCCCATCGCTTCCGCGGCGAGATGGTTCCTCTGAGCAGCAAGCTATCGTACTTTTCGATTCTCCCGATGGCGGAGGAGGACCTGCGCCAGTATGTGAACGATCCGGTGGCGGCGATTTCTCCGGCCATTCATGCCGCGCTTCCCCGCCTGGCCGTGATATTGGCCCCCTACCTGGAAAAGGGCAACGGCAAGGATGGCGATTCGGTGACCTTCGATCGCCCGCCCGAGTCCCGCCAGGTGGCTTGCTCGCGCCGCCAGGTAGGCGACCTGACAGTAGTGGCATTCGGGGTGAAAGATATCGAAGTGGCCGACTACCATTACCAGTTCTACAGTACACTGGCCGCGGTGGTGGCCGATTGCTGGCCGGCCGATGTCCAGGAGCGCTTTTACCGCACCATCCGCGAGGAACTGGGCGCCGAGGTGCACGGCGAAGTGGACGAAAAGAGCTGGCACCTGAAGCAGGCCCTGCTACGCCGCCAGACCAATGTGCGCAAGGAAACCAAGCTGTTCCGCGAGTATGCCCGCCAGGCTTTCGAAGACACACTCACGCTGTACCTGCACGGGACCTGCTGCGACATCGACGTGGAGACCGGCCCCCGCCAGATGCCCAGTCGCTACCTGCGCCGCCGCCTGGAATTGCTCGTGTCGGTTTTCCCGCCGCCCGAGGGATACGCGGTCTTGCCGGAGCAGTTGAAGGGGCGGTAAAAGGCGTTCTCGGGGCGGCAAGAGGCGTTCTCCACATCCCGGCTTTCTTCACGCCTGGGCAACCGCCCGCCGCGGCTCGAAGGTGTAGCCGAATCCGCGCACGGAGTGGATCAGCACCGGGGCGCCCGGGTCGGTCTCGATTTTTTGCCGCAAGCGCAGCACGTATACGTCTACGGCCCGATCCGTAATGGCGCGGTCCTGCCCCCACACCGCGTTCAGCAACTGCTCGCGGCTGAACACCACGCCGGGGCGGCTCATGAGGAACTCCAGCAGGCGGAATTCGGTGGCCGTAAGGGCCAGGGGCGTGCCGTGTAAGCGCACCTGGCGGCTGGCCGAATCCAGCTCCAGTCCGCCCGATTCCAGCACCCGCGGCGGAGCACCCGGAGATCCCCCTGTGCCGCGAAATTGCAGCTTGATCCGCGCGATCAGCTCGCGCACAAAAAACGGCTTGACCACGTAATCGTTAGCGCCGATCTCCAGGCCCACGATGCGGTCGGTCTCGGAGGCCCGCGCGGTGAGGAAAATCACCGGAGTGGCGGCCAGGTCGGGGTCCTTGCGAATGCCCTTGCAGATGTCCAGCCCGTCGGAATCGGGCAGCATGATGTCCAGCAGGACCAGGTCGGGCCGCGCCTGGCGGCAGAATTCCACCGCGCCCCGGCCGGTTTGCAGACCGGTCATGCTGAAGCCTTCCTTTTCCAGGTTGTACTTCAGCAGGGAGAACAGGTCCGCATCGTCTTCGATCAGGACGATTTTTTTCATAGCTTCGTTGGATATCAGAATCAGGGTAACCGCACGGTGTTACCGAACTGTTAACGGGCCGTGAATTCCGGATTAAAGTGCCAGGGCGGGTTGGGTTCGAACGGTCCGGCGGTTGCCGCTACGTTCCGGGGCCGATGAGGATTGAAGCCGCCCGGCGCGATCAATCGCCATCCTCAAACCGGTAGCCGAAGCCGCGCACGGTGGTGAGGTGGCGCGGATTCTCGGGGTGGGCCTCGATCTGCTCTCGCAGGCGGCGTATGTGTACATCCACGGTGCGCGGCGTCACGAAGCGCTGTTCGCCCCAAACGGAATCCAGAAGCTGCTCGCGGCTGTAGGCCCGGCCCGGATGGGTGAGGAAGAATTCCAGGAGGTTGAACTCGGTGGAAGTGAAGGTCAGCTCGCGGCCGGACTGAAAGACCCGGTGCGCCGTGCGGTCCAGCCGAAACGGGCCGATCTCCACCACCGCCGGCTCCGCGTCGCGCTCTTCGCGGCGCAGGTGCGCCTTTACACGAGCAATCAGCTCGCGCGGGCTGAAGGGCTTGGTCATGTAATCGTCGCCGCCGATTTCGAGACCCAGCACGCGGTCCACTTCCTCCGACCGGGCAGTGAGAAAGAGCACCGGCGTGCGGCCCAGAATCTCCGACTGCCGGATCTGCCGGCAGAGTTCGAAACCGTCCATTTCCGGCAGCATCACGTCCAGCAGGATGAGATCCGGGCGGGATTGTTCCAGGGTCCTCAGGGTGCTCCCGGAACCGTTCAGGATCTGCGCCTGAAACCCTTGCAGCGAAAGGTTATATTCAATGAGCGCGGCCAGCTCCTGCTCGTCTTCCACGATGGCGATTCGCTTGGGCATGCGGGGCGGTGGTTCCGGTACGTTCCATTGTAGCGTTAGTTCGCCAAAGCCATTCCCGAACCACTCGATTTGCTAAACTCTGTACTTGTAGGTGGTGCGCTATTACCCGGAGACTCTGGCTGTACGCTACCTTGCTGTTCGTGATTCTGCGTGCCACGGCGCCCGGCGCTTGCCGCAATTGCGCGCAGATGGGCTTCGGAGGTCCTCGCGATTATGGTTACACCGCCTTCGATACTTTCTGCCGGGGCGACTCGTGCGCTCGCGCGGGGGCTCCGCAGTTATCCGTTAACCTCGCCAACCTGACCGCCTCGCTCCAGGTGAGCGACCTCGAACTGGGAGGAACGGGAGCGCCTTTCCCGCTGGAGCGCTCGTACAATTCCGACAACCAGCATGCCGGCCCGTTCGGCATCGGCTGGTCGTTCAGCCTGGGCGACCGGCTCACCATCGAAAGCGATGGCACGCTGGTGGTGGCGCGCGGTTCGGGAGTCACCGATATTTTCGCGCCGGCATTTACGGCGGCTGCGGCGGGATATTTCGCGGTTACCGCCACGAACGATACGCTGACGGCCAACAGCAACGGCACCTACACGCTGGCCACGCCCGGCTCCCAGACCACCCGGATTTTCAGCGCCACCGGCCTGCTGATGGCTATCCAGAATGCCGGCGCGCCCATCGTTTCCCTGACTTACGACTCGAATAATAACCTGACGGCGGCCATTTACCGCGGAAGGACGGTGACCTTCACCAACGACGGCAACGGGCATATCGCTTCCTTCACGGATGCCGCCGGCCGCAGCGCCAGCTTCTCTTACACCGCCGATGGACATCTGGCGCAGCAGACCAATGTGGATGGCTCGGTGATCGGTTATCAATATGATGGCAACGGCGATTTGACGGGCATTGTGTACCCGGGCGGAACTCTGTCCATCGCCTGGCTGCTGGACCCGCCATTCACCTCGGTATCGAGCGTCACGACGCCGGACGGCTCGGTGCGAACGTACAGCGTTCCGCAGAGTCCCACTCAAATCCAGGTTACCTACTGCACGGGGAACGTCACCGGTTCGTCTTGCGCCGGTTACTCGACCCTCTACACTTCCGGCGCTACCGGCCTGCTGCTCTCGGTGACCGACGCGTACAACAATACCCTTTCTTATTCCTACGACGCCTCCGGCCACCGCACCCAGACCACCGATGCGATGGGCGACACCGAAACCTTCGGCTACGATTCCAACGGCAACCTGATTTCCGCCACCGACCCCGCGGGTAACCAGTGGACCGCCACTTATACCGCCAATGCCCCATCCACCATCACCGATCCGCGAGGCAATGTCTACACGTTCGCGTATGACTCCGCCGGCAGCCTGCTTTCGGTGACCAACCCGGTTTCCGGCGGTCTCACGGCCACCCGCACGACGGCGGAACAAATCGCCGGAATCACCAACGCCCTGGGCGCCGCGACCGCATACCAGTACGGCTCCGACGGATTGCTTTCGGCCTTTGTGGATGCCATGGGCGGCAAATGGGCCTATCAATACGATGCCGCGGCGCGGGTCCAATCCCGCACCGATGCCGCGGGCACGGTCCTGGCCGCCACTTACAATTCCGGTCTCAAACCCGCCGTGATTGCCAACGGCGCCAGTCAACTCACCTACAATTTCTCCGGCCGGGTGCGCGATGCGCTTGGGCGCCTTACCCAGTACACCGATTCCTTCGGGAATCAGGTAAGCTATACGTACAATAGCGCGGGGCTGCTGGCGAGCATCACGCTGCCCGGCGCCATGACGGTGACTTACCAGTACGATCAGGCCAACCGCCTCTCCCAGGTAACCGACTGGCTGGGCAACTCCGCGGTCTACAGTTACGACGCCGCGGGCTGGCCTTTGAGCGTCAACATATCCGGCGGCCCGGTTACAATCTATCAATACGATGCCGCGCACCGGCTGGGCGCGATCGTAAGCGCGGGTCCCAACGGCACGCCCGTGGCGGGCTATCGCTATACCCTGGATGCCGCGGGAAATCGCACCGCCGTAAGCGCCCTGGAGCCCGTTGCCACGTTGCCGACCCTGCCCGCCTACACCATCACTTACAACGCCGATAACCACCCGTTGAGCCGCGGCGACGGCCAGACTTACGAATACGATGGCGACCAACACCTGGCGGCCATCGGCGGTTCCGGTAATCTAACCCTGACTTACGACCCATTCGAGCGGTTGTCCGCCCTTGCCGGCAACTCGACCACCAGCTACGGTTACGATTCCGAGGGCCTGCGCGTGACCGTGTCGGCATCGCGCCTGGTTTACGACCCCTCCCGAGGCGAGCCACGCGTGGTGGCTGAAATGGATGGCTCCAATAACCCGATCGCGTGGTATGTCTACGGCCTCGGCCTGCTCTGGCAGGTGGCCGCCAACGGGACTCCGTATTTTTATCACTACGACGGCGACGGCAACGTGGTGGCGCTGTCTAACCCCACGGCGGGCGTGGTCAATGCGTACCGCTACGATCCGCTGGGCCGCCTGGTGTCGTCGAACGAGACCGTGCCCAACCTGTTCCACGCGCATGGCCTGCGCGGCTGGGTGGATGACGGCGACGGGCTGCTGTTCACCGGCAGCCGCTACCTGTTCCCGGACCTGCGCCTGTCGCTACCCGGATTGGTGGAGCTTTGGCCCCCCGCGCCTGGCTTGACCCCGCAACTGACCGGCGCGGGCGCCTGCTTCATCGACGGCGTGCGGAATTGCGCCTTCGCGACGGGCCGGAGGAGCCAGTGAGACGGCGCCTCTTGCTGGGCCTGCTGGCCGCCGCTCTGGCTCCCGCGGCCCTGGGACAGCAGTACTCCGCGAGCCTGAGTTGCGGCGTGGTCACCAACACCGCCATTCCCGCCACCGGCTCGACGTATCTGGGCCTTCCGGTGCTTTCCGGCGACATCATCCTGCTCCGCATACTGGTTACCGGCACGAACACTAATCTACAACTGACGGCAGTCTCGATTTACGACGTGGACAATAACTCGGTCCAGCCGCAGGCGACATTCGAAGTCGGCGCCAGTTACGCAGCCCAATACAGCATGCCTCTTACCGGCACTTACACGCTTCAGGTGACCGGATCGGCCGCCGGCACCTTCGCCGTCGTCTACACCAATCTGAACCGCCCCTGCAACGCCTCCACGCTTTCCTGCGGCACATCCGCCCTGGGACAGATCACCGTGCCGCTCCAACTCGCCAGCTACCAGTTCCAGGCCAATGCGGGCGATATCTGGGAAGCCTCCCTCGGGGAATTCGCCCCTTTCGCGAGCGGGTTCCTGCCGGCTATGTTCGCGTATGGTCCCGACGGCGCCATCCTGAACCAGACCGGCGGCAGTTCGCCCGCGGCCGTCAACATCGGCTCCGGGCCTTTCACTACCATGTCCTTTCCGGTGGCGACCGCCGGCCTCGTCACCATCATCGTCTTCGATCAGGACAACGTGACCGGCAATTACGCACTCGCGGTAACTCGTCTCAACGGCCCGTGCAGCAACGCCCGGAACCTTACCTGTGGGGTACTTACCCAAGGCACCATCGTAAGCCCGCTGGAACTGGACACCTATGGGATTGCCGCCAACGCCGGGGATGTGATCAATCTGCGGACGGCCAGCGTAGGCACCGATGGCACCTTTGTGCCGCGCGCCGCGGTCTACGATCCCCAAGGGAATTTCATCACCGGCATCCAATCCGCCACCACCGCCGGCCACGCTTCTTCGAGCGGCACCTTCACGGCCGCGCTTTCCGGATCCTACCTGGTATTGGTGAGCGATGTGGCCACCGGCTTGAATACCGGCAGTTACGTGCTTGGCTTCAGCCGGCTTAACCGCCCGTGCAACAGCGAGACCGCGCTTTCGTGCGCCTCCCTGATGGATGCCTCCATCAGCGGGCTGCTGGCCAGCAACCTCTACTCGCTGGCGGCCTCCGCCGGCGACAACTACTTACTGCGCCTGCTGCGCACCGACCAAAATTCCGCCAGTTCCTTCCGCCCGCGGGTGGACATCTACGATCCATCGGGCAACGCTGTGCAGTCTTTGAGCACTCCTAACATCGGGCAGGTCAATTTCAGCACGGCATCCACCGGCACTTATACTTTGGTGGTGACTGACGGTTACGATAATTCGCAGACTGGCACCTACGCCCTGGCCCTGGTGCGTCTGAACCGGCCCTGCGGTGCGGGGACCTTGAACTGCGGGGCGGTCTCCAGCGCCGTTTTCTCGCAGCCTCTGACTACCGCCGTATACAGTTACAACGCCAACCCCGAAGAATCGTTCAGCCTCCGCATGCTGGACCTCACCGGCCAGTTGCAGCCCGCGCTGGCGGTCTACGATCCTTCGGGGAATTCCGTGGGCACGGCCATCAGCGGAAACTTCACCGGCGTGGATGTTCCCCAACCCTCCGGCGGCGCGTACACCGTGGTGGCCACCGATAACAGCCCCAACCCCGTGGGCGGCCCTTTCGATCTGGACCTGTTGCGCACCGTCAACGCCTGCGGTTCCGCCCCGCCGCAGGGGCAGACCACGCAAGGGGTGATCAGCGCCGCAGAGCCGTTCCTTTCCTACACCATACCGGCATCCAGCGGCGATTCGCTGCTGGTGCGTAGCGCGGCGTTCAATTCCGGGTTCACCGCCCTGATGGAGATCTACGACCCCACCGGCAAGCGCCTGAACGCCAGCACCTATTCGCTGTCCCCGAGCATCACCACAAGTGGCAACTACACCGTGATCGTGGGCGCCTCCGCCGGGCGCACCGGCGGCGCCTATTCGTTATCCTGGCAACGCCTCAACAATCCCGCGGGCGCCGCGCTCGGGCCCCTCGCCTGCGGTGGATCGACCACCGCCTCACTAAGCCCGGATAACCAGTTCCGCTATTACCTGGCGGCGGCCAATGCGGGCGACCTGATGCGCATGATCTTCACGCCCCTTTCGGGTAACTTCTCGCCGGCCATCGAATTGTACGACACCACCGGCCTGCGCCTGGCGGCCGCCCCAAGCATCAGCCAGAAGGCTTCCGCCACCGGAAGCTACCTGGTGATCGTGGGGCCCTCCAGTTCCATCGGGCAGACCGGATCGTTCACCGTAGCCTACCAGCGCCCCAACGATCCCTGCACCCCCACCGCGCTCACCTGCGGCCAGACCACCTTGCGCCTGGTGACCCTGCCGGGCCAGATGGACACTTACACTTTCCCTGGAACCGCCGCCAACCTGGCGGACATCCGCCTCACCCAGCGCTCCGGCAGTTACACGCCGTATGGCGAATTGTACGATCCCTCCGGAACCTTGCGAGCCTCGGGCGCGGGCGGAGACCTGCAATTGCTGCTGGCGACGACGGGTACCTACACCTTGCTGGTGCGCGACCTCAACGCCAACCTGGGCAGCTATCGCGTCTCCCTGCAGAACGACACCAACACCTGCCAGGTAAGCGATACCGAACCACCGGTAGTTACGCTGCTGAAACCGATTGGCGGCGAAGTGATTCCCGGCGGTACGACTTATCAGATTCAGTGGCAATCCGACGATAACATAGGCGTGGCCAGCCAAGCCGTGGATCTATCCACGGATGGCGGCAAGACCTTTCCCACTTCGATTGCCGCCGGACTTTCGGGGGTCCAGCAATCGTACACCTGGATCGTCCCGGCCAGTATCGCCCCGAGCCGGACCGCGGTGGTGCGGGTCACGGCTACGGATGCCGCCGGGAATTCGCAAACCGCATCGAGCGGCCTGCTCTCCGTGATTGGTTCGGGTTTCACGCCCAACAGCACCGCCAGCTACACCTACGACGGCCTCAACCGCCTGACGCAAGCGACCCTGGGCGACGGCCGGATCGTCACCTACACCTGGGACCTGGCGGGCAATCTGATTTCGATCGCGGTCACGGGGCAGTAAGTCAACAGCGGCGCCGTCACCGGACCAGCTCTCTGCGGCGCCCTACTGCGCAGCTACCAGCGTGCGATACGGTTTGCCGATTTCCTGCGCGTCCACCACCGCCACCGCCGCCACGTGCACGATGTCGTTGACTTCCGATCCGCGCTGCAGCACGTGCACCGGCTTGGCCAGTCCCGTCAGAAGCGGCCCGATCAGTTCCGCGCCGCCGATCCGTTGCAGCAGCTTGTAGGCGATGTTGCCGGCTTCCAGGTTCGGAAAGACCAGCACGTTGGCCCCGCCCTTCAGGGTGCTGAACGGGTAGGTCTCTTCGATGATGTGCGGAGCCACCGCAGTGTCGGCCTGCATTTCGCCGTCGATCATCAGTCCCGGCGCGCGCCGCCGCGCCAGGTCCACGGCCAGCCGCACCTTATCCGACAGCGGATGGCGCGTGCTGCCGAAGTTTGAGAACGAGAGCATGGCCACGCGGGGCTCCACGTTGAAGCGGCGCGCCTTTTCCGCCGCCATGATGGCGATTTCGGCCAGTTCCTCGGCTGTAGGTTCGATGTTCACCGTGGCGTCGGCCAGGAAGTAAATGTCGCCCTTGCGGGTGATCAGCATGTACACTCCAGCCACCTTGCGGAGTTCGGGGCGCACTTCGATCACCTGCAGCGCCGGCCGGATGGTATCGGGATAATGCGTGGTCAAGCCGCCCACCAGTCCATCGGCATCGCCCAATCGAACCATCAGGCTGCCGAAAGTGGTGGGGTTGAGGACCATTTGCTCGGCCTCCGTGCGGGTCACCCCCTTGCGCTGCCGCAGGCTGTAGAACT
Source organism: Bryobacteraceae bacterium (assembly GCA_030038565.1). GTDB lineage: Bacteria > Acidobacteriota > Terriglobia > Bryobacterales > Bryobacteraceae > JOPF133. Next base: position 11,556 of record JASHSS010000775.1, read on the forward strand.
CTTCGGTGTACTCAGCCAGGCGCGGGAATTGATGCGGGTCCACGATTTGAGCTCCGCCCAGTTGCAGGCGCAGTTCCGTGGCTTTGGCGCGGATGTTGGCCTCGTTGCCGAGCAGAATCGGGTTGGCAATCTTTTCATCCAGCAGGATCTGGCAGGCGCGCAGGATTTTGCCTTCTTCGCCCTCGGTGAACACGATCCGTTTGGGATCCCGCTGGGCTTTGTGGATCATCCCGCGCATCATTTCGTGAGCTTTGCCCTGGCGCCGCTCCAGTTCGTCGCGGTACTGCTGGATGTCGATGGGCTGTTGCGCTACGCCGGTATCCATGGCGGCTTGCGCCACGGCCGAGGCCTCCCAGGTGAGCACCCGCGGATCGAAGGGCTTAGGAATGATGTAATCGCGCCCGAATTCCAGCCGGTCCACGCCATACGCGCGCAGAACCGAATCGGGCACGTCCTGCTTGGCCAGAGAGGCCAGGGCGCGCGTGGCGGCCAGCTTCATATCATCGTTGATGGTGGTGGCGCGGACGTCCAGAGCGCCGCGGAAAATGAAGGGGAAACCCAACACGTTGTTGATCTGGTTGGGGTAGTCCGAGCGTCCCGTCGCCACGATGGCATCCGGACGGGCCGCCAGGGCCGCGTCGTAGGTGATCTCGGGGTCGGGGTTGGCCAGCGCGAAAATCACGGGTTGGGGCGCCATAGTCTTGACCATCTCGGGGGTCACGCACCCGCCGATCGAGAGACCGAAAAACACGTCCGCGCCCACCAGCGCGTCGGCCAGCGTGCGCGCCTCGGTTTTGGCCGCGTAGCGGGCTTTATACCGGTTCATACCCTCGGTGCGGCCCTCGTAGACCACGCCCTTGGTGTCGCACATCAGGATGTTCTCCGGGCGCACACCCATGCGCACGTAGTGCGCGGCGCAGGAGATCGCGGCCGCGCCCGCTCCATTGAACACGACTTTGATGCTGGCAATGTTTTTACCCGAAATCTCCAGCGCGTTCAATAAGCCCGCACCCGAGATGATGGCGGTACCGTGCTGGTCGTCGTGGAACACCGGGATCTTCATGGTGCGCCGCAGTTCTTCCTCGATTTCGAAGCACTCGGGCGCCTTGATGTCCTCCAGATTGATGCCCCCGAAGGTCGGTTCGAGAATCTGGCAGGTGCGGATGACCTCGCGGGGGTCGCTGGTCGCGAGTTCGATATCGAACACGTCGATATCGGCGAAGCGCTTGAATAGGACGGCCTTACCCTCCATCACGGGCTTGCCTGCCAAAGCCCCGATGTTGCCTAATCCGAGCACCGCGGTGCCGTTACTGATGACCGCCACCAGGTTGCCTTTGGCGGTGTATTTGTACGCCAGGCTGGGATCGCGCTCGATCTCCAGGCAGGGAACCGCGACCCCGGGGGTATAAGCGAGGCTCAAGTCTCGCTGTGTGCGGCAGGGCTTGGTCGGCATCACCGACAATTTCCCCGCCGGAGATGCGGAATGGTATTCCAGGGCATCTTCAGGACGAATCTTCATGCAAATGCAACCTTTCAAGACAATTATAACTGGTTATCCGCTACAGTGAAGCGTTTTCCAACATGCGCCTCGAAGGGGTGAACGATGAAGTCGCAGCGCGAGAAGATCTTACTATACTATAAAGACCTGTTTATCTTCATAAGAGTTAGGGGGGAGGGAGCACAAAGGCATGATCGCCAGGGCTACAGGTGCCCCGATCGTATTCGCCTGTTATTCGCCTTTTGCCAAAAACCCCGATACGAACCGGCCGAGGCCGCGCTGTTTATACTTCCCGGCGATCCTTTGCCTCTGCCTTTTTACCGAGACGCGCGTCTCAGTTTTGGGGTTCAATAAGAAATATGCAAAAAGCTTCCGGGGTGTTGCTGGTGTGTCTGCTTCAGGCGTTCCCGGCCTTGGCTCAGTTTTCGGGGCGCGTTAGCGGTTCCGTGGTGGACAGTTCGGGCGCCGCTATCCCTGGCGCCGCAGTCGAATTATACCTTGCCGGCGGCAAAAAGCCGCTCCTTTCCGTCAAGACATCCACCGACGGACTCTTCCATTTCCTGGGTGTGCGGCCCGCCGACTACGACCTCACCGTGGATGCCAAGGGCTTTGTGAAGGCCACCATCACCGGCCTCACCGTGGATGCCGCCCGCGAGGTCTCGGTGCTGCCCGTCAAACTGGCCATCGCCACGGTTTCGCAGAAGGTTGAGGTGACCGCCGAAGCGCAGGGCGTGGATACCTCCAATGCCGAAATCTCCGATACCATCACCATGGACGAGATCCGCAACCTGCCCATTCTGGACCGCGACGCGCTTTCCATTCTCCAGACCCAGGCCGGGGTGGTTTACAACGGCAATTCCTTCACCGTGATCAACGGCCTGCGCACCTCGTATTCCAACGTGACGCTGGACGGCATCAACATCCAGGACAACTACATCCGCGACAACGCCCTGGACTACAACCCCAATCGCCTGCTCCTCGGCCAGGTGCGCCAGATGACCCTGGTGGCCTCCAACGCCAACGCCGCATCTTCCGGCGGAGCCACCGAAACAGCATTCTCCACGCCTTCCGGCACCAATCAATTTACCGGAGAAGGCTTCTGGTACAACCGCAACGATGCCCTGGCCGCCAACGACTGGTTCAACAACCAGGCCGGCGTCCCCCTGCCGTTCCTCAATCAAAACCAGATGGGCGCTTCCATGGGCGGGCCGATCAAGAAGGATAAGCTTTTCTTCTACACCAATTACGAAGCCGTGCGGGCGCACCAGCAAACTCCCCAGGACGATACCATCCTCACCTCCACGGCTCGCCAGGGCATCTTCACTTACAACATCGGGAACACCCCCGAGCAGGTGAATGTTCTGCAATTGCGCAATATCACCAGCCTCGCGCCGCAGATCCAGAACCTGCTCAACCAGGTGCCCCTGCCCGACAAGATCAATAACTACCTGGTGGGCGATAGCACGCCCGGCGACCTGCGCAACACCGCCGGCTACCGGTTCAACCAGTCGGACAATGAGACCCGCGATAATATCACCGGTAAGATCGACTACAACATCAACACGAGCCAGGCCATCAGCGGGGCATACCTTTGGAATCGCGATAATTCCCAGCGCCCCGATCTGGAAAACGACTATTCGCTGGTTCCCAAGGTCACCAACCCCACCCACGCCAACTTCGTGTCCGTCTCCTGGCGCTGGACGCCCACTTCCCATATCACCAACGAAGTCCGCGCGGGCTTCAACCTGACGTACGCCTACTTTCTCACCTCCCAGCAATTCGGGCCCTACCTCCTGACGGGCATGGACTTTTCGGATCCCGTGAACGAGTTTCTGCCGCAGGGCCGCACCACCAACACCTTTGCCCTCTCCGACGACGCGGCCTACCAGCACGGCAGCCACTATATTCAGTTCGGCTTCCACGGCCAGAAAGTGTTTGTCCGCAGTTACGACGATTCGGGCGTAGTACCGACTTACAATTTGTACATGGGATCGGGGCAGCCGGTGCTTCCGCAAACCGTTCTCCCGGGTATCGGCAGCACGGATTATTACGATGCGAATGCCCTGCTGGCCACGCTGGGCGGCTATATCGACAGCTACAGCCAGACCTTCAACATCACCAGTCGCACGTCCGGCTACGTTCCCGGCCAGCCCTACTTGCGCCACTTCATCATGGGCGATTACAACTTCTACGGACAGGATAAGTGGAGAGTGTCGCCGCGCCTCACCTTGACCATCGGGATGAAATGGGAGTTGCCCGGCGTGGTCACCGAGCGCGACTCGCTGGAGGTGGAACCCGAGATCACCGGCGGCGCCGTAGCCACCCTGCTCTCCAACGCCACCTTGAACTGGGCGGGCAGTTCCGTGGGCCGGCAGTGGTACGACCGCCACTGGCGCGATTTCTCGCCCAACATCGGCCTGGCGTGGGATATTTTCGGCGATGGGAAGACCGCGTTTCGCGCCGGCTACGCCATCATGCGAGTCAACGACCAGGAGATTCTGGCGCCCGAAAACATGCTGGAAGCCAATTCCCTGCTGCAGGGCATCTCCAGCGCGGTGGGGCTGTCCAATACCGTGGGAGGCGGCGTCCCGTCCATTCCGATTCCCGCCTTCGCGGTTCCCTCCACGGTCTCCCAGGAATACGCCACCAACACGCAAAACACCATCGGACTGATCGATCCGAACCTGAACCGCCCCTACGTGCAGCAGTACACCGCCGGCATCCAACACGAAGTCAAGGGCACGGTGTACGAGGCGCGCTACGTCGGCAACCACCAGGTGGGCCAGTATCGCGCCTTCGATTTCAACCAGGTGGAGATTGTGCCCAACGGGTTCCTGGCTGATTTCTTGCGCGCGCAGAACAACGGTTTCCTGGCGCAAGCCAGATCCGGCATCTTCAACCCGGCGTACAATGCAGGCATCCCCGGCAGCCAGCAGTTGACGGTATTTCCGCAGTTGAAGGGAGGCGGCTATATCACCGGCCGCAACCAGGACCCCAACGTGATTTACTACCTGGAAGACGGCGAAGTGGGCCAATTGGCCAATTACTACCAGATCAATGGCGAAGAAGGCAGCGTGAGCTTTTACCAGAACCCCTACGCGCTCGGCGCCGATATGCTGACCAACTATTCCAGCGCGAGTTATAACTCGGTCCAGTTAGTGGCACGCCACCACACCAGCCACGGGTTGAGCCTGGAAGCCAATTACACCTTCGGGAAGGTCCTCAGCGACGGCGACGGGGACGTGCAGACCCGTTTCCAGGCGTTTCTCGATTTCAACAATCCCAAGCTCGAGCGTTCACGCGCCAATTACGACCTGAACCAGATGATCAAAGGCGACGGCTATTACGAGCTGCCCATCGGCAAGGGCAAGTGGCTGACCCTCGGCCGCGTGCTGGACCGGGTGGTGGGTGGATGGGTCTTCGGCGAAACCATGACGTGGCAGTCCGGCGCGCCGTTTTCGGTCCTCTCCAGCTATGGCACTCTCAACAGCGAATTGCGCTCGTATTACAACACGGCCGTCACCAGCCTCAACGATTCGCAGTTGAAGAAGATCGTGCATTTCCAGATGACCGGCAACGGCCCTTATGAAATCGCTCCTTCCGCCATCAACCAATCCAACGGCACCGGCGTGAGTGCCCCGGGCAGCCCAGCCTTCGCCGGCGAGGTGTTCTTCAACCCCACCGCCGGCAACCTCGGCACGCTCCAGCGCCGGCAGTTCTCGGGACCGTGGACCTTCACCACGGACATGAGCTTGAACAAAAACGTCCCGATTTCCGAACACCAGAGCCTCGAAATCCGCATGGAGGCCTACAACGCGCTCAACCACCCCACGTTCTGGTCGGGCGACCAGAACATCAATTCCACCACCTTCGGGGTGATTTCTTCCATGTTCTACAACCCGCGCATCCTGCAGTTCGGAGCGCACTATCGGTTCTGATGGCACGTTTCGAAATTCCTGCCAACACCCGCGTCTTCGACCTGGCGCAGCCTTATTTCGTGGGCATGCCGCACCACCCCTCGCATCCGCCGTTCCTCTTTGGCCTGGTGAAGCGGCACGGCGATTACGTTGGCCCGGCGCGAAACAGCTCGGCCTCTGACGCCCTGGCGCTGGGCAGCCATGTCGGCACGCACATAGACGCTTTGTGCCACTTTTCCTGCGCCGGCAAACTTTACGGCGGCGACGAAGCTGCGCGGGTGCAGTCCTATGCGGGCGGTCTGGAACGCCTCTCCATCGACACCATCGCGCCCATTCTGCGCCGCGGCGTGCTGCTGGATATCGCCGCGCGGGAGGGGGGTGGGCCGCTGCCGGAGGATTTCGAAATCACGCCCGCGCATCTGGAGGCCGCGGCACGCGCCCAAGGTGTCGAGATCGGTGCGGGCGATGTAGTGCTGCTGCGCACCGGATGGGCGGCCTTCTTCCAGGATGCCGCGCGTTTCATCAACGAAGTGCGCGGGCCGGGCCCCGGGCTGGCCGGCGCCGGGTGGCTCAGCCGGCACGGAATCCACGCCGCGGGGTCGGACACGGTGGCCTTCGAAAAGCTGCCCGATGCGGCCATGCCGGTCCACGTCCACCTACTGGTGGAAAGCGGAATCCATATCATCGAGTGCCTCAACCTGGAAGAGCTGGCACAAGCGCGCGTTTACGAGTTCCTGTTCGTTGCGCTGCCCTTGAAGTTGAAAGGCGCCACCGCCTCGCCCATCCGCCCGGTAGCGCTGGCGTAATTCACCGCTTCTTCAGCAGCTCCGGAAACTCCCGCTTGAGCGCCTCGATCTTGGGCATATCCACCGTTGCAATGTACGGATTGTCCGGGTTGCGATCGAGGAAGTGCTGATGATACGCCTCGGCGGCGTAGAAGCCCGTCAGCGGCGCCACCTGGGTCACAATCCTGTGGCCGAATATGTGGGCCGCGTCGAGTTGCGCGATGTAGGCCTCCGCCACCCGCTTCTGCTCCTCGGAAGAGTAGAAGATGGCCGAACGGTATTGCGTGCCCTCGTCGGGGCCCTGGCGGTCCAGCTCGGTCGGATCGTGCGCCACCGAAAAAAACACCTGCAGCAGCCGGCCGTATGAGATTTGCGCCGGGTCATAGGTGATCTTCACGGATTCGGCATGGCCCGTGGTGCCGCTGCTCACGATCTCATAGTGCGCGGTGGACGCCTTCCCGCCGGAGAATCCCGCCACTACATTCGACACGCCCCTGAGCCGCTCGAAGACCCCTTCGACGCCCCAGAAGCATCCGCCCGCCAGGACCGCGGTGGCATGGGGCCCCTCGCTGCCCGCGGGAATATCCAGTGACGGTCCCGGTACCGGGCCGGCCGCCAGGCAGGCGCCGGCCAGCGCCAGCCCACAGAAAAGGTGCAAATACGTACGCATTCAATGTCCTCCCAGGCGGCGGCTCGTGCTGCCCCCACTTGACAGTTTCCCCCCGCGGCCTCTCTCGGTGTTCTCCACCCCGGCGCGTAAGCTCCGTGGTGGAAAACGGGCGCTCTCCAAAACTCCCTCCTCGCGACCCCACCGGTTTTCTCCGGTCTTGCTCGACGGCCTCGCGAGTGGCGGACCCGGCGCCCCTCAGCTCTCCAAACTCGAGTGCAGCGTAATATTGGTCTTATAAAGCTTCGATACCGGGCAGCCGGCTTTGGCCGCCTCGACCGCCTTGTCGAACGTTTCCTGACTGGCGCCGGGCACCTTGGCCTTCAGGTCAAGATGGCTCTGGGTAATGGCGAAGCCGTCGGCTCCTTTTTCCAGGCTGATGGTGCAGGTGGTCTCGATCTTCTCGGGAGTCAAGCCCGCTCCGCCCAACTGCGCCGATAGCGCCATCGAAAAGCAGCCCGCGTGGGCCGCCGCCAGCAACTCCTCCGGATTGGTTCCCTTGCCATCCTCGAAACGGGTCTGGAAGGAATACTGCGAATTCG
>JASHSS010000776.1 GCA_030038565.1 Bryobacteraceae bacterium
CTGCTGATCGAGGAAGGCATCATCGACCGGCGCATGTTGCAGGACATCACCCACGAAATCGACGTGGAGGTTCACCAGGCCACCGAGGAGGCTCTCCACGACGAACCGCCCGACCCGGCTTCGGCGCTGCGGGCGCTGTACTCGGAGACGATCGACGCGACCGGCGCCCGGTTCGACACGCAGCCGGAACCGCGTGGAGCGCCGCTGACCATGGTGGATATGATCAACGCCACGCTGAAGGAGGAGATGCGCCGGAATCCGGCAATCCTGGTATTCGGCGAAGACGTGGCGGATTGCAGCCGCGCCGCCAACCGGGGCGAAGTGAAGGGCAAGGGCGGGGTTTTCAAAGCCACCCACGGCCTCGAAGCCGAATTCGGGTCGCTGCGCGCCTTCAACACGCCGCTGGCGGAGGCGGCCATTGTGGGACGGGCCATCGGCATGGCCACGCGCGGTTTGAAGCCCGTGGCGGAGGTGCAGTTTTTCGATTACATCTGGCCGGCCATGATGCAGATACGGGACGAACTGGCGACCCTGCGGTGGCGCTCGAACGGCGCGTTCGCCTGCCCGGCGGTGATTCGCGTGGCTATCGGCGGGTATTTGAACGGCGGCGCCGTGTATCACAGCCAATCTGGTGAAGTGATCTTCACGCATATTCCGGGGCTGCGGGTGGCCATGCCTTCGAACGCGCAGGATGCCTGCGGGCTGCTGCGCACGGCCTTGCGCGCGGACGACCCGGTGCTGTTTCTGGAGCACAAGAAGCTGTACCGCGAGCCGTACAACCGCGCGCCGTACCCCGGGCCGGATTTCACCATTCCCTTCGGCAAGGCGCGGATTGTAAAGCCCGGGCGCAGCCTGACGCTGGTGACTTACGGCGCGCTGGTGCAGAAGGCGCTGGTGGCGGCCACGCAGGTGGAGCGGCGCAGCGGGCAGGCGTCGATTGAAATTCTGGATTTGCGGACGCTCGCGCCTTACGACTGGGAGGCCATCCGGGAGTCCGTGGAGAAGACCAGCCGGGTGCTGGTGGCGCACGAAGACTGCCTCTCGTTCGGGTACGGAGCGGAGATCGCCGCGCGCATCGCCGGCGAATTGTTCGACCGCCTGGACGCGCCCGTGGGGCGGGTGGGGGCCCTGGATACGTGGATCGGTTACCATCCGCGGCTGGAGGCGGCGATTCTGCCGCAGACCGAAACGCTGGTGGGGGAGATGGAGCGGCTGCTGCAGTACTGAAGGCTGCGCGGCTACGGGGTCGGGAGGGGTGAACGATAGACTTCGCGCCAGCCGCCGGTGGGCAGCACAGCGCCGACAATGCCCCCGACCAGCGCGCCGGCCGCAATGCCTGCCCCAACCACCACGCCGTTAGAAACCGGACTGATGCAAAAGCCGGTGCAGGAGGTGCGTGCCGCCAGGCCGAGGCCCAGCCCGGCGCCCGTTCCAATGCCGATCCCGATCAGCACGTTGCGCTTGCGATGGCTGTTGCGCCGGGCATCCAGACGCGAAATCTGGGAGCGCGCGACGCGTTCCTCGCGCGCGCCCGAGCGCACAACGATGGCGTCCGCGGCGGCCGAAAGGAGCCGGCCGCTGAGCTTGCGCGGCGGCGCTTCCACGCGAATCCGGGCTCCCGGCGGAAGCGCCATGACGGCGCTCCAATCGGCTGTGGATTGGGCCGCGAGCGTCGCGGCGGCCACCAGGAGGATCGCCACCCGGCTTTGGAGCGCAGGCATTGGGAGACAGGATATCACGGGGACGGGAAGGGAACCACCAGTAGAACAATACGAAGGCGGTGCGCGCCTCCGGGCCGGGCCCGAGATGGCGGACCGCCGCGCGGCGCCTCGTCCGCACGGGCCGGGACGGTTGCGCTCCGGGTTACCGGCATCGCGCGGCGCAATTTTCGCCACTCACCATCATCGCGATAAGTGCTTTGAAATGCGCTATCCTGCTATAATCGGAATCAATTCATCAGTATGCCTCTAAAGCCTTTCGCACGTAATTGCGGAGCGGAAAAAAAGATCTTTTTGCTCAAACCCAGGGGCTTTTGCGCCGGGGTGGTTCGGGCTATCGATGTAGTCAAGATCGCCCTGGACCTCTATGGACCGCCCGTTTACGTGCGCAAGGAGATCGTCCACAACAAACACGTGGTGGATGAGTTGCGCGAGGCAGGGGCCATTTTCGTGGAGGAGCTGGACGAGGTGCCCTCGGGCGCCCGCGCCATCTTCAGCGCCCACGGCGTAGCGCCCTCGGTGCGCCGCGAGGCTCGCGAACGGCGGCTGGATATCATCGACGCCACCTGCCCTTTGGTTACCAAAGTGCATTTGGAAGCTGTTCGTTTCGCGCGCGATGGGTTCAGTATCGTGTTAGTCGGGCACAAGGATCATGACGAGGTGATCGGCACCCTGGGCGAGGTGCCGGAGCGCAGCTACCTGGTGGAAACCGTCGAGGATGTCGACCGCCTGGATCTGCCGGACCCCACCCGCGTCCGCTACCTCACCCAGACCACCCTCAGCCTGGATGAAACCAGCGAGATCGTGACGCGCTTAAAGGAGCGCTTCCCGCTGGTGCAGGGACCCCCGGCGCAGGACATCTGCTATGCCACCCAGAACCGCCAGATGGCCGTCAAAGCGGTCTCCGAGTTCTGCGATCTGCTGCTGGTGGTGGGATCCCAGAACAGCTCCAATTCCAAGCGCCTGGTTGAAGTGGGGGATAATTTTGGAGTACGTTCGTACCTGGTGAACGACCGCAACGATGTCGATCCGCTCTGGCTGGAGGGCGTTCAAAACGTGGCCGTTACGGCGGGGGCTTCGGCGCCCGAACACCTGGTCCAGGAATTGATCGAGTTCCTGCGGGGATGGGGCTTTCACCAGATGGAGGAACTGGAGTTGGTGGAAGAAGACGTGCGGTTTTCTTTGCCGGGCGAACTGATGATCTCGATTCAATGAGCGCGCCGGTACAAGTCGGAAACACGCTGGAGGCCGGCGCGCGGCAGGGCGCCCGGCGCGCCGCGGGCTGCCTCGCTCAGCTTCAGAAGGCCGACGGCCACTGGTGCGCCGAACTCACCGCCGACACGACCCTCGAATCCGATTACATCCTGTTCCAACTCTGGCTGTATCCTCCGGAGAAGGGCCGCTGGAATCCGCAGACCCGCCGGCTCATCGACAAAGCCGCGCGCTCCATTCTGGACCGCCAGTTGCCCGACGGCGGCTTCAACATCTATGTCGAGGGGCCGTCGGAAGTGAGCGCCTCGGTGAAGGCCTACTTCGCGCTCAAACTGGCGGGGCTGGATGTGGACGATCCCCGCATGGCGCGCCTCCGCCGCCGGATCCTGGAATTGGGCGGCGTTCAGGCCGCCAACAGTTACGTCAAGGTCAACCTCAGCCTTTTCGATCTCTACCCGCGCCAGTATTGTCCCAGCATTCCACCGGAAGTGGTCCTGCTGCCATTGAACTTTCTCTACCAGATGTCCTCCTGGACGCGCGCCATCGTAGTCTCGCTTTCGATTGTGCATTCGTCCAATCCGCGCCGTCCGGTGCCGGCGGGGTTTACCCTGGACGAGTTGTGGCTGCCGGGCGCCAGCCCCGAATTCCGCCGGGATCCTAAGTGGTTCACCTGGCACAACCTGTTTCTGGCCCTCGATAGCTTCCTCAAATGGTGGGAACGGCACGGCAGCCAGGCGCTGCGTCGCAGGGCGATCGCCAAGGCCAGCCAGTGGATGATCGAGCGCATGCGCCATTCCGATGGGCTGGGCGCTATTTATCCTCCCATGATGTATTCGGTGATGGCCCTGGACTCGCTGGGCTATGCCAAGGACGACCCGCTGCGCATGGAGGCGCTGCGTCAGTTCAACAAGTTGATGGTGGACGACGGCCGGCGGTTTTTCATCATGCCGTGCTTCTCGCCGGTATGGGATACCGCCATCGGCGCGTTCGCCCTGGGAGAGTCCGATCCCACCCACCCGGCCCTGCGTTCGGCGGCCGATTGGCTGCTGGCACGGGAAATTCGCCGCAAAGCCGACTGGTCCGTGAAGCGGCCCAATACGGAACCCTCCGGCTGGGCGTTCTTTTACCAGAACGAGCACTATCCCGATGTCGACGATTCGGCCATGGTCATGCTGGCGCTCAGCCTGGCGGCCGGATCCAACCCGGCGGCCCAGATGGCCTGCCAAAAGCGCGGAGTGGACTGGCTGCTCGCCATGCAGTCGGGCGACGGCGGATGGGCCGCCTTCGACGCCGATAACAATTGGGAGTTTCTAAACGGCGTGCCTTTCGCCGACCATAACGCCATGCTCGATCCCACCTGCGCCGA
>JASHSS010000074.1 GCA_030038565.1 Bryobacteraceae bacterium
CGGAATTACCACTCTGGGGGTGGATCGCGCTCTACCCAAACTTTTCGAGGGTAAGCTTCAGTTGATCCGGCGCCGTTTCACCCACGGCTTCGATTACACCAACGACCTTCCGGCCATCGACCAATTTCCGGCCGTGCTCGCGGGCGGGCCGAATCCCGCGCCATTAACCGCCGATTACGTCCTCACCAACCAGCGCGAAGACCAGTACGATTCGGTGGAAGTTTCAGTGGGACAGCCGCTCAAGGGCCGCTTCCAATGGATGGTGAGTTACACTCTGAGCCGCGCCCAATCGAACGCGGTCATCGAGAGAACCGTGGATCAGCCGCTCAGCGTTTCCTCCGACACAGGTCCTCTGCCTTGGGATGCGCCTAACCGCTTGCTCAGTTGGGGCTATCTTCCGGCGTGGAGCAAGAGCTGGGCTTTCGCCTACATGCTGGATTGGCACACCGGGTTTCCGTTCTCGGTCCAGGACGAATACGGGCAGGTGGTAGGCGCTGTCGACGGGCGGCGGTTTCCCGAATTTTTTGAGTTGAACCTTTTCCTCGAGCGTCTGCTCTCGATCCGCGGCTACCGGCTGAGCGTGCGCGCCGGCTTCAACAACATCACCGGCCATTTCAATCCAACCCTGGTCGAAAATGTTGAGGGCGGCGTGGATTATCTTCGCGAATACAACGGCCAGCCGCGCGCACTGAATTTCCAGCTGCGGTACCTGGGGCACCGTTGATCGTTTGGCTTTGCGCTCTTCTGCGCTGTGGATTGCCAGTCTCCTCTACCAATGTCTACCGTCCCTACGCGCGAGGGAAACACTGGAGTTACGGTTGGATCCCACACCGCCAACGTCGGCCGCGGGCACGGCGTGAGTTCGCCGCTGCGTGGCGGTTCGCCGAAAGCGGGCGGGACAATCGGCTGGCCCGGCGGCGACCCACGGCACGGGCAAACCCAGCGGCGGAGGATGAACGCGTCCGCCTGGCGGCATCACCGGCGCGGCAGGCCACCACGAGCACGCTAGGAACGCACCGCCGTTTGCCGGCTGCGGGCACCGCGTGAGGTCGCCGGCTGCGCGGCGGTAGGTCGAAAGGGGGCGGAACAATCGATCCGCCCGGCGGCGATCCCCGGCTCGGGCGATCATGCCGCCGGCCGCGGGCACGGCGGGGTTGGCGGCGGGCACGAGAACGCGGGGGTCCGCGTAAACCTCAGACTGCCTGAGAAAATCGATTCCGCCTATATCCTAGTTTCAATAGACATCAAGCGAAGGGATGCCTCAGTCTCTTTTCGCTTGAAATGGCGGGCGGGAATCTGAGTCCTCGCCCGCACTAAAACACGAAATGTTCCCCGATGGAACCGCGCGACGGCTGCATGACCCGTGGCGCGAGAAACTAGAAGTCGCCAGACTGCGATATGAAATAAATCCCACCGAAGAAAACCGGCGTGGGTACCTGCGAACACTTAAGGTATTCGCCGATCTGATTGTCCAAGGCAAGGTCCCCGAGGAAACGGAATGATCGATCATTGATCCGCTATCACCTCACCCGTGTCAATCCAATACCACTTCACGCCATCCGACCCAATCACCCGGCCCGCTTCATTGGTGGCCGTCTGAATGTACTCACGCGCCGGCTTAGCGATCAGCGGTATCAGGGGTGCATAAGCGGCGATCCGATTGGAGGTCGCTTGTATCCGCGCCGCGATCTCTTGATCGTGTTTGGCCGTCTCGCGCTCCAGGTACTCGATTAGGCCGTATCGCGGCCCTTTGCCGTAATGGAGTAGGGCTTGGACCGCACAGTCCACCTGGTCATCATTGCGACCACGCGGGAATGTGCTGCACTCGTTCAGGAAGTCGTTCACCCACGGCTGTAGCGACGGATCAGGAATCCACACATTTCCGCTCTCGACTTCCGGGCTGACGGCCGCCGCGCGCGCCTCCTTGCTCTCCTTCGGGCTGTAGCCGACGAATCCGGCGATCTCGCGCTTGAGGGTGTCCACCAGGGCCTGGCCGTTCGCCTTCAGTTCGATGATCTTCCGGCGTGCCTCGGGCCACTTCTCAACCATACGCCGAGTCGCCGCAATCGTCTCAGGGAAATTCATTCGCCGTCTGCATTGATCGAGCAAGTACTTGTCAGCGCCCTTCCGCCCCCAAGCCTGAATCACAACCCAGTCCGAATCGCTCGCGCCCTTGAACGAGCAATCGACGGAGAGCAGGCGATCGCTGATGTCCTCCGGAATCTCGCGAAAGTATCGCCACCATTCGCGCTTGAACACGCCGCCGCCGGCCGGAGCTGGCCGCTGCTGACACTGGGCGCTGAACGCGTAACTCCCCAGCACGCGCTTGCTCTCGGCAACCTCGGACGGCCCAAACCTTTCCGGCCAGAGTAATTCACCTTCCGCGGTCCTCGGGTCGGTCCAGCCTATCGAGGTTGCGCGTTTCTCGACGGCCTCGTATTCCGCCGGCAGGTTCAAATGCTCCCAGCCACCCTGCTCCAGGACATGCCCGGCCAGATCGTTTTCATGTACGCGCTGGCCGATCATCACCCGCGCGGTTGTCTGGGGATCGTTGGCGCGCGTGCTCCACACCTGGTCGAACCAATCCAACACGCCCTTCCGAACTTCGTTGCTCTCCACGCTGGCGATATTATGGGCGTCATCGATCAGCAGACGATCACCGCCTTCACCTGTGGCGCTGCCGCCCGTTCCTACGGCGATACGATGGCCGCCGCGGTCGGTATCGATGCGGCTTTTCTGGTTCTGATCGCCCGCAAACTGGAAACGATCACTCCAATTCTGCTGATACCACGCACTCTGAATCAGGCGCCGCGCCCGGACGGCGTCGCGAATGGCCAGCGCTTCAGCGTAGCTCGCACACAGCCAGCGCAATTCCGGCCGCGTGATCCACTCCCAGGATGGCCATAGGACACTGACGATAGTGCTCTTGCCGTGCCGCGGCGGAATCGTGATTAGCAGCTTCCGGATTTGGCCTGCCGAAACGGCCGAAAGATGCTCCGCAATCGCGTCGATATGCCAGCCCCACACTAGCGGGGTCGGTTCGACTGTCGGCCAGGCCGTTTTAATGAACGTCTTCAGATCCCGCCGGCAAAGCTCCGCCTTCAGCCGCTGGCGGTTCAATGCCGGCGGTCTCCAGGATTGATTCGAGCTGCCGTAATTGCTCGACCGAAAGCCGGCCGTAATCGATCCCATAATCGTCCCCTTTCTCATGTACCAGGCGCAGTGACTGGGTTTGGGGTGCTAAGCGTTGCAGAATTGCCTGGATGGCCCATGGCTGTTTGTCGCGGGCCGCGGCCCATAGCAGTTTGGCCGCCTCCTCGGCGGAGCCTTCGCCTATCAGCGCGGCGTAGAACGCGTGCTCAAACTCCCGTCGCGCCCGCGGACTCCCAGCGGGGTTGCCGCTAGTGCCAGCGCGCCAGCGACTATTTACACCCACGGAATGCGAAGGAAGGAATTTGCCTCCCTCGCCGCGCTCACCGGGAGAACCATTGGTTTGTTGTGGCTGTTTCATGTCGGTCGATACCTCGTTTGATGCCCTGATTCCGCGCGGCCCCCGTGCCCTTGGAGCGACATCCAGCGTGGGGTGATGGTATTTATCCTCCCAGCCGGTTTCGACTGCCCAGTGGGTTCGGATTGCACCGGAATCGGGCGATACGGCGGCGCTCCGCTCCGCGCGGACCGTCGGTTAGATCGGCTCGCCGTCGAGCCGTTCAATAACCTCTTCCGCCGTGAGCAGCCGGTCGCGCAAATCCAGGGCTACGCGCCGCCCATCACGCTTGCTGATCGGCCAGCAAGCCACCTCACCGCCTGGATTGATGCCCAGTTCATCGCATCGCTGCACGGCGGTAAGGATTGCGTGCGCGCGCACAACGGCCGCGCCCAGGAACCCCGTGCCGCTCGCGAAGGACAGGTAAAAAAGCGACTCGGGTTGCTTGCGTTCCCTGGCCAGCGCTTCGGCCTTGCGGGTGCGGGTGGACTTATGCTGCGGCATCCGACACCTCCCGCGTTAGCACGTTGTTTACGCCCCGCCCCCACCAGCGTTCGCCTTTGCGCGGCCGGATGCCCTCGGCGTTCAGTTGTTCGGCGATCCTGTCAAACCCCAGCCCGCCGGCCTTCAGTTCCTTCATGCGGTTCACTACCGCGGCCTCACCAGGATAGAAGCCGTAAGGCTTGCGGCCCTCACAGCGCCCGGTCTTGGCCTTTATGCGCTGCCGCGCGCCACGGAGCTTAAGGACGATCTGAGACTTCTCGTACTGGGCCACAGCACCCATCATCTGTCGGACCAGGATGCGCGTTGGATCGTTGGCCATCAGGTCCGGTTCAGCTACGCTCACCAGCTCGAAGCCATGCTTGCGAAGATCAGCCACGATGGTTTCCTGAACCATTAGATCGCGCGCCAGCCGGTCTAGGCGTTCTACGATGACCGTCCGCACACCGTTGGAGTGCAGG
>JASHSS010000777.1 GCA_030038565.1 Bryobacteraceae bacterium
TTCTGCCTCACCAAGCGCCGCTATGCCTTGCTGAGCCAGCACATTGGGGATCTGGAAAACTACCAGACGCTCGAGTTCTTTCGCGAGACCTTGGAGCAAATGAAAAAACTTTTCCACATCGAGCCCCGAGTGGTCGCGCACGATCTGCACCCCAATTACCTCAGTACCCGGTATGCTCGGGAGCTTCCCGGTGTCGAGAGGATTGCGGTTCAGCACCATCACGCGCATATTGCCGCGTGCATGGCGGAAAACCATCTCCGCGATCCGGTGATCGGAGTAGCCTTCGATGGAACCGGTTACGGAACCGATGGCCAAATCTGGGGCGGCGAGTTCCTGGTCGCTGATTTCGCGGGATTCGAGCGCCACGCCCATTTCCGCTACGTGCCGCTGCCGGGAGGCGACCAAGCCATCCGCCAACCGTGGCGCATCGCCCTAAGCTATCTCATCGATACGTTCGGCGAGAGAGAAGCCTGGCCTGATTGGCCCTGGCATCCTGCCATGTCTCCCGGCAAGCTCAAGCTGGTCGAAACCATGATCCGCCGAGGCGTCAATACGGTGCAGACTTCCTCCTGCGGGCGGCTCTTCGATGCGGTTGCGTCGATCCTCGGTCTGCGCCATGAAATCAACTTTGAAGGACAGGCGGCGATTGAGTTGGAAACGATTGCCCAACCTGGCAGCGACGATCTGTACCCATTTGACATCGAAGGGCGAGGACCGTGGCAGGTGGATCTGCGTCCGGCGATCCGCGAGATCGTCCGGGATGTGCGGCGGTGCGTGCCAGCCGGGGCCGTCTCCGCCAGGTTTCATAACACCGTCGCCGCGGTGATCGTTGCGATGTGTCAGCGCCTGCGATCCATCGACAAGCTCAATCGTGTCTGCTTGAGCGGTGGCACGTTTCAAAATTTCTATCTTCTGACACGCACCGTGGCGGAATTGCGGTCGAACGGCTTTGAAGTCTTTCTTCATTCCAACGTCCCCGCGAATGACGGCGGCCTTTCCCTTGGGCAGGCTGTCATCGCTTCCCGCATCCTCAATGGCGCTGGGAAATGAGCCAGCGGGCCATGGGTGGCCACCACGGGGAAACCGATGTTCGAGGAGGAAGGACGGCAGAACGCGAGGGCGGCTGCCGAGCAAGGTTAAGGCTTTCGCACCTTACTTCGCGCTGAGTAAATTGGCAAACAGCCGGTAGGCGCCCGGAATGCCGGCGGGAAGCTGGCGGAACCAGGAATAGGCGGTGTAGACATAGACGCCCTTGCCGTAGCGGGCCCACAACTCGCCGCCCGCCATCGGTTTCTCATTCTCATCGTGGGACTCGAATACAGTCTGATATTGCGGATCCCACTTGCTCGCGAAATAGGCGCCGCGTTCCTGCACCCAGCCGCCGAAATCGGCCGCCGTGATGCGGTTGGGCGCACGCAAGAGCTGGCTGTCGGGATGGGGCAGCGCCATGGCGGCATCTTCGTCCGTGACCCGGTGTTGATTGTCATTGGACACGGTCAACGAATACGGGCCCATGTTCCCGGTGCGCTCCCGGTTGTATTGCACGATGAAGGTGCCACCCTGGCGGACATACTGCATCAGGCGGGCATGATTGGCGCGGAGATCGGCGCGCGTGTCATAGGCGCGCACTCCGGCCACGATCGCATCAAACCGGGAGAGGTCGCTCTGCGCCAGATCCGACGGCGCCAGCAAGCTCACCTCGAGCCCAAGCTGGCGCAGCGCGTCGGGCACTTCATCGCCCGCCCCCATGATATAGCCGATGCGACGCGCCTCCACGCGCACGTCGCAGCGTACCAGTTTGGCCTCGGCCGGTGGGAACAGCACCTGTACGGGAATGTGCGGATAAGAGATCTCCTGCATGCCGGAGCTGACCTCCCTGCCGCCAATGCTGGCCACGGCGCGCATCACCACGGTGGACTCGCCTGCCGGCGGCGTCACCTGGAATGTCAGGTCTTCGTCTTCCCCCGCGGTGGCGATGTGGAACGGCTGTGATTTCGGCTCGGCCTTCCAGCCCGGCGGCAGATCCAGGCGCAGGGCGCCAACCGCCTTATCGACATTGGCTCGCAAAGCTACATCCAGCTTGCGCGCGGCGGGATTGGGGAACATCGCCACTGTCTCCGGCAGATTCACCGCCACCGGGGGAATCACCACCAGTGGCCGGACTCGTTCCCCTTCGGTGCGGTCCGCATACCGGTATTCGACCGGGCGCGCCAGTTCGAATGCGGCGCCGCCGGCTGAGAATCGTAGACGCAGCGTTAAAATCGGGGGCGTGTCGGCGGAACCGATGAGATTCTGGTCCTCAACGGTATACGTGTCGCCGGAGGGAGGCTTGGCCAACCAATAGGGCTGGGTGTACGGCTGATCCGGCGGCACGACCCGGTCCAGTTTCAGAATCTTGCTTTCGTTGAACGCCAGCGGCCCTGGCTCGACCGGCATTTCCTCCTGGAACATGCCGTCCAGGCGCGCGCCCTCCAGCCGGATGGGGAGCGGCGAGCGGTTGAGGACGGTAGCGGTAACGTTGAGGCTGGCTCCCGGAACTATTTCCGGCGTTTTGACTTGTGCTTCCACCCACAGGCCGGCGCACTGCGCCACGGCATCGTCCAGCTCCGCCAATTTGATCTTGGCTAGCGGGTCGTTCATTGAGGTGATCAAGGACCGGGCGCGCAGCAGCGGGGCAACCGTTTTTTCGGGATGAGCCGGGTCGAAGGTGCGCAAGGCTTCGGCGAATATGGCCGCTACGGCGGCGCCACCAGGCAAACGGTTCCACGACGTGTCGATATCGTCAAACAGGTCCTTGGAGGCAGCGCTGCCGCCCACAATGATAAATTCGCTCTCGACCGAGCCCACCCGCCCCATGTTACCCATGCCTTGGCTTCGGTGCATGCTGCGGCTCAGCCCGGCGATTTCTTCATAGGAATACCCCAGGATCGGATTGTAGGCGCCCGTGTCTTGTCTCACGTGCGGGCCCTTGGGCAGCGGCGGCAAGGGCGGCTGATCCGGGGGCTCGGCCGCAGCTCCGCCCCGTCCCCCGCGTCCTGCGGCATTTGCCTGAGCTGGCTGCGGAGGAAAATTGAAAATGCTGATCGCCAGGCGCTTCGCCTGCCATGGCTCCACGTAACGCAATTGCTCCGGAAACCGTTGGGGGTCTGCCGCCGCTGCGAAGGCCTCTTTGCCCACAATCGAAGAGGCTTGATGGTGTCCATGGCCGTCGCGCGCGGTGCCGGTGAAGCACAGCAGAATCACGTCCGGCCGGAACTTCCGAATGACCCAAACCACGTCCGACAGGAGGCGTTCGTGCCCCCATTTTTCCAGGCTTTCCGCCGGCGTTTTGCTGAACCCGAAGTCGATCGCGCGGGTGAAGAACTGCTCGGCACCGTCGATGCGCCGCGCCGCCAACAACTCCTGCGTGCGGATGATTCCCAGTTGCACCCCTTGCTCCGGGCCGATCAGGTTTTGGCCGCCTTCGCCGCGTGTTAGCGAAAGATAACCCGTGCGCAGGTAACGGCCGCGTGCGAAATACGCCAGAACCGGGGTGCGCTCGTCATCCGGATGGGCGCCGATCATGAGCACGGAACCCAACTCGTTCAGCCGGTGCAGGGATTGTTCGATTTCGGCAGTGCCGGAGAACGGCGGCGCCGCCGCCACTGGTACGATCACGGCCAGCAAAACCGTAAAAATTAGAAACCTGGCGCGGAACTTGCTCATCCGACTCATTAGAAATCATTCTACGACGGTTCACTGCCGTCGCAATTGGCAGGGGCCACGCGGAATGGCACAGGAGGGGGTCATGAAGGCTGCCCAACACATGCGCGGCATTTGGGCGGCGCTCCGCCGGTTTTCACGTCCGCCGGTAAGGCTGTTAGCGCCGGCTGCTCCCGCTGCCCCAGCCAAAATCGGCCTGGCGCTGGGAGGCGGTTTTGCCCGCGGAATCGCACACGCGGGCGTCCTCAAAATCTTCGAGGAAGCGTCCATTCCCATCCATTGCATCACCGGAGTGAGCGCCGGTGCTATCGTGGCGGCCGCCTACGCTAGCGGCGCCACCCCAGCCGAAATCGCGCGCGCGGGATGCGCGATGCGGTTTGGAGATATCGGCCGCTGGAGTCTGGGCCGGATGGGGTTCGCGGCAACCGAGCGGATGAAGAAGTTCCTGGAAAGGCTGCTGAAGAACTATCGTTTCGAGGAAATGCCGACTCCTCTCGGCATCCTGGCTACCGATTTGGCCACCGGCGAACCCATCACGTTCCGCGGATCCGGAGACGTGTTCGTGCCGATCCGGGCCAGCTGCGCCTATCCTGGCTTGTTCCATCCCGTGCCTTGCGACGGGCGGCTTCTGGTGGATGGCGCCATGAGCATGGAAATCCCCACCCGCCTGGCCCGTCAGCTCGGCGCTTCCCACGTGATCTCGATCCATCTTCCGGCGCAGAGTAACGGCCCGCTGCCCAATAACGTGTTCCAGGTGGTGAACCGCTGTTTTCAAATCATGCAGCGGAGGACCGAGGAGAGCTGGCGCAGCGATAGCGACCTGGTGATTGCGCCGGATGTGCAAGGGGTGGAATGGGACGGATTCAGTTGCGGACCCGCACTGCTGGAGGCGGGCGAAATCGCGGCGCGGCAGGCCCTGGCGGCGATTCAGAAGTGGTTGCCCGTGGCCCCGCGCAACGGGCACACGGCCCCGGCCGGCCTCCTGCCCGGTTCCGTACCTGCTGCCTCAGAGAGTTAGACGTTTCGGACTCACACCGAGTCATACCCTGGCCGCGTGCGGGCTGACTGGTTTGGCTATGTAGG
>JASHSS010000075.1 GCA_030038565.1 Bryobacteraceae bacterium
TCCCGCTGGAGCACGAGCGATCTGGTTCAGCAAGTCCAGCAGAGCGGCCTGGTTGCCTCTGTCAGCGGCAGCACGCTTTGGCGCTGGTTGCACGAGGACGCCATTCGGCCGTGGTACCACCGCAGTTGGATATTCCCGCGGGACCCGGACTTCGCCGCCAAGGCCGGACGCGTGCTGGACCTCTATGCCAGACAGTGGGATGGCAGAAAGTTGAAGGACGATGAATTCGTCATCTCCGCCGATGAAAAGACGAGCATTCAGGCTCGCCGCCGCAAGCACGCTACGCAGCGTTGTCGTCCGCGCACTCCCATGCATGTCGAGCATGAGTACTTCCGTTGCGGCGCCTGGACCTACATCGCGGCATTGGACGTCCACCGAGCCAGAGTTTTTGGCCGCTGTGAAACGAAGAATGGCATCGCGCCATTTGATCGGCTGGTCGAGCAGGTGATGACACGTCCTCCTTATAACGACGCCCGTCGCGTCTTCTGGATCGTGGACAATTGTTCGGCGCATCGTGGGGCCAAGGCCGCAGAGCGCCTACGGAATCTCTATCCACGGCTTACGCTCGTGCATGCGCCGGTTCATGCCAGTTGGCTCAACCAGATTGAAATTTACTTCTCGATCGTCCAGCGAAAGGTCCTGACGCCCAATGATTTTCCCGACCTCAACGCCGTCGCCGAGCGCCTTTTGGATTTTCAATACTACTGGGCAACTACGGCCCAGCCCTTCGAGTGGAAGTTCACCCGTCAAGACCTCGACGAACTCCTCGTTAAGCTCAGCACTCCGTGATGATCCACGAAAAATACGTTAGTGAACTTCTGAAGTGACCGACTTAGCATGAGCAGTTCGTGGGCACGCATCGCGCGCGCCGGTCATGCAAGTCATGCCAGTGGTCGAGGTATGGGCCAACGGCTGGGGCGTTGGCGGGTGGAACGCAACCGGAGCGCTGTCCCAGGCGATTCCAACGGTCCACCCGCCGGTCCGGTCCGGGCCGCATGGGATACTGGACTAATGACCGCTGCGCCCAGAGCCGCCCTCCAGGTGCGCAATCTCCGGAAGACCTACAAGGACGTGCTGGCCGTGGACCGCCTGGACCTGGAGGTGCGCACGGGCGAGTGCTTCGGGCTGCTCGGTCCCAACGGCGCCGGGAAGACCACCACCATCGAGATCTGCGAAGGGTTGCTGGCGCCCGATTCCGGCGACGTGGAAATGCTCGGCATGAGCTGGAATTCCGATGCCGGCCGGCTGCGCCAGCGCCTCGGAATCCAGTTGCAGGATACCCAGCTCTCCGAGAAGCTCACCGTGCTCGAGACGGTCCGCCTGTTTCGCAGTTTTTACGAAGCCGGGCCGGCTCCCTCCGAAGTCATCGCCCTGGTGGCTCTCGACGAAAAACAGAATGCGCGTGTGGGCAATCTTTCCGGCGGTCAGAAGCAGCGCCTGGCGATGGCTTGCGCCCTGGTGGGCGGTCCGGAGTTTCTGTTCCTGGACGAACCCACCACCGGTCTCGATCCGCAGGCCCGGCGGCAGCTTTGGGATCTCATCGAAGAGTTCAAAGCCTCCGGCCGCACCATCCTGCTCACCACCCACTACATGGATGAAGCCGAGCGCCTGTGCGACCGCATCGCCATCATGGACCACGGCAAGGTGATCGCTCTCGGCACGCCCCGCGAGCTGATCGCTTCCATCGGCGTCGAGCACGTGCTGGAATTCTCCGCCGGAAGCGCCGCGCGGCCGCTGGCGGTTTCACCCCTCCGCCGCATCGAAGGCGCCCGCGAGGTGCGCAGCCAGAACGGCAGCGTCGAAATGCTGGTCACCGAACTGCACCGCGCGGTGCCCGCGCTGATCGAGGAACTCAGCCGCCAGGGCTTGCCGCTCACCGAACTGCGGACTCACTCGGCTTCTCTGGAGGACGTCTTCGTGACCCTCACCGGACGGCATTTGCGCGATGAGTGACATCAGCATTTCGGAATTGCGCGCGCGCGAGGCGGCCCGAAAGTCCCCTCGCCCTGGCGCTTGGACTGAGCATCCCCTGGCCCAGTTGACGCTGGTGCGCTTCCTGGAATTCGTGCGCGAGCCTGAAGCCTTGTTCTGGGTATTTGTCTTTCCAATCCTGCTGGCCGCCGGCCTCGGACTCGCCTTCCGCAACCGCCCCGCCGACGTGCTCAAAATCGCCGCCGTCACGCCCCAACTGGCCCAGGCGCTGCGCGCCGAAAAGGGCCTGGATGTCGCCCGGATGCACGCCGCGGCGGCCCAGGAAGCCCTGCGCACCGGCAAAGTGGCCCTGGTGGTGGAGCCCGCGGACGCTTCCGGCGGCGGCGCGGGCGGCGTGGCCTATCGCTACGACGATACCAACCCCGAAGGCCGCACGGCCCGCCTGCTGGCCTATGGCGCCATAGAACGCGCCGCCGGGCGCGTGGATCCGGTGCCCGCTTCCGACCGTTTTCTTCGCGACCCGGGTTCTCGCTATATCGATTTCCTGATCCCCGGCCTGCTGGGCATGAACCTCATGGGAAGCGCCATCTGGGGCATGGGATTCGCGATTGTGGATGCCCGCCGCAAGAAGCTCATGAAGCGCCTGGTGGCCACTCCCATGCCGCGCCAATACTACCTGCTCTCGTTCGTGCTTTCGCGCCTGCTCCTGCTGGTGGTGGAAGTGGCCGCCGTACTGGGCTTCGGCGTGCTTGTCTTTGGCGTGCCTCTGCGCGGCTCGCTGGCCGTTCTGATGCTGGTTTGCGTGCTCGCGTCGCTCTCGTTCAGCGCCCTCGGATTGCTCATTGCGTCGCGCGCGCGAACCATCGAAGCCGCCTCCGGCATCATGAACACGGTGATGATGCCGATGTGGATCGTCTCGGGAGTGTTTTTCTCGGCCCAGAGGTTTCCCCAGTTTCTGCAGCCTGCCATCAAGGGCCTGCCGCTGACGGCGGCCATCGACGCGCTGCGGATGAACATTCTCCAGGGAGCCGGCCTGGCGCTGTTAGGCCCGCAGATGGGAGTGCTGGCCGCCTGGCTGGTGGTGTGCTTCGTGCTCGCCCTCCGGCTGTTCCGGTGGAGATAGGGGAGATCGGAAGGTCAGTTCAAACTCCACTCCGTCAGCACGATCAGCGCGCAATTCCATGTGACCACCACGGCGAACCAGTAATTCAGGAACACCACCAGCCGCGGCCGCTTGAACTTCAACGCCAGCGCCACCAGGGCCACCGCCAGGATCTTGGCGATCAGCAGCGCCTCCAACGGCCCGGCGCGCATCAGCCGCCCCACAAAAAAGCTCCCTTCCGTCGCGCCCACGCGCAGCCCGATCAGCGTCGTCAGAATGTCTAAAGTCTGAAGCGCCACGAACACCGTCAGCGAGGGCGCCGGGAATTCTTTGCGGGAAAGGAAGGGAATCATTGGCCTGCATTCTATTGTCCCGGCATCGGCCGACAAGGTCCAGGCTATCTTTGGTGGATGCGCGGAGACCAACCCCCGATTCCGTGCCCGAGGTTCTCCCTGTTTGACGCCGGCCAGCATTCCGCCGGGCCCCGCCGCCGCGTTCGGACTCCCGGCTGCTCCTTTCTCAGGCTGGAACGCGTGTCGCCGCCACTTCCACCTGCTCCGGACTTACTTCATAGCCCTCGTCCCGCGCGGTCTCGACCGCCCGTTGTTTGAGCACGGCTTCGCCCGCATCGCTGGGCTGCTTTCCAAGCGGCCGCTTGATCACCTCGGCACCCACCAGGATGCGGACTTCCCAGTGTTTCTTGGTGGAATTCCACTCCACTTTGGCACGGTCTGCACGCAACATCGCCGGACTCCTTCCGCTAACAGTGTAATCCCGCCGGCCGGCGCGCGATAGCCGTGCCGCCGCTCCGCCTCCCCCTAGGTCGCCGGCAGCTTCGAAACATCCCAGCCGCCGCCGAGCGCCTTGATGAGCAGCACGCTGGCATCCATGCGGCGCCGCAGCAGGTCCACCGCCGTGGATTCGTCCGCCAGGGCGATACTCTGCGCGCTGATCACTTCCAGGTACGTCACCAGTCCGCCCTTGTAGCGGCTGAGTGACAGCTCCAGCGATTGCTGCGCCGCCCCTACGGCCACTTCCTGCGCTTTCTGTTGCTCTTCCAGAATCCGCAAGCTGGCCAGGTTGTCTTCCACCTCCTGGAACGCCGTCAGGGCCGCCTGGCGATAGTTGGCCACGGCTTCGTCGTAGGAAGCCCGCGCCGAATCCGAAACCGCCCGCCGCCGGCCCGCGTCGAAAATGGTTTCCGCCACCTGCGGGCCCACCGCCCAAAGGCGGCTCGGCCAGATCAGCCAGTTCACTGGAGTGCTGCCCTCGAAACCACCCATCGCGGTAATCAGCAAGGTCGGGAAAAAGGCCGCCTTGGCGATGCCCACCTGTTCGTTGGCCTCGGCGGCGCGGCGCTCCGCGGCGGCGATGTCCGGGCGACGTTCCAGCAGTTGCGACGGAATGCCCACCGGGATTACCGGCGGCGCCGTCCGCAAGGGAAACGGTTCCAGCGTCAGGTTCTCGGGATTCCGCCCGGCCAGAATCGCGATGGCGTGCTCGTAGCCCGCCCGCGCCACCCCCACGCCGATTTCCTGCGCCCGCGTGGTCTCCAGTTGCGTGCGCGCCTGCGCCACTTCGGCCCGCGAGCTCAAGCCGCCGTCGAAGCGGTTCTGGGTCAGCTCCAGGGCCCTCTGGTAGGCCACCAGGGTTTCATCCAGAAGCCGCTTTTGCGCGTCCGCGCTGCGCAGCTCGAAATAGTCGATGGCCATTTCGGCGTGCAGGCTCAGCCGTACCGTCGCCAGGTCCGCCGCGCTGGCCTGCGTCTCTTCGCGCGCCGCGGCAATCGAACGGCGGACCCGGCCCCAGGCGTCCAACTCATAATTCACGTCGATCGGCAGCGTGTAATCGCCGAACGTGCCTTTCGGCCCGCCCGTGGGCGAATTCGACGAATAGCGATCGCTGGTGATGGCGGGCGTCGTCGAAACGGTCGGGTACAGGCTTGAGCGGTTCACCTGGATCATCGCCCGCGCTTCCCGAAAGCGCGCCTCCGCCGCTTTCAGCGTCTGGTTGGAAACCTCCACCAGCGCCTCCAGGCCGTTCAACTCGGCAATCCCGTAAACCTGCCACCAGTCCGTCCGCATGGTGGTGTCGGCCGGCTGCGCCTGCTTCCACCCTTGCGATTCGGCGAACGATTGGGGCGGTGGCTCAGTGAACGCCGGAGCCGCCGGCGCTGCCGGCTTGGTGTATTTCGGACCCACCATGCAGCCCGCCAGCAGCAGCGCGCCCGCCGCCAGCGCGCCCGCGCGGCTTGCCTT
>JASHSS010000778.1 GCA_030038565.1 Bryobacteraceae bacterium
ACGCGCGCGTGGAGCAGTTTCGCGCGGCCGGCGCGGCCGGTGACCTGGATTTCATGGGCCGCCTGATGGAGGAGTCGCACCGCAGCCTCCAGCATGATTACGAAGTCAGTTGCGCGGAGCTGGATTTTCTGGTGGACCGGGCCTTGGAGATCGAAGGTGTGTTCGGCTCGCGGATGACCGGCGGTGGATTCGGCGGCTGCACGGTGACCATGCTGCGTCCCGGATCCGTGGAACTCTTCCGGGAAGAGATTTCGCAGGCTTATCAGGAGCGCTTCCAGGTGACGCCGCGGATTTACGAATGCAAGCCCTCGGAGGGAGCCGGCGAGTGCCTGATTCCGGAAAGCGTTCCGGCGGCCCAGTAGGAATTCCGCCAAGAAATTTGAGACAATCGCCGCCACCCGTTTACTAGATAGTCAAACAGCAAGAGAGAATGTCCTCCACTGGCGGGGCAACTCGATGAGGATTTGTCCCGTTCCAGGGAGGCGTTCCGGCCCTCACGCCTGGTAGACCGTTTGGCCGCCCACCACCGTGCGGACGATCTGAAGATCCTTGATCTTCTCTTTTTCCACCGTGAACGGATCGTCCGACAGCACCACGAAGTCCGCCAGTTTGCCCGCCGCGATCGATCCCTTGATGGCTTCCTCGCGCGAATTGTACCCACCGCTCAGAGTGTTCACGCGCAAAGCCTCGTCCACGCCGATCCGCTGATTGGCGCCCCAGGTCTGTCCGTCCCAACCGGTGCGCGTCACCATTCCCTGGATAGCCATGCGCGGATCGAACGGTCCGGGGCCGAAGTCGGATCCGGCCGCCACCGGCACTCCCGCGTTCAGAAAACTCCGAAAGGCCATGGACCGCTCCATGAGCGCTTCGCCATAGAAGCGAAACTTGTCGGAGTTGTAATAGGCATACGTCGTGAACGGCGCCGGGACCACCCCTGCCGCCTGGATGCGCCGCAGCAGGCCGTCGTCGATGAGGGTGCAATGGGTGATCTTAGGGCGCGCGTCGGGCCGCGGAAACAGGCGCTGGGCGCGTTCTACAGCCGTCAGCACCATGCCGATGGCGACGTCGCCATTGGCGTGACAGTTGACCTGGATGCCCGCCCGATGCACGCGCTCGATCCATTGGTTAAGGTCGTCCTGTGTTTCGGTGAGGTTGCCCCGGTAGGGCGGTTCGATTCCGGGGTACGGTGCGCTGAGCGCCATGGTGCGTTCGGAGAACGATCCATCGACGGTGTGCTCGGAGGTGGCTCCCAGGCGGATCCACTCGTCGCCGAAACCGCTCATGATCCCGCCCGAGATCATGGCCTCCAGGACCTTGCCGCTGGCCTCGTAGCTCACGCGGTGCAGCAACTCTCCGCGCGCCCGCACTTCCTGCAGGGCGGCGAGGTTACCACCCTCGTGGTGCACGCTGGTCAGGCCATAACGCACGAATTGTTTGGAGATGTAGGCCAGCCCGTCGCGGTCGCGCTGCTGCCGCTGCTCTTCGGTAAACACCGGCCGCTTCCCGATCCGGTTGATGGCGTAGGTGGCCCGGTCGGTCACTCGTCCGTTCAGATCGCCGGCAGGGTCGCGGTCGAAAGTGCCGCCCGGCGGATTGGGTGTGTTCCTGGTGACGCCGGCCATTTCGAAGGCCTTGCCGTTATAGAACGAGGTGTGGCCGCCGCGGTGATGGACCGCGACCGGGTGGTCGCGCGACACCTGGTCGAGATCGTGTACGTTCAACTGGCGATTGTCCTTCACCTTGGTGTCATCGAAGAAATAGCCTTCCACCCAGGCGCCCGGCGGCGTCTCGCGAGCCTTCGCCCGGAGTTTGTCCACGATGCCGGCGATGGTCACGAACTCCACCACGTAGGGGTTGCCGACGAGCACTTCATAGAGCAGGGTATTACCGGGCGCGTGGTTGTGGCAGTCGATGAACCCCGGCACGATGGTCATCTGGCGCGCGTCGAAGGTGCGGGTATTCTTGCCGGAGAGGGCCCAGATCTCCGCGCTGCTTCCTACCGCGGTGAAGCGGCCGGCTTTCACCGCAAACGCCTCAGCCTTCGGGGTGCGCGAATCGACCGTGTAGACTTTGGCGTTGAAGACCACCAGATCGGCATCTTCGGTTTCGGCGGCCGCCACGCTGCGACCGGCGCCGCTCGCCAGCCCGGCGATACCTCCGGCCAGGCGGATGAAGTTTCTGCGGCTGGGCCGGTTATCGGTCATGGTGGATCGTCCTCTGCGAACCGGTTGGCGTGGAACAATTTTACTCCACCCGGCCAGGGCCTGACTCGTGACCGAAAGACCTGACCGTAGGGCCGCCGGCGGGCGCGCGGCGTCGGCGCCGATTCGGGGCCGCGACGGCAAGCGGACTCCGGGTCAATTCGCGAGTCCGCAGGACCAGGCGGGCGGCGCGGGGCGCGGCGCCGATTCGCGGGCCAGCAGCAGCCAGTGAAGCGTTTCCGGCGCCTCGCGCCCTTCGGTCTTGCCGGTAGTCCCGGCCGCGAGGACCTGGTGCGTGCTGTGCGCGCCTTCGATTGCCGCGCGATAGCGGTCCGGGATGAGGAAATCCGAACTCGGATGGGCGCGGATCACTTCCGCCAGTTCTGCGGGGGAAGTGGCCAGGATCAGGGTGGCGATGGGGTCCGCGGAATCGAGGCCCCATTCCCGCAGGCGGGCGCGGAAGACCGGGGTCCATCGGTCAAGGTGGTTGAACTGATCGGCGGTGACCGAGATTCCCATCCACGGAAAATCCATGGCGTACGGACCGGCGGCGGCGCTTGCGCCCACCAGGCAATAGCGCAGCCGGGGCAGCGGGAGCGCGGCGGCACACAGGTCGTCATCGGCGCCCACCAGGATCAGCTCATTGGCGCGACTGCGGGCGCAATAACCGGAGACCAGCGGCGCCACGGGCTGCACCGTGCCTCCGGCAAACGAGAGACCCCAAGGCATGAGGGGAGTAGCGGCCTTGGCGGCCAGGGCAAGCACCACCAGCGCCGCCAACCAGCGCGTGGCGCCGCGCGGGGAGAACGGCCCGTAAGCCGTGGCGGCGATGGCCATCGGCGCCGCCATGGGAAGCAGGTAGGTTATGTTGCGGTACTGCCACACCAGCACCGAGCCGGCCAGCACCGCCAGCCAGCACCCGAGCAGCAGCGCGCCCGCAGACCGGCGCCGCAACTCGCGCAGAAAGCCCGGGGCGGCCACCAGGAACACCGCCAGCAGCACCGGATCGACGATGGCCATGCGCATAAAATAAAACGCCACCTGGTTTTCCTGGGAAGTCTGCGGGGGGGCGGCGGCGCCGTAGCCGAGAATCTCGACCATCACCTGCTCCGTCCAAAACCAGCGGGCATGCACGGCTAACTGGTAGAGGAACCACGGCGCGGCCAGCGCCAACGCCAGTCCGAAAGCCAGGAACACGCGGGCCAGCCGGGGGCGGTAGTTCGGCGGCGCGGCCAGCCAGTAGATCGCCAATGCAGCCAGCGGAACGAAGCCAGCCACGCTCTTGGTGAGGATGGCCGCCGCCACCGCGCCCGAGAAGCCCCACAGGCAGGCGCGCGATTCCAGCCAGGGATCACAGAAGAGGGCGTACAGAGCGGCCGTGGAGAAGGCCGCCAGCAGGGCATCGGTCATCGCCAGCGACCCGAGCACGTGCCACAGATGATTCGAGGCCACCAGCAGCACGGCGCAGGCTCCGGCCTGCCACGTACACAGTTCGGCCGTCCAGAGGAAGATAATTCCCAGCGCCAGCGCGCAGGCGAGCATGGCCGGAAGCCGCAGGGACAGCCGCGAAACGCCCAGCACACGCGCGCAAAATCCCGCCGCCCAGATGAGTAGCGGAGGCTTATATAAGGCATAGCGGCCCATGAACCGGGGGGTGAGCCAGTCTCCGGCGGTGGCGGCGTGGATGGCGCTGGCGGCATACAGAGCTTCATCCTGCGCGGTGATCCGGCGGATGGGATCGAGGTAATCGCCTGCCAGCCCGACGCGGGCCGCGTGCGGCAGCAGGAAGAGCAGGGCCAGCGCGGCCACCGCCAGGAAAGCCTGTTTCATGCATTCCGCACGATAGCAAATCGACGGTGACGGGCGTAGCGGGCACGGTGAGGGCCTGCCGCCAAGAGCGCCCCGGTGAAACCCGCGCACCCGGCGGGTAAATGGACGCGAGGGCGGCCCTCGCCAAGACGCCGAGGCGCAGAAGATCGCCAGGGGGATTTTCGAGGGAGTCGCCCATGGGGCATGCCGCTCCTCGCAGAAACGAAAATAGTGGCCAACAAGACGGCTCTCGCAAAGGCGCTAAGCCGCAAAGTACCGCCAAGAGGATTTTCCAGAGAGTGGTCTGCGGGCCTGATCGTGTGTGGGCTGTGATGTAATAGAGAGCCGATGAACCCTCAAGCGATCGAAAAACTGCGCGCCTGGTGGTCGCGCAAGCAGGCCCTCGATGGGCGGCTGGCGAGCGCGGCGCCTGCCGAGGTGCTGGCGCAAACCGGATGGGCGCGCTCGCTGGGTGGCGTTGGGCCGTACCTGGCGCTCGCGGCGCGCTCGGGAACGTCTCGCGAGGCCACGGATGCGGCCGTCGCTTCGCTCCGCGTCCACGAGTTACCCGCCGCGCGCAACTGTACCTATGTTGTGCCGGCGGCCGATTTCGCGCTGGCATTAAAGGCGGGCGCGGGTTTTGCGGGCGAATGGAAGACCGCGCTGAAGCTGGGCGTCACCGAAAAGGAAATCGGCCGTCTGCGCGAGGCTGTGCTTCGCGCGCTCGAGAAGGGGCCGCTGGAGCCGGAGGGCATCCGCGAATCGGCGGGCGGGGCGGTACGCAGCCTGGGCGAAGCGGGTAAGAAAAAAGGCCTCTCCACCACTTTGCCGGTGGCGCTCGAGCAGCTTCAGAGCGAAGGCGAGATCCGCCGCATCCCGGCCAATGGGCGGCTCGACCAACAGCGCTACTCCTACACGCTTTGGCGCCCCAATCCGCTGGCCGGATGGAAGCTTGCGGCCGCCGAGACGATGGTGGAGCTGGCGCGGCGCTATTTCAAATGGACCGGGCCGGCGACCGTCGCCGAGTTCCAATGGTTCTCGGCGCTGAGCCTGAAGGCGGCCAAAGCCGCCATCGATCCCCTGGGCTTGAAGCCGCTCGCGCCGCCCCATGACGACCGGCTGATGATGCCGGAGGAGCTCGAAGAGTTCCAGTCGTTCCAGGTTCCCGCCGAGCCGCAGTACCGGCTGGTGAGCAGCGCCGACGCCATCGCCCTGCTGCGCCGGAATCTGAAGACCATCGTCGACGAGGCCGATCTTGCGCGCCTGGTGACGCGGGAGCGCGCGACCGGGGAAGTGGCCGATCTGCCGAGCCATGCGATTGTCGATCGCGGCCGGGTGGTGGGAATCTGGGAATACGATCCGGCCACGGAATCGATCGCCTGGCTGCCGTTTATGGCCCGCAATCGCGACCTGGAAAATGCCGTGGCGGAAACCGAAAACTACATACGATCGCAGTTGGGCGACGCGCGGGCGTTCAGCCTGGATAGTCCCAAGAGCCGCGTGCCGCGGCTGGCGGCGCTGCGCAAGGCGGCGGCCGGCTGAGGACAGGGATGCCGCCTACCGCGCCCAATAGGCCGGATGGCCCACGTAGGTCTCGTTTTCTAGGTTCGCCAGAATGGCGCGCCGCACTTCCAATATGTCCAACTCGCCCTGCTTCTGGTAGAGTACTTTGCCGCCCGGCGCGATGACCATGGTAAACGGCACGCCGCCTTCCCACGACGGCTCGAAGGCCGCCTGCATGGCGTAGGTATCTTCGGAGGCGAACAACAGGTTGCGGGTGGAGGCGTGCTGCTGCTGGAGCACCCGCAGCACGCCGGCCTTCTCATCGGGGTAATTGGCCGCCACCGTCACCACGTCGAAATCGCGCCGCCGGAACATACGCCAGGTGGTCTGGATGTCCGGCATCTCCGTCAGGCACGGCCCGCACCAGGTGGCCCAAAAATTGATCAGCAGCACTTTATCGGTGGGATTGGAGCGCAATTTCTTCAGGTCGGCGGCGGTGGCCATTTCGACGTTCACCGGCTCGGCTTCGATCTTTTGCATTTCCCGCAACTGGCTGTCGATTTTTGACTTCCACTTGGTGGAGCAGCCGAACGCGGGCGTGTGGGCTACCGCCACGGGCTGCCCGGCCAGCAGCGCGTCCAGGGCGGCGCGCGCATCTTGGATCTTCACCAGGGATTCGCGCTGCGAGTTGTCGATGCGCCCTTCGTAGCGCAGCTTGCGCTGGCGGTCGAAAATGAACACGTGGGGCGTGGCCTGCACTCCGTAGGCCTGCGCCACCGACTGCGTCTCGCCATCGTAAAGATAGGGAAAGTTGAAGTGGCGGTACGCCGCGCGGATTTTCATCTCCTCCAGGCTGTCGCTGACGTCGGTGTAGCCCAATTCGGAGAGCAGAATGGCCTTGGGATCGTTGGGCTGAATGGCCACGAAGCCGACGCCCTTTCCGCTGTAATCGTCCACCAGCCGTTTCACGCGGCCCTCATAGAGCTGCGAAGTGGGACAGTGGTTGCACAGAAACATGACCACCAGCAGCGGACTGTCCTGGTAGTCGCTCAGCTTGTGGACCTGGCCGTCGATGCCCGGCAGGGCGAAATCCGGCGCGGGAGAGCCGATAGGGAGAATCGGGTGCTCTGCAACGACATGAGGCGTCAGCCGCGGTTCCTGTGCGAATGCCGCCAAGGCAAGCAACCATCCAGCCATTCGGACGCGATGCATGGTGAATCCTCCTCCCAGCTAGAGAAATCCCCGGAAAGCCGACCACTATCTTCTCACAGAACTGCGGATGCGCCGCGGGTGCAGCCCGGCCCCGATTGGCGTCCGGCGGTGGGAGCGACCGGCATTGACAGGCAAGCGTCGGCGCCCACCGGGCAGGCCAATCCAGCGGTGCTGGCGTTTAGTGGACTGTCCGGGTCCTACCTCGGAGAGATGACGGAGGTCGCGTCCCTCTCTTCATGCGGGTCGCGCAACCTCGGACCGGCTGCCGCGCTCTCGATATAGACTCGAAAGTTGGTGTTGTAGTTGAACACGAAGGTGTCGGCCACGGAGTAAAGGAGGATTTGGACCGTATGCGTTCCGGGGGACACACCGGTCTGCCGCTCGGAAGCCGCCAGGATCGTGTAAGTCCCATCGGAGGGCGTCGATCCTGCGATTTGATTGTCTTCCACGAGGCTCCCGTCCAACAGGAAGCCGATGGTGGCCTGGTTCTGGGCGGTATTTCCGTGACCAACCTGGATGAAGTGATCTGCCTGGACTGTACAGCTGCTGGCCGCGCCCGAGCACTCAACCTCAACCACCGGTCCGACTGCGGTGGTTTGGCCGGCGGGGATCAATTGGCCGGAATTGAAATAGCCTGCATCGATGTATGTTCCGGCCAGGGTGTATTTTTGTGCCGGTGCCGTACCGCAAATCAAAACGGAGACGATCAAAGCCGCGAAACGTGGTTGCCGTAGCCTGTGCATAGGCCCTCCTCTGTTCCGATAGGCGGGAATTCGCGGCAGGAAATGGCATCCAGACCGAAATTCAGAAAAATCAGTGCTCCCAGGCGCTAACCCGGCGGACCGAGTGTTCTGCCGGGATGCATGGCGCCCATGCGCGACGGCTCCGGTGTCCATCCGGCGTCGGGCGGCGGCGGCCGATAGGCGCTCCTTTGGGGTGCGAATCCTGGATTTTCGCTAAGGCGCCCCGGCCGCGCGCTCGACGCGGTTTTCACACGGTTCGCAAAAGCGCCGGCTGGCGGCACCCGGCTAGAGCCGTCCCAAGCGGTGATTTTGACCATCGCCGCTTTAACTGTGCCCCATGGGCTTGGCGCACTTTTGGGCCAATTGTAGTTCCTTTTGCAGGGTCGGAATGGTCTTCGTGGCGTAAGCCTTCACGTCGGGGTCCCGCCCCTGTTGCGCTTCGCGCTTGAAGGTGGCCAGCATTTGCCGGTAGGCGGCGATTTCATCGCTGGTAAACTGGCGGTCGAAGCGATCGCCTTTCAGATGTACCAACTGCACTACGGTCCGGTTCTGAGCAACGTTAATTCCCTTGGGAATCGCCACGCCGGTTTTGGCGGCCAATGCGCTCAATTGCGTGTAGGACGCGGTGTGGTCATCCACCAACGTCTTGGCGAAGTCCTTGACGTCGGCGCGCGAGGCTTGGGATTCGGCCATTTGGCCCTCGTGGGCTTCGGTCATATCGGTCTTAGCGGCGGTCACCAGAAATTGTTTGTCCACAGTGTTTAAGGTTGCGGTGCAGGCCACACCAGCGGCGAGCAAGATCAGGCATGGCGCGCTCGATACGATGTTCGAAATGTTCATGCATCACCCTCCAGATCCAGTGTGGAACCGGCCGGGTTTCAGGCCCATCCTGTCGAGGCAGTACGGTTTCGATCACCGGTGAATCGGCGCACAGTACGGCGGAGATCCAGGCTGGCGGCTTTCTAGGGGCGCTCTCCCCGCGCCAGGCGCGCGTTGATATCGTCCAGGAGAGGCGGCACGTCGCCGATGCCATCCACGACGTAGTGCGCCCCCGTCTGCTGCATCCGCCGGTACGCCTTGGCCAGCCGGGAACGAAGCAGGTCGGGAGCGAGGGCTTGAATCTGCTCCCCGGTAAGGCCGAGTTCGTTTCCGGTCTTCGCCAGCCCGATGGTCCACATGCCGGCGTTGAGACCTTCCTCAATATCCGGCAGGGTGTCGCCGATCTTCACCATGGCCTCCATGGGATAGGTTTCGAGATTGATGGCGTTTTGCAGGCACATGTAAGGATGCGGCCGGCCGGCCGGCACCTGGGTGGCGCACACCGTGGAATCCGGCACATAACCGCGCCGCGCGGCTTCCGCCGTGAGCACGGCCATCATCTCCGCGGTGTAACCGGTGGTCGAACCGATTTTGAGTCCCGCGCGGCGCATCGCGGCAACCGTTTCGAGAGTCCCGGGAATCAGGTCGGCATAATCCGCCAGGCAGGCGAGTTGCCGGGGAATGAAGTCGCGGAACATCTCCTCGACGTCCTTCTCCTCCGGGGCGCGCCCGTGGGCCGCCTGCCAGCGCCGGGCCACGTTCTCGTCCTGCGAAATCTGACGGATGTGCACCCTCTTGTGGGCGCCCATGGGCGCTCGAGCCTCGTCGATGGAGATCTCCACTCCCTGCCGCTTGTAAACCTCCATGAAGACCACTGCGGGGGCGAAGCAGCCATAATCCATGGTGGTTCCCGCCCAATCGAGCAGCGCGGCTTTCAGGCGGCCGCGATAAGTACGCTGAAAAACGAAATCCATGAGATTGTCCGTTAGCTTACCGTTCGCAGGGTTTCTTTCCGCCGGCCTGGATCGACCCCCATGGCGGCCAGGGTGGATCGGATCGCCGCCAGCAGATCTTCGATATCGGAGGCGAAAATCCTGCCGATGTGGCCAATTCGGAAACAGTTGCCCTGGCTGATTTTGCCCGGATAAATGACGAAGCCTTTCTGACTGAGCCGCGCGTAGAACTCTGCAAATCGAAACCCGGAATCGTCCGGATACAGGAAAGACGTAATGATATAGCCTTGTAACTCGGGCGCCAGATACTCGCGGAAGCCCAGCGCGCGCATTCCATCGATCAGCGTGCGGTGATTATGGCGGTAGCGGGCAGCACGCGCCTCCACGCCTCCTTCCCGTTCGAGTTCCAGGAGGGCCTGATAAAAGGCCACCAGCGCATGAACGGGCGGGGTGAAGCGGAACTGGCCGTCGCGTTCGAGACCCTTCCATTGCGCCAGCAGGTCCAGGCTCAGGCTCCGGGCGAAGCCCTCGGTGGCGGCGAGCGCCTCGCGGCGCGCCAGCACGAACGCGAAGCCGGGAACGCCCTCGATGCACTTATTGGACGAGGAGACCAGGTAGTCGATCGACCAGTCCGCCAGATTCAGCGGCACCGCGCCGAAACTGCTCATGGCATCGACGAAGTAGAGCCGTTTGGCACGTTGGACCACCGCGCCGATTTCGCGGATGGGATTCATGATGCCGGTGGTGGTCTCGCAGTGCACGACGGCCACGTGGGTGATGGCGGTATCGCGCTCCAGCGCGGCGGCCACCTTTTCGGCATCGACGGCCTGGTTTTCCGGAAAAATCAGTGCGGCCACTTCGATCTTCAGCACGCGGGCGATCTGCTCGATCCGCCTGCCGTAGGCGCCGTTGACGGCCACCAGCAACTTGCCGTCCGCGGGCACGGTCGAAGAAATCACCGATTCCAGGGCAAACGTGCCGCTGCCTTGCATAGGGATGGCCTCGTATCCATGATCCGGGACGCCCCCCAGCACCAACAAGCGGCGGCGGATTTCCCGCACGATACCAATGAATTCGATATCGCGCGATCCCAAGTCCCGCAGCATCGCCCGCTTGACCGTCCGGCTGGTGGTCAAAGGGCCGGGGGTAAATAGCACTTTATCTTTAGAACGTTCGAGTAGTTGGTCTTCCATGATGACCTTCGCGCATGACCCGGTGCGACGAATCCCCTGTACTGGTATGGCCAATTTCGATCATAGGGGATCGCTCAATCCGGGTCAAGCGACCATTCAAAGGGGCCTCATCTCACCCTTTCATCGCGCTGTAACAGGCCAGCCGCGGGATCGTTCGGGTGGGCCTGGCCATCGCTAGTGGCATGCCAGTATAGAAGGCAGCCTTGCCGGGCGCCTCCTACGGTTCCTGGACGGCTGAAGCCAGCAGCGCGCCGGGTGCTTCACTCGACGCGCCACCGCGCCACCGGGCATGGGTGCGCGCTCCGATGGCGCCCACAATCTCCTCCAGTCCGTATTGAACGTGCTTTCGCATGGCCCCGTCGGCGGCTTCCGGATCGTCGCCACACAGCATTTCCGTCAGGTCGCGGTGAGACCGCGGCGGGCGCTTCTGGTGATGCACGGCCACATCGAACAACCAGTTGAAGATCAGCACCTGGTTCTTTTCGAAGGCGCGCATGAGGGCTTGGGAGCCGCCATATTCGGCAATCCGCGTGTGGAACTCCAGGTGGTACGAATGCACCTCGTAGAGGAATTCAGGGTCGGTGTCGCCCGCCACGCAACGGTTGAACAGGACGTCCGTATGTTCCGCCATGCGCCGTAATTCGCGCCGTTGTTCAAGGCTCGCGCTTTGGACGAACAGCCGCGCTGCCTGACTTTCGAGCGCCTCCCGGAGGATGTAACTATCGCGAATGTCCGCGGCGGTGGGCACGCGTACGCGAGTGCCGGCGCGAGCCTTGGTTTCGAGCAGACCATCCGATTCCAGGCGCCGTAGAGCCACCGAAACGGTCAACTGGCTGGTGCCGAGCGTTTTGGCCAGTTTTCGGCGCGATAACCCGGCGCCCAGCGGGAACCCTCCACGCAGAATCCGTTCGCGAATCGCCCGGTAAGCGGTCTCCGAAAGGGTTTCCAACTGGGGGCCGTTCATAAAGGCTGATTTCTCACGGAATTGTCATGCTCCAGCATTTGCTATTCTAGCAACCCCGGATAAGGCAAGCCCCCAATTCTATCCGCCAAGAGGCCGGGGGCCGACCCGGCGCGCCGTGGCCGGGTGCATCCGCCCGCCTCCGCCGGGCAAACGTGCGCTGGTCTCGCGCGTCGTATAATCGTTACGAAAATGGGCACCGGCGCAAGGAGGCTTCGTGCATCACTTCAAGAAGCGATTGAATCTCATTGTAATCACAGGACTTCTTCTGCTCTTAAACCCAGCGACCGTGGCATCCGCGGCCTGGCAGTCCAATAGTTTTACGGTACCCGTCACCTACTACAAGCTGGCCAATGGGTTGCGGGTGGCTCTCTCG
>JASHSS010000076.1 GCA_030038565.1 Bryobacteraceae bacterium
TCGCGGTTGGTGGCCGAAATCACCCGCACGTTCACGTGGATGATCTGCTCGCCGCCCACCCGGTGGAACTCGCCCTCCTGGAGCACCCGCAGCAGCTTGGCCTGCGACGCCCCGTGCAGGTCGCCCACTTCGTCCAGGAAAATGGTGCCTCCGTCGGCCAGCTCGAATTTGCCGCGCCGCGTAGCCGCGGCGCCGGTGAACGAGCCTTTCTCGTGCCCGAACAGCTCCGTCTCCAGCAGCTCGGTGGGGATGGCCGCGCAGTTCACCTTCACAAACGGCCCCGAGGCGAACGGGCTGGAATTGTGGATGTGGGCCGCCAGCAGCTCCTTGCCGGTGCCCGATTCGCCGATCAGCAGCACCCGCACATCCGAGCGCGCCGCCCGCGAGGCCTGCTCCAGGGCGTGCTGCCACGCGGGACTCCCCCCGATCATTTTGGGCGCGCCGCCCACCAGTTCCCGCAGCCGCTCGTTCTCCTGCCGCAGGCTGTTCTGTTCCAGCGCGTGCTTCACCGCCAGCAGCACGCGGTCGCGGCTCAGCGGCTTCTCCAGAAAATCGAAGGCTCCCGCGCGCGTGGCTTCCACCGCGTCCGCGATCGTCCCGTGCCCCGAAATCATGATCGCCGGCGAGGGCGCGCCATTCTGCCGGATGGTCTTCAACAGGTCGATCCCGTTGCCGTCCGGGAGCTTCATATCGAACAGAAAAGCGTCGGCGCGCTGCACGTCGGGATGCCGCCCGAATTCCGCCACCGACCGGCACACGTTTACCGCGTATCCCTCGCGCTCCAGGATCATACGCAGCGAGCGCCCGATATTCTCTTCGTCATCCACGATCAGGACGCGTTTGGATGCCATTCGTTTCCACGGGCAGCAGCACGCGGAATCCCGCGCCGCCCAGTTCTCCTTTCACCAGCACAATGTCTCCGCCCGAGAGCAACGCGCTCTTCCGCGCGATCGAAAGGCCCAGCCCCATGCCCCGCTTCTTGAAGGAAATCGTGGGCTGGAAGAGCGAGGCCCGCGCCTGCTCGCTCAGCCCCGGGCCCGAATCGTGGATCTCGATGGCCACCCGCCCCTTCAGCGCAGCCGTAAGGCTCATGATCCGGCCGCCCTCGCCGGCCGCTTCCGCCGCGTTTTCCAGCAGGTTGGTGAGAATCCCCTTGAGGATGTCCTGGTCCGCCACCACTGGCGGAACCCCCGCGCCCAGGCGGCACTCGTAGGCCACTTCGGGATGCGCGTTCTTCAGAAATGCCACCCGCTCTTCCACCACCTGGTTCACGTCCACCGGCGCGGGCGCGAGCGGCGGCTCGGTGGCGAATTGCGAAAACGCCCGCACCCTGCGCTCCAGCGTCTCGATCTCGTCCACCACGATCTGGGTGGCCTGCTCCATGAAGGCCCGGTCGGCGTCGTCGTACCGCGCGAGCATTTCCTCCACCGTCAGCCGGATCGGCGTGAGCGAGTTCTTCACCTCGTGGGCCGTCTTCCGCGCCAGCATCTGCCAGCTGGCCAGTTGTCCCAGGTAGACCAGCCGCTCGGTGGTTTCCTCCAGCTTGCAGGCCATGTGGTTGAAGGCCTCCATCGCCCGCCCGATTTCGTCGTCCCGCCCGGCCGGCACGCGCGCTTTCAAATCGCCCGACGCCAGCTCGCTCAGCCCGGCCGTCAACTGCTGGATGGGCCGGCTGATGCGGTGCGCCAGGTAGATCAGCAGGGCCAGCGCCAGCATCCAGAAGGAGGCCGCCAGCACCATGTAGGCCAGCGGCAGGCCGCGCTGCAGGTTGTGCTCCTTGAAAAAACTCACCAGGCGGCGCGCGTCGGCGATCTCGCGGCTCATCCGCCCCAAAGCCACATCGCCGAGGCTCGTCGAGTACAACCACACGTCGCCGCCGTGCCGCACCATGTAATCCAGGCGGTCGCCGTCCCGCCCGGCCGTCACGAACCGTTCGGGCTCGTCGCTCTCGGCGAAAGATTGCACTTCCTCGGGCCATCCGGCGCTCGCCGCGGAAGCGAACTTCTCGGGCTGCACTTTCCCCGCCTGCGCGTCCTGCCGGAGGTCTTCGCGCTTGTGCTGGTAAAATTCCTTGCCGGTCTGCTCAAGCGAGCGTGAAAGCGTCTCCAGGTCTCCGGTGGCGGAGAATCTGAGGCTGTATTCCAGAAGGCCGGTGGTGATCCACACGGTCGCCGCCAGGGGGACAAGGGTGGCGGCCATGAAGATCAGGACAAGCTTGTTGCGAAGCCGGTTCACCCGTTTCTGGTCGTGCGGATTCTTGGCAAATCGACCAGCCGCCACGGTCCCGCGTCGCGGGTCCAATACAAATCGTCCGGACCCCGGCGGGTCATCCAGTCCAGAAGGCCGCCCAGGCTGATGCCTTTTTCGCCCATCAGGCGCGATAGATCCCTGTGGTTGGCGGTCTTCAACTCGAATTTGAGCCAGAACTGGCGGTTCGGATCCATCCCCAGAGCGCTCACCGCCAACCCTTCGATCACCCAGTTCTCCGCCTGCGCCGCCCCGAGGTGGGATGTCGAGCGTGCCGCCGCGCCCGGAATCGAGACTGCGAACTTTTCCTCCCACAGGTCGTAACTCACAATGATGCGCTCCGGCGTCCGCCGGAACACCGTCACGTACTCGTCGCTGTACAGCGTAAGCTGCGACAGGAAGTCCACCGTGTCCGCGTCGCGCAGCCGTTCAAGCGGCTTACCGGTAAGAAAATGCAGGCCCGGAGCGGCTACGTGCAGGTTGTCGCCATCGAAGCTCACCTGGAGCGTTTCGGCCGCTCTCGCGCGGAACAGAGGTATCCCCAGGCTGGCCAGAAGCCAGCGCCTTCGGCTGATCCCTGCGTGTCGCGCCCCCAGCGCCGTCATCAATAATTCATGCCTAAAATGAGTACCGGATCGATGCGGCCTTCGCGCAGAGGAAAGGCCAGCGCCAGGGAGAAAATCCCCTGCCGCAAACCGATCCCCACGGAATGCCGCAGCGTGGCTGAGTCATTGCGATCCCAAATTGCTCCCGAATCGTAGAAAAGCTGCAAAAGT
The DNA here is from genome assembly GCA_030038565.1 of Bryobacteraceae bacterium. Classification (GTDB taxonomy): domain Bacteria; phylum Acidobacteriota; class Terriglobia; order Bryobacterales; family Bryobacteraceae; genus JOPF133. Next base: position 3,024 of record JASHSS010000076.1, read on the forward strand.
CCGTATCGCAAATCGACGGAATTGGCCACCATGCGGTTTCCGCCGAGCGGGTCCAGGTCGTACTTGTTCCAACCTCTCAAAGTACTGCTGTTCCCTAGTACAAAGCGTTCGTATAAGGGCGCGCGCCCGGTAATCACGCCGGCCGACAAGTCCTCGATAATCACTACCTTGCCCTTGGTCAGCGTGTAGCGGAAATCCCACCGGTTGCGGGCGTAGACGAAGTCGCTGTCCAACGCTCTGGAGGCCTCCCGCAAGCTGTAGACCGCGTCCAGATCCTGCTGGCTGTCGGAATCCTCCAGCGATTCATGATAGCGCAGTGTGGCGAATGCCGCGTTGGCCGCCACAACCTCGCTCCCCGGCCCCTCCTCCTCCAGCCGCTCGAAGCTCGTCCCGACCGTCAGGCTCAACGGCTTGGCCAGCATCACGGTGGCCTCCGGCTGGAAGTTCTGCCGCGAGCGGTAAAGCTCGCCCACGCTCGCATCGCCCGGCTGGGCAGCCACGGTGTTGCCGCTCCAGGCGTCGTGGTAGCTTTCGAACTGGAATCCCAGGCGTACCCGGTCGCCCGCCAGGCTGGTGTCCTCGTACCGCGCTATCACCCCGGCGTAGCGCTCCGCAAGTTCGTCGGAGTCGCTCACGATGCCAGCCGTCAGGCTGTGGTGCGTGGCCACCGTGGCCACCCCTTCCACCGCCCCGTTCCAACCCTGCTGGCTGGCGTACAGGAATTTGGGGACCGAGAGATCGAAACGCGTGGGCCGCGAGTCGATGTCAAAGACCACCTGCACCGATTCCGGGTTTTTCCCCCGCACCACGTGCCGCTCCACGTTGTGGGCGTGAAATTCCCGCCGCAGCCGGGTGGCCAGCCGATCCAGCGCCTCCGGGTTCAGCTTGTTGCCGATCAGCGCCAGAATGTCGCGCCGCAGGATGGCGTTGATGCGGTCGTTGCGCGGCTCCGCCCCCACATTGCTCGTCCAGCCGTCGCCGGAAAGCACCACGGTCTCCACCGTGTAGCGCGTGTTGACATTGAACTCCGAATCCTGGGTTCCGGCGAGGAGTTGGCTGCCGACTAACAGGCAGCCGAGCCAGACGTATTTCATGGCCAGCCCCTTCGCACGCGTGGGGCCAACTGTAAGGCTGTGGAATAAAAGGGGAGGGTCGGAAGCCTTGAGTGACTTCCGTTCACAGGTGTGTGTTTCAAAAGTGCCCGCCACGGCGCCCCATGGGGCCCCGCCGCGGCGTTTACAGAGCCTTGGCCAGTTCTGTGGCAAAGGCGCTCCGGGGACTCTGTTCCCGGTCCTTCCCGCCACGCTTCCGCCGGTCGGGACGCTGCTGCATGCGGTTGGCATTTGGCGTAGCGGCCTGTTGTTGCGGCGGCTGAGGTCCGCGCGCTTCCTTTCCCTTGGGCGGCTGGGCGGGATTGGCGCGCAGCAGCCGGTCTTCCAGAGGGGCGCGATCAAAGCGCCGTATGATCGCCTGCATTTCATCGGCGGTGGGCGCTTCTACGAAGGCGAAGCCCTTGGATTCTTGCGTTTCGTGGTTTCGGATCACTTTGACGGCATCGGCGACCAAGTCTTCCGCTGCCAGCCACTGCTTGATGTCATCGGCGGTGACCCAGGTTGGGAGGTTGCCAAGAAAAACGGTGAAGCTCATTCAGTTGATTATTTTACTCCGTTGGTTGGATTCGGCACTTCAAAGGGGGGATCCAGTCTCTGCCACCTCGATAGTATCAGACCGTCTCCGAGGATGCAAATTGAAGCCCGCTCGATTTCGGATGAATCTGTCCCAATATGGAGGCGGGAGGCCGACAAGCCCGTTTTCAGGGCCTCCGGGCTTGTTTCGGGATCCTCCGCAACCGCCCGAATCTGACGAAAACCAAGCCAAAAACGGCCCCTCCAACCATGCCAGCTGCGCCCGATCCCGTACCGGCGCCGCCGGCGCGGGGCGGGGTCTCCGGCTCGCGGCAGCCGCCCCGCTACTGGCTTCCCGCTCCCGGATAAAAGTGCAGCTTCACCGTATACCCTGGAAAATTCACGTCCACGAAATACCGCACCTCGATGTGCTCCAGCTTCCCATCGGGCGCGCGCGAAATGTGCACGTTATCGGGCGCCACCGGCAAGCCCAGTTGCCGGGCTTTCTGGACAATTTCGGTCCGCAGGTCCTCGTCCGGGCGGGCCCGCCCGGTCTCGCCGCGGCTCAGCCCCGCTACATAGGTTTGCAAATCCAGGTTGTGGAGGTAGGTAGGGGCCAACACCGCCAGCAGCGCCGCCAGGGCCGCCAGAATCCCGGCCGCCGCGGCCACCCGCCAGCGCGGTAGCGGGTTCACGACTCCGGACCGGTTTCCTTGCTGGAGGCGCACAGCTCCTCCCAAATGTCATCCGAGTGCGGAGTCCATTCGGGGTTCTGCAGGCCCGAGATCTGCAATTCGGCTTCCCGCAGAGTGCCGTGCCCGTACGGGCAGATATATTCAATGCGCGGCTGCCCCAACAGCAGCATGCGGCTCCACGACCCCGTCTCGACCGGCATCCGCAGCTTCCGCAGGCACACCCGGCAACGGTAGCGCTGGTCCCAGATGACCAGGTACAAAACCCCGACCACCAGCAGGAACCACCCCAGAGATGCCACCGTGAACCACAGATCGTAACCGAATCGCGGTGGAATGTAGCTATAAAAAGGCGGTTCCGCAGGCCAGTACCAGTTGAGCACCTTCAGCAGCCCCCATAGAACCGCCGCCGCCCCCGCCAGCTTTCCTGCGAAATAGCCCCAATATCGCATAACAATTAGACTCACCGACCCGGCGATTAGTTTCTAAAGTACCACGAGTCCCACCCTCTTTAGCGCCGGAAAAGGTTTCGCAGAATGAAGAACACGTTTGCAGGGCGCTCCGCCAGGCGCCGCATATAGTAGGGGTACCACGCCTCGCCGAACGGCACGTACAGCCGCAGCCGGTACCCTTCCGCCACCAGTTGCCGCTGGAGATCGCGCCGGATGCCATACAGCATCTGGAACTCGAACCCATCCCGCGGCACTTTGCGGAGCGCGGCATGCGCCTTGGTGGCGGCGATCATCTTCTCATCGTGAGTGGCGATGGCCGGATACGCCCCCGTGTCCAGCAGAATCCGCATCAGTTCCACATAATTGCGGTCCACCTCGGCTTTCTTGGCGAAGGCCACCGAATGCGGCTCCAGGTAGGCGCCCTTACACAGCCGCACCCGGATGCCCAGGCGGCACAGGTTTTCCACATCCTGCCGGCTGCGGTGCAGATACGCCTGGATTACCGTCCCCACCACCCCGTACTGCGCGTGGAGTGCGGTGACCAGGTCCAGCGTCCGGCTGGTGTAATCGCTGGACTCCATATCCACCCGCACAAATCCGCCCAACTCGGCCGCCCGCCGCACCAACTGCTCCACGTTGGCCCGGCATCCCTGCGGAGAAAGGTCCAGCCCGAATTGCGTCAGCTTCAGCGAAACGTTGCCCTCGATTCCGGCTTCGTGAACCGCCCCCAGGGTCCGCAGGTAAGCGTCGCGCGCCCGCGCCGCCTCGTCCAGCGTGGTGACGCTTTCCCCCAGCACGTCCAGGGTCACGGCGATCCCTTCCCGGTTGAGTTTCCGGCTCACCTCCAGCGCCTGTTCCAACCCCGAACCCGCCACAAACCGTTTTGACAGGTTGTGGGCCACGGGAGAGTTTTCCATCCATCTCCGCAGGTGCTTTTGACGCGAAAGGAACAGGAACAGGCTGCGCACGAACTCCAGACTACCACCGCGCGCGGTACTCCAAACGCCGTTGCGCCACGCCCTTTTAACCCCTCCGCCGATGCCGCCGCGTGATACAATCGTCCCCGGTCACGCACGGCGGTTGGGGAGTCCAATGCGGTGCAGGTAGACATCCAGATCGATCTCGAATCCGGCGCGTTGCGGTGCCCGCGTTGTTTCGCGAAAGACCTGGTTGCCTCCCAATCCCGCAGCCTCCTTGACCTGATCATGCGCCGCCTGGGCCGGCTTCCCCGCCATTGCCGCTTCTGCGGCAAACGGTTCTACGTCCGCATGCAAGCCCTGGAGAAGGCCAACCGTCCCGCAACCTCGCGATGGCAAGGCGGCCGCCGCGTGTCGCGCCCGCCAGGTTCTCCGTAGAGTGCGTGAGAGCGGGGCGGCGCGCCTACAGCCCGCTATACCACCCCAGAATCCTCTGCCCCGCGATGGCCGCGGCCAGCGCCGATGCCCCTAGAAACGCCCCGAACGGCAACGGGTAGGTGGCCGCGTCCTTCCCCGTCGCCTTGATATAGCCATACCCCAGCACGGAACCCGCTACCGAGCCGATCACCAGCGCCAGCAGCGCGTTGCGCAGCCCCAGAAAGGCGCCCACCATGACGATCAGCTTGACGTCGCCCAGGCCCAGGCCTTCGCGGTGACGCAGTTTTTCGTAAATCCAGCCGCCCAGCCACAGAAACGCGGCCGGCAACAGCGAACCGCACGCCGCTTCCGCCAGCCATCTCGCCCGCCCCGTGACCTCCGCCCCGAAGAGCCAGAAAACCGCCTGCGCGGTAAAATCCGGAACCGGCACGAACACCGCGAACGCCAGTCCGATCAGCGCCCCGCCCAGCGTCAGCTCATCCGGCAGCAGCCGCTTTTCCAAGTCCGTGAAGATCAGCGCCACCAGGATCGCGCTGAACACGCACATCTTGGCGGCCGCCAGGGTGGGGCCCAGGGTCCGTACAAAGAAGAAAAAGAGCAGCCCGGTAAGCAACTCTACGGCCGGATACCGCAGCGAAATCCGCCGCCCGCAAAACCGGCACTTCCCGCCCAGGGCCAGGTAGCTGGCCAGCGGAATGTTATCGTACCACGGAATCGTCTTGCGGCAGCGCACGCAATGCGACCGCGGACGCACCACCGAGCGCCCGCGCGGCCAGCGGTGAATGCACACGTTCAGAAAACTGCCTATGATCAGGCCGAACAAAAACGCCAGAATTGGTTCCATCACGCCCGCTTCGATCAATCCAGCACCTTCCGGTAAACTTCCATGGTACGGCCAACCATACGCTCCACGGTGAAGCGTTCCACCACCGTCTGGCGGGCGGCCGCGCCCATACGGCGCGCCAGTTCCCGATCGCGCAACGCGAGAATCGCCGCGGCCAGGGAGTGGGGCGTATTTTCGGCCAGCAGCCCGTTTTCGCCGTGCCGCACCACCTCCCGCAAACCGCCCACGTCGCTGGCGACGGCGGGCACTCCAGCCGACATGGCCAGCAGGACGCCCGAGCCCAGGCCCTCACTGTAAGTGACGTAAACCAGCAGGCCGGCGTGGCGCAGGTCGCGCTCGAGGTTAGTCGAAAGCTCCAGTTCGACGCCCGCCAGGCGGGCCGCTTCCCGCGCCAGCGCCTCGCCCTTCATGCGATCGCCGGCATTGGCTGGCGCCACGACAGCATCTCCCACGGCCGGCGCCAGCAGCGGGACGCCATCGTATACCACTTCGATTTTCTCCGCCGGCACCCCGCCCGCTATCAGCACGCCGCGCACGAATTCCGAAACCGCCAGGTAACGCCTCGGGCGGGCATACTTCCAGCGCGAGCGCAGGGGAAAGGCCACCCGCCGCGACACCACCAGGGGCGTTCCCGAGGCCAGCGCCGCCAGGGTATGGGTGTGGGCATCGTGCGCATGGACCAGGTCGTGCCGCCGCGCCGCCCATGCCGCGCGGGCCAGACCCATGCGATCGACGCGCAGCCCCCGTTGGCGCGCGATGGCGAAGAGCGCTCCGCCCTCGTGGGCCAGCAGGGTCGATTCCACGCCCGCCGCGTCCAGCCCCTCGATCAGACGCAGCACCTGCGATTGCCCGCCGCGCATTTCCCTGCCGCTATCCAGGTGCAAGACCCGCATCAGTTCAGCACCCCTGCCGGCGATGGGCCGGACCGCCGGTGCGCGGGGTTGCGCACCGCAGCGCCGCACCGGCTGCACACATGGCGCGCAAGTGAGGCACATGCCGCCGGCATGAGCTTGGCACGCCTGTCGCTGATCGGCAAATGCCGGTGCGCGGGTGAAGCGCATGTGTTCGGCACGCGGCCCCGGCGGCGCGCCTGGGCGAGGAGTGCTCCGCCCTGGTGGGCCGGCAGCGGCGACTCCGCGCCTGCTGCGCGGAGCCCACCGATTGGCCGCGGTACTCCTGGCTCGCCGGCCGGCATCAGCTCATAATTCTCGCTTTCGCGTATTTCAGAAACGTGTAGAACGCCGCCATGTGGGCGATGATTAATCCCTCCAGCCCGTCCTGGAATCCGCGCTTCCCGATGTAGGTGTTCAGAAAGGTCCAGGCCGGGTCGAACAGCAGTCGCCACAACGGCACCTTGATTTTGCGGGCGGCCACTTCCTGCGCCGCGAGCGTAGTGTAGCGGTCCAGCGTCTTCAGGTGCTCGGAGAGCGAGTCGCAGGTGAAGTGCAGGATGTTGCTCTCGAGGCGCCCCAGGCGGCCCGACACCACTACGCTCTCGTGCACGAAATCCCCCACCCACTGCGCCTTGTCGCGATGATACAGGCGGATTTTGAGGTCCGGATACCATCCCGAGTGCAGAATCCAGCGGCCCAGGTAGCGCGCCAGCCGCGGCATGGTGTAGGCGTCGTAGCGCGGGCCGGTTTTTTTCAGATTCCAGATTTCCGCCTCCAACGCTTCGCTCAGCACTTCGTCGGCATCCAGCGATAGAATCCAGTCGTAGGTGGCCTGCCCGGCGGCCCAGTTCTTCTGCGCGGCGTAACCGCGCCATCCGGCTTCGATCACCCGCACGCCCAGCTTCTGGGCCAGTTCGACGGTCCGGTCCACGGATCCCGAATCCACCACCAGGATCTCGTCGGCGCTCCGCAGGCTCTCGATGGCGCGGGCGATGTTACGCTCCTCATTGAGCGTGATGATGGTGGCGGTGATCTTCAAGACCTACCCCGGGCCGCCGATCGGCCGGAACGTGAAGCACAGCAGAAAAACCGCCAGCGCCACCCACCCCAGTTTGCGGCGGCCGGCGCTCAGGTGGCCGGGATCCAGGATCACCGGGTGACGGCGCCCCAGCCAGAACAGGAGCGCGCCCCAGAGCAACCAGCCCGGCCACAGCTTGCCCAGCGGCAGGAGCGCTACGCAGAGCACTTTCGACACCGTGCGGTGGCGCTCCGGGAAGAACGCATACAGGATGTGGCCCCCATCCAACTGTCCGATCGGCAGCAGGTTCATGCAGGTGGCGAACATGCCCACCCAGGCCGCGCGGGCCACTGGGTGCAGGTACAGATTGGCCCCCGCGACTCCCGGAAAGATGGCTTTTTCGAGGAGCCACTGCAAACCCGGCGCGCCAAACTGGATGCTGCTCTGCGGGTCAATTCCCGGAATCACCTTGGAGAAGGCCAGCCCTACCGCCAGGGCCGGGAGCAGGAACACGAACCCCGCCAACGGCCCGGCGATCCCGATATCGAAGAGCTCGCGCTTGGAGTAGATCGGCGAGCGCACGCGGATGAACGCACCGAAAGTCCCCAGGAATGGCGAGGGCATGAAGTACGGCAGGCTGGCATCCACGCGGTGGTAGAGCGCCGCCAGGTAGTGCCCCATTTCGTGGGCCATCAGGATGGTGAGCAGGGTGAGGGAATAGGGCAGCCCCTGCAGCATGGTGGCCGGATGGCGCCAGATCCGCGCCCACAGCGTGAAGCTGTGCTCCAGGTCGAACGGCAGGTTGCGGTCGAAATCGTACTGCATGGCCGCGCCCACCACCGTAGCCGTCACGAGCGTAGCCAAAAACAGCAGCGCGTAGAGCCAGTAGCGCTCGCGCGTGCGGAAAGAGGCTGCGGGCTGCGTCTCTCCCACATCGTTCCCGGCGTAAACCGGAAAGGGCGCAGGAGAATAATCCTGGGAAGACACAATATCGCCGCGCGCAGCGGTTTACTGCAGCGTCTGGAGCTCCTTGCCGGGCTTAAAGCGCACAGCTTTTCCGGGCGGAATCGACACTTCGGCCCCGGTGCGCGGATTGCGCCCGATGCCCGTCTTCCGGGGCTTCACGTTGAATACGCCGAAACCGCGCAACTCGATGCGGTCGCCCTGTTCGAGGGCCTTCTTCATGGACTCGAATACGGTTTCCACGGCCATCTCGGCTTTGGTCTTGGTGATCCCGGTCCGATTTACGACTTCGTTAATGATGTCCAGCTTAATCAAACCTGCCTCCTATGCCTGGGGCTTCGGGCAAAGTTCCTGCCGCATCAGTCAACCATATGATAGGATTGAATTTATTCTCATGTCAAGCGAACCAGCGGGCGGCTTGCCGGCGACCGTCACCAGCGAGGAGTTTCGGCGCGCCTGCGGGCGCTTCCCGACGGGCGTGACGGTGGCCAGCGTGACCGATCCTTCCGGCACGCCCCACGGCCTGACGGTGAGTTCTTTCACCTCGGTATCGCTCGAACCGCCGCTGATCCTGATCTGCCTGGGCCACCGGGTCACCATGATCGAAAACTTCCGCGCCGCCAGGCACTTTGGAATCAACATCCTGAGCGAGACGCAACGCCATCTCGCGGAGCGCTTTGCGCGCAAGGGCGAGGACCGCTTCCAGGGCGTCTCCTGGCACCCCGGCGCTTTCGGCATACCGCTTCTCGACGGAGTTCTGGCGGCCATCGAATGCCAGGTTCACCAGCGCTTTGTCTCCGGCGATCACGACATCCTGGTGGGACAGATGATGCGTGCCGATGTCGCCGAGGGTTCCCCCCTGGTCCACTTTGCCAGCCGGTATCGCTGCCTGGCCCAATAGTCCGGGGTTCGCCCCGCCGCTCGTCCGGCCGCCTGTTTCGGACCACCCACTGGCCGCCCAACTGCTGATGGATAGCACAGGAGAAGAGGATGGACACCGCTGTCAAATTCGCCAAAGCAATGGGAGTGATCGTTGCGACGGTCACTACGCTCGGGATTCTTTGGAACCTGAAGGACATCCGGCGCTACATAAGGATGTCGAGCATTTAGACGCTGTCAGCGTACGGCAGCAACTAATTCTCGGTGGGCGTCCGCTCGCAATGGTCGACGACGATCAGTTCCACGGGCCCCTTTCCCGGCTCCAGCTTAAGCCCGAGCTGTTGCTGAAGAGCGGCGTAAATATCGGGGAGTGGTTCGGCAGTGGGGGCGGCCGGAGGCGGTCCAGCGGCGCCGGCTCCCGCGGGCGGCGGGGGCGGCGGAGCCCCTGCCAACAGACCAGCCGGTCCGCGTTGCTCCGGCTCATAGGTCAAGGTGAAATCGTACTTTGCCTTAAGGCCGGTGGCGTCCTTTACCGGGCGGCTTAACTCGGTGGTCAGGCGGCTGGCCAGGTTCTCCATGGTCTGCTGATGGGCGATCATGCGGGCGTTGCCGTTCATCATGAAATTGAAGAAACCGACGCGCCCGGCGATGCCCGGCAGAACCGGAAAGCCGTCCGGGCCGGCTTTGAGCGGTCCTGCCGGCACGGGCGGCGGAGAGGACGGGTCGCCTCCGTCCTTCGGCGGCGGGACTTCCCCCGATTCCTTCATCCTGGGCCCGCCCTTGGCCACAACCAGCGTGTAGATGGGAAGCTCCTTGGTCTCGCGATGAACGGCCAGTTTGAACCTCTCGGCCAGCAGGTTCTGGAGCATCACACGGAACTGTTCGCGAGTGGTTTCGGGCGGCATGGTGGCGGTGACTTCGAACCAGTCGGTATCGAACCAGGCCGGTCCGGTGATTTGAAAGTTCTTCACATCGTAGGCGCGCATCAACAGGATTTTCAGGCTGGCGTGCGGGAAGTTGAACCGGCCGGGATCGTTGGTGCCGGGGCCTCCGCTCGGCGGCATCACGGCGATGGCGCCGCCCGGGCCGGGCACCAGCCGCGCCGCGGGCTTCACCGATGCCACATCGAAGTTCGGCGGCTTTTCCCCGGTCTGGCTGTACGCCAAACCGGCGGTGAGGAGCAACAGGCTCGCCGGAAGGACCGCCATTCGCATTGTGGACTCCTTTGGGTGGAACTGCCTTTACTAATTATTTAGTCTCCCGGGCTGCGGGTCAAGCGCCGCGAGCGGCCGCGCCGATATCCCGGCAAGGCACGGGGAGACGGCGTGGAATACCTCACCGTGGCAGGGAGGTTGCTGCTGTCGGGAGGGTATGCCGGAGAAAAAAACCATCCAGCGAGCGCGCCGCGACGCGCGAGAAGGGAAAGCGCCAACCACCCAGGCGGGTGAGTTTGTGCGCGAAGAAGTGGAGCATATCCGCGAGGGCAAGCACGGCGCGCGGTCGACCAAACAGGCCATCGCCATTGGTCTTTCGAAGGCTCGCCGCGCGGGAGTCAAGCTACCCCCGCCCAAGGGCAAAGTCTCGGCGCGAACGCGGGCCCAAGCCGCGCGCGATTCGGCCAGGGGCCGCAGCCACGCGGCCGGGAAGCCCTCCGCCAAGCGCTCGCGAGCCACCAGTGCGGCCTTGAAGCGGGAGGGCCGCGGGGCGGCATCCCACCGCGCGCTGTCGCGCCAGGCGAAGTCCGCGGCGCGGGCGCGCAAACGGTCGGGCAGATCAAAATGAGCGCTGGCGCGCGACGCGTTGCGCGGGAGCCGGACGGGCGGAAGGCCAGTGCCCGGACCGGGCGGCCGCAGGTGGGTGTCGGCCGGGGACCCGGGCGCTTGCGGCTGGGACCACGCTGGTGACGCTTTCTGCCGGCAAGCCCTGGCGCGATTTGACGGAACGAACCCAGGCGGGGACGGCCGACGGGGGCTGCTTCGGCTTTCAGGCATAGCACAAGGGTGAGGGCCTCCGGAGGACGGCGGGCCGCAAGCGGGGCGCGGGAAAGAGCTTGTTTTCAAACGCGATCGGCCACCGTGCGATGATGAATCCCGGGGAGATACGGATGGCCCGGTGCTTGTCGTGCAGCGGTGAGGTTACCGAGGGCGGGCGGTTTTGCCCGTCCTGCGGGCGTCCGGTCGCGAGCGACGCCATGGCTACCCAGACGGTGGCTACGTCCACACCGCGGGCGGGGACGCCGGAGGGGGCGTCCGGGGGTTCATCGGGTTCTTCGAACGGTCCGCCGGCGGGGTCCTCGGGGGGTCGGGCAGGCGGCGGGAGGGGGAGTTCGCCGGGCGGGGCTTTGGGCGGGTCTGCGGGCGGTCCATCCAGCCGGACATCGCATATTTCGAGCGCGGGGGCGGCGGGGCGGTTTGCGCCGGGGCAGATTCTGGGCGGTCGGTACCGGATCGTGGCGATGCTCGGCAAGGGCGGGATGGGCGAGGTTTACCGGGCCGACGACCTGGCGCTGGACCAGGCGGTGGCGCTGAAGTTTCTGCCCGAATCGCTGGCGGCCAACGAGAACGCCCTGGCGCGGTTCCGCAACGAGGTGCGCATCGCCCGGCAGGTTTCGCATCCCAACGTGTGCCGGGTGTACGACTTGGGGGAGGCGGGCGGGTATTATTTCCTGTCCATGGAGTATGTGGATGGCGAGGACCTGGGGTCGCTGCTGCGGCGGATCGGGCGGCTGCCGCCGGACAAGGCTTTGCAAATTGCCCGGCAGCTTTGCGCGGGGCTGGGAGCGGCGCACGCCAAGGGAGTGCTGCATCGCGACCTGAAGCCCGGCAACGTGATGCTGGATGGGCGCGGGCAGGCCTTGCTGACGGATTTCGGACTGGCGGGCCTGGCGGGGCAGATCGAAGGCGCGGAGGTGCGCAACGGGACGCCGGCCTACATGGCGCCGGAACAACTGGCCGGCGAGGAGGTGACGGTCAGGAGCGATATTTATTCGCTGGGGCTGGTGCTGTACGAGATCTTCACCGGCAAGCTGCCGTACGAATCGACCACGCTCGCGGGCCTGATCGAGGCGCAGAAGACCGGCGCTCCGGTAAGCCCATCGACGCTGGTGCGGGAGATGGACCCGGCTATCGAGCGGGCCATCCTGCGGTGCCTGGCGAATAAAGCGGGGCAGCGGCCGGCCTCGGCGATGGCGGTGGCGGCGGCGCTGCCGGGCGGCGATCCGCTGGCGGCGGCGCTGGCGGCGGGGGAAACGCCATCGCCCGAAATGGTGGCGGAAGCGGGCCAGGGGGAAGGGCTGACGGTGCGGCGGGCGGGAATTGTGCTGGGGGTGATCCTGGTGTGCCTGACCTGCGCGGTGACCAGCGGGAACGACGCCCTGGACATGCTGCAGCCGGAGTTCGGGCCGGAAGTGATGGCGCAGAAGGCCAAGGACCTGGTGGCGCGCTTCGCGCCGGGAGCGACGCGCGCGGACGAGGCTTACGGGTTCGAATTCGACAGCAGCGTGTTTGACGATGTCAAGAAGCAGACCGGCTCGCCGGACTGGAAGAAGGTGCTGCCCAAGAGGCCGGAACTGCTGCACTTCTGGTACCGGCAGAGCCCGGCGGCGCTGACGGGGCTGATGATGCACGACGACCTGCTGACGCCAGGGATCGTCCAACAGGACGACCCGCCGTTCGAGGATTCGGGCGGGGTGCGGCTGGAAATGGATGCGCGCGGCAACCTGCTGCGCTTCGAGCGCATGCCGGATCAACTGATGACGCCCGACAAGGGCACGCACACGGTGGATTGGAACGCGCTATTCGCGGCGGCGGGGCTGGACATGACGAAGTTTCAGGCGACGGAGCCGCTGTGGACCTCGATCGAGACGTCCGATACCCGGATGGCGTGGACCGCCAGCCAGCCGCGGACGCTCCGCGTGGAAGCGGCGGCGCTGCGGGGGCAGCCGGTTTACTTCCAGCGAATTGAGCCGTGGACCACGCCGGACCGCGCGGCGGGCGACAGCACCTCCACGGGCGAGACCATCGCGCTAACGATTTTTACGCTGGTCGCGCTGGTGTGCATTTTCGGCAGCGCGTGGCTGGCGCGGCGCAACCTGACGCAGGGGCGCGGGGACCGGCGGGGAGCGTTCCGGCTGGCGGCGTTTTTCTTCGTGGTGCAGATGGCCATCTGGCTGGCGCGCTCGCACGTGGAGATTTCGGAGGGAACGCTGGGCATGTTTTTCGTCGCCCTGGCCACTTCCACGTTTTACGGGGTGCTCATCTGGACGGTTTACCTGGCCCTGGAACCCTACGCGCGGCGGCGCTGGCCGCACACCTTGATTTCGTGGTCGAGCGTGCTGATCGGGCGGTTGCGGGACCCGGTGGTGGGAGCCGACGTGCTGCGGGGGTGCGCGCTGGGCACGGGGCTGGGAATGCTGGGGGTGATAGGGAACGCGGTGAAAAGCCGCCTCGGGGGGACGACTCCCGACCTGCCCGCGACGAGCGTGCTGCTGGGCGCGAGGGGCACTCTGACTGCCTGCCTGCTGGCGGTGCCGCACGGGATCCGCGAAGCGCTGTTCTTTTTCTTTCTGATCCTGATTCTACGCGCGCTCGTGCGCAACCAGTGGCTGGCGGGGGCGGTGTTTGCGCTGCTGTGGAGCGCCACCAGCATGGGATCGAATCCGGCGGTGAATGTGCCGCTGACCGCGGCGGCGTTTTCGATGATGGCGGTGGTTATGCTGCGGCGGGGACTGCTGACCACGGCGGTCGGGGTGCTGGTGGCGACCGTGGTGTCAAGCGCCCCGTTCACGGTGGAATCTCAGGCCTGGTATTTTTCGAGCGAAGTGTTCATGGTGGGGATGGTGGTGGCATTGGCGGTGTGGGCTTTCCGCACCTCGATCGGCGGGCGGAAGCTGTGGAAGGCGGGTTTGATGGATTGAGGGCGGGGGCGCCGAAACCCATCGGCGGCGGCAGTGTCTAAGGCGCGGTGCGCGGATGGTGGGCGGCGGCAGCGTTGGCGGCAGCGACCGGTCTGCGGGCGCAGCCGGAGCGCACCATGGCCCAGCGCCCGGAAGTCCGCACTGGCGCGTCAGGAGTCGATAGCACCGGCGCTGGCGCGAAGCGTGGCGGTGAGGAATCCAAGTCGGCGGTCGTGCCACAGCCGTGGCGGCCCGGTGCGGCTTCGGGCTTGCGCGGCCCGCCGGGCGCTTTCGGTACAATGAAGGAGCGTTCGTGTTCCGCGCCCAGGCTCGTCCTTATGTATTGCCTCCCTCATGGTTTCTTTCGTATGGTCCTCGCGTATTTCCACCGGGCGGCCGGCGCCGCGGCAGGGCGCGCGGAGACGGCGCGGGTGGGGATCCGGGCCCTCGGTCCGGGCTTTTGGTGCCTGGCATGCGTGGCGATGGGTACGGCGGCATGGGCGCAATTCAAAGAGGTCGGGCCGCCTCCGTTTTCACCGGCGGTGGCGCGCCAGAAGGTCCGCAACCTGCTGGACCACGCCGATCCGGGAAACCCGAAGCCGGCGGTGGACGGGCTTTTGGGGCTGGTTCCCTGGTACCGGGATATTGTGGACCAGGAACTGATCGCCGGCTGGCAAAGAGACGGGCGGGCCAACCTGACGCCGGTCATCGAACCGCTGGCGGATGAGGCCGTGGCTAAGGCGATTATCGCCTACTCGTGGCGGCAGGCGCCCGAGGCCACTTTCAATCTGGCGGACGCGCCGCTGCTGGGTGAATTGATGGCCCGCTACCCGGACAGCGCCACGCCGTTTCTGGCGGATCTGCTGGCGCCGGAGGTATCCGGGCGGACGCCCTTAACCAGTATGGAAGCGCAGGCGGTGTGCAGGATCCTACTGGATATGCCGGATGTGGGGACCTGGAAAAAGAGCGCCTCGCAGATCCTGCCGCGTTACCGGCAGATCGCCGTGAATCTGCTCAACCAGGACTTGCACGGGGACGACCGGGAAAAAGCTTACCGGGCGCAAATGTGGCTGCGCCAACTGGGCGCGGAGCAACCCGCCACGGCGGATCAGCAAGGCACAGGGCGCCGGCGGCTGGGCCCCCCACCGGCTCCGGCAACCGGCGGCACGCCCGGCAGCAGTGCGGGCGCCGCGGGGGCCCCTCCGCCCACGCGCACCGTGGATGGACGGCCCACGCTGGCACGGGCGGACTCCGCCGCGCCGGCTCCGGACTCCCCGGCCCCTTCCGGGTCTTCCGCTGGTCCGGCGGTTGCCACCCCTGCGCCGCCTTCGCTCCTGAGCGGGGCGACTTCCGGCACGCTCAAATGCACCGGCGGTCCGGTTCCGCAGAACGCCGAGTACGTCTTCCGCAATCTTCCGGCGGGAAACATGCGAGTGGAACTCGACACCAAGGTTTGGGACGCACACCTCGCGCCGGACGGGCAGACGCAGAAGCTGATTCTGCGGAACAAAAGCTCCGGCCCGCAGAAACATTGTGTGGTGCATTGGAGCGTGGGTCCATAATCAATCAGGACGCTATGAAGAGAACCTTACTGCTCATCCTCTGGCAGTTCGGCTGGCTGGCAAGCGCCAGGCTATTCGCCGACATCGTCACATTGCAAGATGGCCGCCAGATCTCCGGAACGGTGGAGTCGGGAAATACCCAGGAGATTCGGATCAAGGTGGGGGACCAGTCGCAAACCGTGGATGTGGATGAATTGCGGTCGATCCAGTTCGGGGTTT
>JASHSS010000077.1 GCA_030038565.1 Bryobacteraceae bacterium
CCGCCGCACCGGCGCCCCGCGGCCCCATCGCCCGCAACCGCCGGCCCTCGCGGGCCGCCGCGAGGGCCCGCCGCGTCCCAGGCCGCCTCAGGGGGCCTTTCCCGCGGCCGGGTCAACGTAAAATGGAAAAGGGATGATGCGCTGGGAACAGTATCGCCGGTCTGTGCGGCGGCGGCTGCGGTCTGTGGACCGGCGCCTACGCGAGGCCCGCATGTTCGCCCGCGCCATGGCTTCCCCAGGCCACCCCATCCTGGCGCACATTGTGCCCATCCGGCGCTGCAACCTGGCCTGCACCTACTGCAATGAATTCGATGCCGTGTCCGCGCCGGTGCCGCTCCCCGAAATGCTGCGGCGCGTGGACCTGCTGGCCGCACTGGGCACCACCATTATCACCATCAGCGGCGGCGAGCCCATGCTGCACCCGGATCTGGACGAGATCATCCGGCGCATTCGGGGCCGCGGGGCCCTCGCCACCCTCATCACCAACGGGTACCTGCTCACCGCCGAGCGGATCCTGCGGCTGAACCGCGCGGGCCTGGATTACTTGCAGATCAGCATCGACAACGTCACTCCGGACGAAACCTCCAAGAAGAGCCTGAAGGTGCTGGACCGCAAACTGGAACTTCTGGCGGAGTACGCCGAATTCTCCGTCACCGTGAATTCCGTTCTGGGCAGCCCGGTGCGCAACCCGCACGACGCCGGCACCATCGCCCGGCGCGCGCGGGCCTTGGGTCTCACCAGCACTGTGGGCATCCTGCACGACGGCGACGGCCAACTCCGGCCCCTGGCTCCCGACCACCTGGCTATCTATCGGGACCTGCTCGAACCCGATCAGAAGATGTTCGCCTTTGCGCAGTACGATCGCTTCCAGCGAAATATCGCCCAAGGCCTCCCCAATCGCTGGCACTGCCGGGCCGGAGGCCGGTTCCTGTACATCTGCGAGGACGGGCTGGTGCACTACTGCTCGCAGCAGCGTGGGCGCCCAGGTATACCCCTGGCTCGCTACACCCGCGCCGACCTGGAGCGTGAAGCGGCCGTCGAGAAGAGCTGCGCGCCCTTTTGCACAGTATCCTGCGTGCAGCAGACGGCCATGCTCGACAGCTTCCGGGAAAATCCGCGGCAGGTGCTGGTGGAAATGATCGCCGCACGCCGGGAACGCAACCCCCAATACCGTCCGCCGGTTCTGCTGGGCGCGCTGACGTGGATGTTTCTCGATAGCCCGGTGAAGCGAACCTTGAGCAGGCTGGCATTGCGCCTTCTGCGGGCGCGCCCTTAGGTCCGCGATCCCGCCCGCGGCAAACCGGCCCTCACCCGGCACGGGTGGGGCGCCTTCGGCAGCCCTTCAGCCTGCCGGGCCTTTTTGCAACCCGCCACAGTTGCCGGGCCTCGCGAAACCATGATCGCCCAAACTCAACTTTCTCGCCTTTCCATTTGAGGGAGTTCATACTGGGGGCGCGAACGGCCCTGCGGACCGTTTCGAGAGGCGCCGATTTACGGTATGGGTAAGCGCCGTCCGTCTTCGATTCGCGAACGGATGGGGAAAGGACACGACAACATGGCAACGATCAAGGATGTTCACATCTTCCACAACGGCAAACAGGTGATGCGAGGCGCCGGAACATACGATAACAGCGTACTTAAAATTGCGGCTGCCACTTGGCAGGACGAGGGCGCCAAAAAGAGCCTCCCGTTCATGCTGAAGGGCGGCATGGAGATAAAGGTGAAGGCGGAGGGACAACAGATGGACGGGCATAAGACACCTCTTCCCCCAAACCTAGCGCACACTGGCACGAAGTGGGCTAAGGAGATGAAGGCGACGAAACTACCCCTGGCCAACGGTGAGGCGGATTTTCACGGCTGATCCCGCCCGCGTCCGAACCGGGCGCGCAGCGTCGGGATTGTACCTCCGGGCGCATCCGGCTGCCGATCCTCCGGCGCAAGGTGGCGCCCACGCGGGCCGGTCCCGCGTGGGCAGCCTCCAGGCTTTTTCGGCGGCCTGTCAGAAATGGTATTTCAACGAGAACTGGACATTGCGCGCGCCCTGCGAACTTTGCAGCAGGCCCAGCGTGGTTCCAATTCCATGATTTGGCGCGTTCAGAATGGGGGTGTTGGTCAGGTTGATGAAATCGGCCCGCAGATCGAAGCTGTGGCGCTCGGTGACCCTGAAATTCTTGGTGTGCAGGCCAGGACCCCGAACCGTGCCGACGCCGCAACTGCCGAACGTCCCCGCCGAGGGCTGCGTGTAAGATGCCGGGCTGAACCACTGATACCCGCCCAGCGGCGAATTCTGCTCGCCCAGCACGTCCGCCGGAGCAATGCAATCCGCCCTCGCGCCGCGCGAACCCGTCCCCGAAGCGTCGGCCGCGGTGACCGTCAGCGGGAAGCCGGTGTGCAGCGATAGAATTCCGCTCGCCTGCCAGCCGCCGATGACCGCATCCGCGACCTTGTTCATACTCTTCCCGAATGCGCGTCCGCGGCCCACCGGCAGATCGTAGATCGCATTCGCCACGAAGTTATGCGTGGCGTCGTAATCGCAAGGTCCCCATTCCGCCGCCGCGTCGAAGATGTTTTGGTAGTACGGCGAATATGCCACAGTTCCCTTCCCGCACGCCGCCGGCGAGGCCGGTATCCCTGTGCTGGCGCGCCTGAAAGAAAACCTCCCGAAATCTGGGACGCCGATGACTTCGCCCCATGGGATAGGCCTCCACTGGGAGCGCGCGCGCGTGATCCGGTATCGCCAACACAAACCCGCTGAGGCCATCGTCGAAGCTCAGTGGCTGACCAACTTGCCTTCGCGTCGTGTCGGCAGTCTCTCCCTCTATCACCTCGCCAAGAGTCGCCGGGAGATTGAAAACCAGGGCTTCCACGATGCCAAGAATCGCTATGGCCTGGAGCACATCTGCCATCACCACCTCAACAGCATTCTGATGGCTTGGTTGCTCCTGCGGCTGGCGCTGGTCATCGAACGGCTCTACAGAATCCCCTAACGGCATCGCGGGACCCATCCCGTTCCATCGGCCGAACAGTTGTGCTGTATGCTCTGGCGGAGTCTCTCCACGTCCTCGCTCAACACCAGCTAACGGCGAGCGGGCCGCCGCCTGGGTCTGTCTGCCAAAAACCTCTACTCGTCTGGCGCAGCCGTTTTCGGTCTGGGGAAATCCTTGCCGAAAATCAGCCCCCTTCCGCGCCAGCCCGCCCAATTCCGGAGTCTATTGGCGCTGCGGGCTCCGGCGTCGCCTTCCATAATGCTCAATATCCGAAACGGCTGCGCCGATCCCCCCTCCCTTCCGTTTGGGCCCTAAACGGTGTATATTCATCCCAAATCCTATTTGGGATGTTTGGGTATGAATATACGAATCTTAACGGCCGCGCTGGCGTTCTCAGCGATTCTCCTTGGCCAAACAACCACCGATCAGGACATTTCCGGGCTCGTACTGGACGCCTCCGGCGCCGTTGTGCCGAACGTCTCAGTCCACGTCAAGAACACGGCTACCGGGCTGATACGCACGGCGCCATCCAACGAAAGCGGATTTTACCTGGTCTCGAACCTGCCGATCGGCAGTTACGAAATCTCGGCTGAGGCCGCTGGCTTCAAGAAGTTCGTCACCACGGGCGTGGTGCTGGACGTGAACTCCAAGGTGGCCGTCAACGTCAGGCTGGAAGTCGGCAATACCACCGATGTGGTGAACGTGGCAGCCGACGCCGCCCAGGTGGAAACCACCACCGGCGAGGTGGGCCGCCTGGTTACCGGGCAGCAGGCCACTCAGCTCCAGTTGAACGGCCGGAATTTTCCGCAGCTTCTCGAACTGCTGCCGGGCGTCTCGACCACCTTCTCGAGCGGCTTCAGTTTGTTCGGCGGCTACGGCGTCAGCAACAGCAGCCAATCCGTCAACGGCAGCCACACCGACACGTTCTCCTGGAACCTCGATGGAGTCGATAACAAAGACAACGGCGGCGGCGGCAATAACTTCGTCAATATCACCCCCGATGCCATCGCCGAGTTCAAGGTCCTGACCAGCAACTACAGCGCCGAATACGGCTACAACTCCGGGGCGGTGATCAACATCGCCATCCGCGGCGGCACCAAGGATTTTCACGGCGGAGCCTATGAATACCTGCGCAACGATGACATCCAGGCGCGGGCCTTCAACGCCACCATCAAGCCGGAGCTCCGTTACAACAACTTCGGCGCCAATATCGGCGGGCCGATCCTGATACCGAAGTTGAATCGCAACCGCGACAAGCTGTTCGTCTTCTTCGCCACAGATTACAAGCGGCTGGATCAGGGCGCCATCAACACGTGGACCATTCCCACCACCGCGCAGATCAACGGCGACTTTTCGGCCCTGGCCTCGTCCAAGTGGCCGAAGGACCCCACCACCGGCGCTGTGTTTCCGAACGGCATCATCCCCCAGAACCGCTGGAGCCCCAACAGCCACCGGCTGCTGGAAAACTATCCCGCGCCCAACTACACCGGGGCCGGCGGCAACTTCGTGTTTCCCGACGTCGCACCTTTGAGCACCAATGAATATGTTCTGAAGGGCGATTACTACATTACCCCGAAAAATCAGCTCTCCGTACACTGGCTGCACGACTACTACTGGTCCCTCCAGAACCTGACCCAGCTCGCCCTCTATGAGCGCCACATCCCCGGCACCAACAGCAGCATCCAATGGACGCGGATCATCAATCCCACCACCGTCAACGTGGCGATATTCTCGTTTTCCGGGAACGTAATTAAAGAAAAGGTGGGGATCCGGGCGAATCCCATCTTCATCACCGATTTCACGCGCGCGGGCGAAGGCATCAATTATCCGCTGATTTACAACGCGGCCAATTTCATCCCCAGCATTTCGCTTTCGGGCTATAACGGCCTGAGTGTGACCCCCCTCAACTTCGACAACTTTAACCGGGTTTTCAATTGGAAGGACGATTTTTCAAAGCTGGTCGGCAACCACAATTTCAAAGCCGGGATCCTGGCCATGCGCAGCCGCAAGAACCAGGACAACGTCCCCGCCATCAACGGCAGCTTTGCCTTCAATACCAGCGCCACCAATACCACCGGCAACGTGGTGGCGGATGCGGTGCTCGGCAATTTCTATACCTACACCGAAGCCGGCGGTTTCCGGCAGGGCTGGTATCGCTTCACCCAGGTCGAGCCGTACGTTCAGGACGATTGGAAGGCCACCAGCCGGCTGACCGTGAACATGGGCTTCCGCTGGGCTTACATGCAGCCGCAGTACAGCGCGCTGCAAAATACTTCGACCTTCCTGCCGGCATATTACAATGCGTCGCAGGCTCCCACCATCGTGCCCTCCACCGGAGCCATCGTGGCAGGCACGGGGAACCCGTATGACGGGCTCGTTCTGGGCGGCAGCGGCTTCCCGGCGACCGCTACCGGCCGCGTCCCGGTGACCGGCGTTCCGGCGGTCACGGCGCTGTTCCACAATCTTCCTAACGGCGCGATGAACACCGACTGGGCCACCTGGGCGCCGCGCGTGGGCTTCGCTTACGATCTGACGGGCAAGTCCAGCACGGTCTTGCGCGGCGGCTTCGGCGTCTTCTACGAGCGCATCGAAGGCAACTTCATCTTCAGCGCCGTGAACAATCCGCCGTTTGTCCAGCAGTCCACCGTGTACAACGGCAACGTGGAGGACCCCGCCGGCGCCACCCTTCAGACCTTCCCCGCGACCATCAACAACTCCCATTCCCTCGACATGAAAGTGCCGCGGACGCTGAACTGGAGCCTCGGCCTGCAGCAGAAGCTGACCAGGAACACGATGCTAGACGTGGCCTACGTGGGTTCGAGCGCCGCCAGCCTGTCGTACCAGGACGATATCAACCAGCTTCCGCCGGGCACCCTCCCGGCGCATCCGGGCATCAATGCCAACGCCCTCCGGCCTTTCCCCGGGTATGCCGACATTTACCAGTACATTACGGGCGGCAACTTCATTTACGACTCGCTTCAGACGCAGTTGAAGAAACAGATGCCGGGCGGCGGGCTGTTCAGCGTGGCGTACACCTGGTCGAATGCCCGCACCGATGCCAATGCTTACAACTATCAGCCCATGAACAGTTACAACCTGCGCGGCGATTGGGGCGAGTCGAGCTACAACCGCCGCCAGGTGCTGGTGTTCAGCTACGTGTACCCGCTGCCGTTCTGGCTCAAGGGGCAGGAGTGGTACAAGGTGGCGTTCGGCGGCTGGCAGGTTTCCGGAGTGACGGTCCTCCAATCGGGGCTGCCCTTCAATGTGGGTATCTCAAGCGACGTAGCCGGCACCGGCATCAGCAACCAGCGGCCCAACGTGATGGGGCCTTGGCAAGGCTCCAGCCGGATCCAATACCTGAATCCGGCGGCCTTCGCCAATCCGGCGTCGGGCACATTCGGCAACCTCGGCGCGTACGCGCTTTGCTATCCGTTTTTCAACAACTGGGATCTCGCGTTGCAGAAGAGTTTCCGGATCACGGAGCGCGTCGCGACCGCTTTCCGGGCGGAGTTCTTCAACCTCCCGAACCACCTGTCGTACACCAGCCTCTCGACCACGGTGGGGTCGTCCACCTTCGGGCAGGTGACCGGCGCGACCGACCCGCGGACCATGGAGTTCGCCCTGCGGCTGAACTTCTGATCCACTGCCGCCACACTTCAGCCCCCGGGGCCGTCCGGGCCCCGGGGGCTCTCGATGAGGTGCCCGGCGGGCGTTCCTGGTAGCCGGAGGAGAGCGGAGCCCAGCCTCTGAAACCCATCGCGGCCGGTCGCCGGACCATGCGTTCGCGATCTGCCTGACCCTTTGATCGCGGTTGGGGCGGGGCGCATGCGCGCCGTCCTCGCCGCGCCCCGCGCTGGCCGCAACTGCCGCGCCCGCGCACCGCGCTGCCCACCCGCATCCCGCAACCGCTACCCGCTCGCCGCGCTGCCCATCCGCATCCCGCACTCGCTGCCCACGCCCGCCCGCGCACCGCGCTGCCCCATCCACACTCCGCAACCGCTGTCCGCCCGCGCCCGCGCTGCCCCATCCGCACCCGCACCCGCAACCGCTGCCCGCCCGCACCGCGCTCCCCGCCCGCATCCCGCAACCGCTGCCCGCGCCCGCTCGGCCCCCGCCTGTGGTTTTCGGCGCCCCGTTCTGCCGCTGCTTCCCGCCCCCGCCGCCTCGTCCCCCCTCGGCCTGCCCGGGCGTGATAAGCTCTCGGTTGCAGGCGCCGCATCCGGCCGCCGTGCCGATGTATCTTGAATCTAGGAGTTTCGCATGATCGCTCCATGGAAAGCCTTTTCCTTCGCAGCGTCTCTTCTCGCCGCCTCTCTGTGCTTCGCGCAACCCGGGCGCTTCAGCGGCCCCCAGGGCGCCCCTTCTCCACAGGGCCAGAACCGCAACGGCATGCACATCTACCTCTGGGCCGGCCTGAAGTCCCACGGCGAGGGACAGCACGATTACCCCCAGTTTCTGGCCGATTGGAGCAAAGTCCTCACCGAACATGGAGCCGTCGTGGATGGCGCTTTGCACGGCCCCTCCGTCGCCGACCTCGAACATACCGACGTGGTCGTGATTTATAAGGGCGACGCCGCCTACCTCAGCGATAGCCAAAAGTCCGCCATCGAGGCCTTCGTCAAACGCGGCGGCGGGCTGGTCAGCTTTCACGACTCCTTATGCGGCCCCGACCCGGCCTATTTCGCCACCCTCGTGGGCGGCGGCAAAAAGCATGGCGAAGTAAACTTCACCCTGGACGCGCCCATCCCCTACACCGTCGTCGATAAATCCGATCCGATCATGGCGGACATGACCGACATGACGATTTTCGATGAAGCCTTCTACAGCATGACGTGGGCCAGGGATCCCGGAATCCACGTGCTGGCAACCGCCAAAATCCCTCCCACCCGCAGTGCCGGCGAGCACAAGGGCGAAGTCGTGCCGCAGATGTGGACCTACGAACATTCGCTGCCCGGCGGCCAGCCCGCCCGCGCCTTCGTGTGGATGCAGGGCCACACCTACGCCAATTTCGCCAATTACCAGATCCAGCGGACCCTGCTGCGGGGCATCGCCTGGGCCGCCCGGAAGCCCGTGGATGAGCTGGTGAACTACGTGCCTCCGCCGCGCCCCGCCGGCCGGGGAGCGTCTAGCAGCGGCAGAGGAAACTAATTATCAGGGCCGAGCGCGCCTGAGGGCTGTCTGGATGGGCGATCGCCAGCTCCCGTTCCCACGGCCGCCCGCGCTCTTTGCGCTCGCCGGTCGCCCGAAACAAATAGTAATTCAGCGCGTCGCCGGTCATGGCCGATTCCGGAAACGTCCGCACCATCCGCTTCACGCCCGCGTCCTCCTGGGCCGTATCTCCCAACCGCCAGTACGCGTAGGCCATCGCATACAGCCACTCGACATTCGGCTCGGCCGGCTCCGCGCCGATCTTTTCCAAATCGCCACGGATAGGCCGCGATCTCCTCCTGGAAGTAGCGCTCGGAATCGCCCGTGTGCTTCCACATCAGGTGCGCGTAGGCCCCGCGCGCGGCCTTCCCGTCCGGCCGCAAAACCACCACCGTGGCCGCCGCCTGGGCATGGTGGTCGTGCGGCGTCACAAAGGCGATCTCGATCGCACAGGCTCCTTTCGGAACGGTGAACTGGTAATCCAGGCGCCCATCCGGCGCCGGCGTCATCGCGCCGCCGCCTCGCCGCTCCGCCGATGCGTTCCCGAAGTAAACCGTTGCCGCTGCCCACACCGCGTCGGCCGCCTTCAATTGCGCCCCGCTGGCCGAAGGATCGTACCTCACCCGCAACGTCTCACCCCATCGCGCGTGCTCGGGAGCCGTCACCACCTGCGCATCGATGCCGGCCCACGCGAATCCCGCCGCCAGCGCGAGGCGAACAGCTTTCCATCCCAGGCTCATGCCCTTTCCCTCCCGCACAGAAAGACCGCCCCGCGCCCGGTTCCGTTGATCCCGTTTCCAGCCTCGGCTCAGTGCGGCTCCTCGTGGCAGAACCCGCACCCCACGCTGGCCTTCCTGGCCTTGTGGCAATTCATGCACCCGCCCATCGATAAATCCGTCTCGCGGGCCAGTTGATCCCTCTCCGCCACCGGCCCATGGCAGTCCTGGCAGGTGTTGCCCTTCTCCAAATGCGCCCGGTGGCTGAAATCCACCCACGAAGGAATCTGGTACACCCGCACCCACGGCACCGGCCGGCCTTCCCTGGCGTAAGCCGCCAGCCGCTTGATGTCCGGGCTGTCGGCTTTGATCGCCGAATGGCACGTCATGCAAACCGCCGCGCCCACAATGGTTTCCGTCTCGCCGGGGTCCGGGTTGGGATGGCACATCTTGCACGCCAGCTTCATGGTCCCCGCGTGCGTCTTGTGGCTGAACGGCAAGGGCTGCGGTGGCGCGTCGTCTGCGTGCAGCAGCGCCGCCCACAGTAGGGCCGCCCCGGCCAGCGCCGCCGCTCCCCGCGCCTTCATATGCTGCCCGTGCGCATCTGCTCCGCGCAATACTCCGATGCCCGCATGGCCAGCGCCAGAATCGTCATCGTCGGATTCTGCCATCCGCAGGTGACGAAGGCCGCCCCGTCCACCACGAATAAGTTCTTAATATCGTGGCTCTGGTTGTACTTATTCAGCACGCTGGTCTTGGGGTTGTCGCCCATCCGGCAGGTGCCCAGCTCGTGAATGCTGTATCCCGGCGGGTTGTACCGCTCGGTCCGCGAAACCATCTCCCATCCCGCCGCGTGGTAGATCTCTTCAATCGTATCCGCCGCGTCCTTGGCCATGTTTCGCTCATTCTCCGAATCCTTGGCCACGATGTGCAGCACCGGAATGCCCCAGGCGTCCTTCACCTCTTTATTGATGCGTACGTGGTTCTCGAATCGCGGCACGCGCTCGCCGTAGATCCCGCCCACCAGGCACGACCCGGCGTAACTCGCGAGCTTCTTCTCCAACTCCGCGCCGTACAACGCGAACATCTCGGGCGAAGCTCCCACGCCGCTCCCGACCCTGACGCAATAGCCCTTGATGAAATTGCGCTTCTCGTCCTTTTTCAGATTCCGGAAGCGCGGCATAAAGACGCTCCCGCCCATCAATCCCGCGGGCGCCTTCCCGTCCCGGGCTTCCGGTACCGAAGCCACCACGTTGATGCCGTAAATCTGGTCGATCAGGTAGTGGCCCATCACCCCGCTCGAATTGGCGATCCCCGAATTCAGCAGCAGCCGCGTGCTCTCCAGGCATCCCGCGGCCAGAATCACCACCCGCGCCTTCACGTGCATCTCGCGCCGCGAATGCCGGTCGATGAAGTACGCCCCGCTCGCCAGTCCCGTATTCCGGTCCGTGGTGATCTCGCGCACGATGGCGTTCGGCACAATCTCCAGCTTCCCCGTCTCGAGCGCATCCGGCAGCAGCAGGTTGATCGAGCTGGCCAGCCCGTTCTGCCCCTGCGCCCCGCGTCCTTTCGAGCAGCCAATCCCCCGAGCCGTGGCCAGCTCGATCACCTTCTTGATGCTCTGGCTATCCGGGCCGTAATCGATCTCGATAAAGTTGCCATCCGGAAATTGCGGCCATCCCTCCTTGCGTCCAAAAACCCGGAAGATCCCCTCCACCCGCGAGTAATAAGGGTCCAGGTCCGCCAGGCTGATCGGCCAACTCTCGCCCGTGCCATCGATCTCCGCGGCTTTGAATTCGAAGTCGCTGAGCCGGAACGATTCGCGCGCCCAGAACAGCGACCGCCCTCCCAGCAGCCGCACCCGCACCCAGTTGTAAGGTTTATCGGGATCGTAGGTGTAGGGCACCTCGCGCTCGTCCACCCACTGGTTGGCATTGAATTCGTCGGCCTGGTAGATGTGCGGATGCCGCCCCGGCTCGCCGAAACCGCGGTAGGGCAGTTCGTACACCGGCTTGGCCACCCGGTCGCGCGCGAAATCGGCCTGCGGCCCGGCGTTCAACATCAGGCAGGAAATGCCTTTGCCCGTCAGAATATTGGCGGCCATCCCGCCGGAATGTCCCGAGCCGACAATCAGAACGTCGTAATCTTCCCGGGCCATCCCTTATCCCCTTACCACCGGGTCGATGGGCAGCCAGTAGAGTCCCGTGCCGCCGCCGAACCCGCGGCCGCCGCGCCGTCCCGAGGAAGCCCCCGCGCTGGCCCACTCGCGCGAGTTCCGGGTGGCCGTCCGGAAGTCGCGGTGCGCCTGCGCGATGAAATGCCGCAGCGGGTCCTTGGGCAAATCCTCGGACCACGGAATCACCACCAGCAGCGGCCTTATCAGGGCATCCGCTTGCGTCGCATCCAGGTCCCCAAACAGCTTCTTGTATTGCTTCCTGGATTGCGAATTGAGCGCATCCAATCCCTCGCGGTAGAGCTTCTGGCGATCGGCCGGCGATACGCCGATGAGAAAATCCAGAAACTCGGGCGCGCCCGCCTCCAGCGCTCCCGGATGCCCATTCAGGGGCGGCTCCAGCAGATTCCCCAGCGCCCGCAGCGCGGCGTATTCATCCGCCGTGAAGAAGGAAGGCGCCGCCGCATCCGCCGTAAGATCAGCCGCCGTAGTCTCCAGTTCCGGGGCGCCCTGTCCCCCACGCATTCCACCGCGTCCCGCGGGAGCCTGCTGCGCCGGTTGCTGTCCCGTCAACGGAACGGCTACCGCCGGCGCCGCCGCAATAGTCCGAAGAAACCCTCTGCGCTTCATCGCAACCCCTCTGGCTTCAGCCTCCCAAATTATACTCCACGCTCCCGAACCCCCCGCCTCTCCGCGCCGGGGGTGGGGCGGGCCTTCAGCCTGCCCTGGACAGGCTGAAGGCCTCTCCCACCAACCCTGCCAGGCAGGCGGCTGCCCGTGGGCCTGTGGCCCATTGAAACCGATCCGAATTCCCCTCCGCCGGCGGTATACTCGTCCTAGACAGGAGGGATGCTGTGGCTGTCGTCAAATTCACTCTCAACGGCCAGGCGCAAAGCGTGGATGCCGTTCCGGGCATGCCGCTGCTTTGGGTGCTGCGCGATACCCTGGGCCTCGAAGGCACCAAGTTCGGATGCGGCATGGCGCTCTGCGGCGCCTGCACCGTGCACCTCAACGGATCGCCCGTGCGCTCCTGCATCCTTCCGGTTTACGAGGTCGCCGGCAAGAACGTGGTCACCATCGAGGGGCTTTCCCCGGACCGCAGCCACCCCTGCCAGCGGGCCTGGATCGAAGAGGATGTGCCGCAGTGCGGCTATTGCCAATCGGGC
>JASHSS010000078.1 GCA_030038565.1 Bryobacteraceae bacterium
CCCGCGCCAGGCGGCGACCGTGCGGGCTACTCACGCCAGCGCCGGCGGTGGTGGCAGCCGCGCCCGTGCCCGTGCTCGGGCCCGCGCCAGGCGGCGACCGTGCGGGCTACTCACGCCAGCGCCGGGCGGTGGTGGCGGCCGTGCGGGGCGAAATTAGTAGCAGGCGTAAATTCATGGCACGATCGGGCCTGAAAATCGGGCGCGGTCAGCCGCAATATAGCGTTAAATTGACCGTTAGGGAGAACCGGGGGGCGGCAATTTCTACGGTAAGTCGGAAAAATAAAGATTGACTTTGGCGGTGTAAGTGAATAAAGTGCAATCCATAGCCGCTTCCAAAGACCGACGCGGAGCACTGTCCGAATTACGAAGCGGCGCGGGGAGGTCTTTGTGTCGAGCTATTATCGAATTCAACGTGCGGTTCTGTTAGTCATTTGCTTGTGCGGCGCGCTGGGGTTGTGGGCCCAGTCGGAACGGGGGACCATAGCCGGAACGGTCCACGACGCTACGGGATCGGTAGTCCCAGGGGCGTCCGTGAAAGTAACGAACACCGCCACCAACGTAACCATCACTTCAAACAGCAACTCGTCGGGGGACTTTACGGTTCCCGACCTACCGGTGGGGAACTACAACGTGCGTGTGGAGAAGGCGGGATTTCGCGCGTTCCTATTGAGCGGTATCACGGTGGACGCCGCGAGCAACGTGCGCGCGGACGCCACCCTGGAACTGGGCGAATCGCGGCAGACGGTCGAAGTTACGGCCACCGCCGCGCAATTACAGACGCAGGACGCCACATCGGCCACCTCAATAGAAAATACCCTGGTCAACGATTTGCCGCTGGAGGTGAACGGAACGCTGCGGTCTCCGTTCGACCTGGCGGCCCTCACCCCCGATGCCAAGAACCTGGGGGGCGATAACGGGTTTATGATCGGCGGCGGGCAGGCGGCGGCCTACGGGACCTCGCTCGACGGCATATCCACCAACACCAGCCGGGCGCTTTCGATGAGCTGGGTGAGGTCGAATGCGCCCTCGGTGGAGGCCCTCGATGAGTTCACCTCCGAATCCAACGGATTCAAGGCGGAATACGGGCACGCCGGCGGCGGCAACCTGACTTATGCCTCGAAATCGGGCACCGACCAGTTCCATGGTTCGGCGTACGAGTTTGTGCGCAACAATGATTTCGACGCCAACAACTTTTTCAGCAACACCGCGGGGATTGCCAATTCGATCTATAAGCAAAACGACTTCGGCGCCACCGTCGGCGGCCCGGTATGGATTCCCAAGATTTACAACGGCAAGGACAAGACGTTCTTTTTCTTCTCCTACGAGGGATTCCGCAACCGCGCCGGCGCCAACGGCACGGCATTCACGATTCCGACCCCGGAAATGTACCAGGGCAATTTCAGCAACTGGGTTACCTCGTCGGGAGCCGAGATTCCGATCTACAATCCCGTCGGGCAAGTCACGACTTCCACCGGCACCACGCGCGCGCCATTCCCCGGCAATATAATTCCGCAAAGCATGTTCAGCCCGACGTCGATGAAGGCTCTGGCGGTGTTCCAGTCGAGCGGCGTGCTGGCGCCTAATAACGGCGCCGCTCCGGGAACTGCCGCCTACGTAAACAACAACTATCTGGAGACGAAGGGAACCCAGGTCTACCCGGTCAACAAAGAAAGCCTCAAGATGGACCACATCTTCAACCAGAAGCACCGCATTTCGGGCTATTTCGGGCACGACCTGGAACACGAGACCTACGGCTCCGATGGACCGCCGACGCTTCCGGGCCTGTACTCGAATTACAACGATCTGGTGCAATCGACCTATGTGCTCCGGTTCAGTTGGGTGTGGACGCTGACCCCCAATGTGATCAACAATTTTTACGCCGGAGGCAACGACTGGCGCCAGGACCACAAGCCGCCGCAGGAGTACATCGGGAACTGGCAGAACAAGTTCTGTTTTGGCAACGTTCCGAACTGCAACGACAACCTGGTGAATCTGTTCTACAACACCGGTGGTTCCGATCCTTACAGCACCTGGGGCGGAGAGGCGGACAACGGCTCGGAAAACACGGTTTACGGCTACAACGATGACGTTACCATCGTGAAGGGGAAGCACACCATCAAATTCGGCGGCATGTTGCAGATCAACCACTACAACGGTTTCGGCCGCCAGTGCGAAGCCGGCTGCATAGGCTTCAGTTACCAGGAAACCGGCGTGCCGGGTGGATCCAACCCGAATGCCGGCGGCAATGCCTTCGCGTCGTTCCTGCTGGGCGATGCGGACAGCGGGCAGATCGATACGATACGGTTCATCGGCCAGCATTTCTGGTATATCGGCGGATATGTTCAAGACGACTGGCACATTACTCCCAAGCTGGTGGTGAATCTGGGCATCCGCTACGATATCAACCTGCCGCCGACGGGTCTCAACAGCGAGTGGAGCAACTTTTCGCCGAATACGCCGAATCCGGCCGCAGGCGGCATTCCGGGAGCGGTGATCTTCGCCGGCAACTGCAGCGGCTGCGCCGGTTCCCAGACGCTGTCCGGCCTGTGGACCAAGGGCGTTGGCCCGCACCTCGGTCTGGCCTATTCCTATGACACGAAGACCGTGATTCGCGCCTCGTACGCGCGCTCGTACGGGTCCCTGGTGTCGGAGAGCGGATCGACCCACAATAGCGGCTTCACGCTGACACAGACGTTCTCGAGCGGCGATCAGGGCATCCTGC
Organism: Bryobacteraceae bacterium; assembly: GCA_030038565.1. Taxonomy (GTDB): domain Bacteria; phylum Acidobacteriota; class Terriglobia; order Bryobacterales; family Bryobacteraceae; genus JOPF133. Next base: position 2,723 of record JASHSS010000078.1, read on the forward strand.
CGACTTTCACGATGGACGGCGGCATGCCGGCATGGACGGCTCCTCCGTTCATCAACCCCTCGGTTGCCAACGGGACCAGCACCGCGTGGTTCCAGGGCGACGAGGCCACCAAGCTGCCGGCTTTCGACAACATTAATTTTTCCCTCCAGCGGCAGCTGAGCTCCACGACGGTGGGGGAGATCGGCTATAACGGCGTGATGGGCGAGCACCTGCAGGCGGAGCTGCTGGACTACAACGAGATCAACCCAAGTTACCTCACGCAGTGGGGAACCGTGGCGCAGAGCACCACCGTGTTGAACAGCCTGGTGGGATCGGCAACCGCGAACTCGGTGGGCGTTTTTGCTCCGTTCCCGAGTTTCAACACGTTGTGGGGGAGCCGCGCGACGGTAGCGCAGGCCCTGCGTCCCTACCCGCAGTACACCTATATCGATACCTACGCGGGCGAGGGGGATCACAGCGGCCATTCCACGTATCATGCAATGATCCTCAAGTTCAACAAGCGCGTGGCCAATGGTCTGACCTTCCAGACATCCTACGTGTTCTCCAAAATCCTGACCGACGCCGACACCGCGTGGGGCGAGGGATACGCGGCCAACCAGTTCGACCGGGCACTGGAAAAGTCGATTGGCCAATTTGACGTGACCAACGATTTCAAGTTCGCGGGCGTTTACGATCTGCCGTTCGGCAAGGGGCACCAATTTGTAAACCATGGTCCGGCGTCGTGGATTATCGGCGGATGGCGCATCACCAGCATCAATGTCTACGACAGCGGCACGCCGGTAGCCATCAGCACTTCGCTGAGCCTTCCGATCTACGCCAGCGGCGTGGCGGGCCGAGTGCCGCCCTATATCACGTCGTACACGGGGTGGCAGCCGAGCTACCCGGGCGGGTTCAATCCGGGAAAGGATAACTTCTTCGTGCCGTACGGAACCGGCCCGTTCCCCATCCAGGGCAGCGGAACGAATCTCGACAGCATCGGCAACGCGACCCGCTACAACCCCAAGTTGCGGTTGTTCCCGAACCTGAACGAGAACAATTCCCTGACGCGCACTTTCCCGATTCGCGAAAAGATCCGCATGGAGTTCCGTGCGGAATCGTTCAACACGTTTAACCGCGTGCGGTTCGGCACCGGAAATACGCAGCTTCAGAGCGCGACCTTCGGGGTGCTGACGGGCGCGGGGAGCCAGATCAACACACCGCGGCAGTTGCAGTTGGCGCTCAAGCTATACTTCTAAACGGGCGCATCCAATGAACCGGCGGACTTTCCTGCGAGCGGCAAGCGCGGGCGCGTTTGCCGCTCCCTATCAACGCCTGGCCGAGGCGTTCGCCAGGAAGGTGAAGATCACCGACGTGAAGTGCATGATTGTGCGCGGCACGTGGGACTGGAACCTGATCAAGGTGGAGACCGATTCGGGGCTATACGGCATCGGGGAGGCTTACTGGGGCTGGGGCGTGAAGGACCTGGTGCTGGCCAAGATGAAGCCCATCGTGGTGGGGGAGGATCCGCTCAACGTCGATAAGCTTTATACCAAGATGCTGATGCAGAGCGCGGGCGCGGGGGCCATTGCGGGCGTCACGGTGACCGCGGCGAGCGGCATCGAGATCGCGCTGTGGGACCTGGCGGGGCGCATCCTGGAGACGCCGGTGTGCAACCTGCTGGGCGGGCGATTCCGCGACCGGATCCGGTTCTACCGGACGCTGCCGGCGGTGGAGAATCCGGAGAGTCCGGCGGCGTGGCGCGAGCAGGCGCAACAGGCGCGGGCGGAAAAGTGGGGATGGACGGCGTTCAAATTCCAGGGGGACAGCGTTCCGGGACGCGCCGATCCGGAATATAAGGAGCCCGGGCACGATCCTTACGCCCGCAACCTGACGCACAAGGACTACCGCCGGATTGTGCAGGGCATGCAGACGGTGCGCGAAACGCTGGGCGCGGACGCGGATTTCGCCATCGAGTGCCACTGGCGCTACGACACGCAGGACGTGATTCAACTGGCGCGCCAACTGGAGCCGGTGCAGCCCATGTGGCTGGAGGACCCGGTGCCGCCGGACAACATCGAAGCCATGGCGCGGGTGACGCACTCGATTCCGATTCCGGTTTGCACGGGCGAGAATCTGTACGGGCGGCAGGGCTTCCGAAGGCTGATCGAGATGCAGGCATGCTCGGGCGTGCACATCGACGTGCCGAAATCGGGCGGGCTTTCGGAATCGAAGAAGATTTCGGACCTGGCGGATTTGTATTACATCTGGACGGCGTGCCACAATCCGGCGAGTCCGGTGGGGACGATTGCCTCCTGCCACGCGGCATCGGCGATGCGCGAGTTCCGGATCCACGAGTTGGCGCGGTGGATCGACTGGTGGCCGGACCTGGTGGTACGGGAGGGCCCGTTCTGGAGGGATGGATATTTCACGATCCAGGACAAGCCAGGCTACGGCATCGAGTTGAACAAGGATGTGGTGATGGCGCACCTGGCGCCGGGCGAGACCTGGTGGGGCTGAAGAGCCGGGACTTCAGGTACCATGGGAGCGATGCCGCATCATGCGCTTGCCGGGCAACCGGCCCCGCCGAACCTGCTGGTGAACGTGCCGCGGCTGGTGACGGCTTACTATACGGGTAAGCCGGATGCCGCGGTGGCGGCCGAGCGGGTGGCGTTCGGCACGTCGGGCCATCGGGGGTCGTCGTTCCACTGCTCGTTCAATGAAAACCACATCCTGGCGATCACGCAGGCGATCTGCGAGTACCGCCGCGAACAGGGCACCGACGGGCCGCTGTTCCTGGGGAAGGACACGCACGCGCTGTCCGAACCGGCGTTTGCCACGGCGCTGGAGGTGCTGGCCGCCCACCAGGTGGAGACCATGGTGGATGCGGACCTGGGCTACACACCTACGCCGGCGGTTTCGCACGCCATCCTGGTATACAACCGCGGGCGCAAGAAGGGGCTGGCGGATGGAGTGGTGATCACGCCGTCGCACAATCCACCCGAGGATGGCGGCTTCAAATACAACCCGCCGGAGGGCGGGCCGGCCGATACGACCGCCACGAAGTGGATCGAGAACCGGGCCAACGGTATTCTGGCGGACGGCCTGGGCGCGGTGCGGCGCAAACTGTATGGCAAGGCGCTGGGGGCATCCACTACGCACCGGCATGATTATGTTTCGGAATACGTGAACGATCTGGAAGCCGTAGTGGACCTGGCGGCGGTGCGTGACGCGCGCCTTTCGTTGTGCGCCGATCCGCTGGGCGGGGCGGGGGTGGCTTACTGGGGGCGCATCGCGGAGCATTACGGCCTGAGCCTGAGCGTGGCGCACAGCCAGGTGGACCCCACCTTCCGATTCATGGCCCTGGATTGGGACGGCAAAATCCGGATGGACTGCTCCTCGCCCTACGCCATGGCCGGCCTGATCGCTCTGAAGGACCAGTACGACTTGGCCTTCGCCTGCGACACGGATCATGACCGGCACGGCATCGTGACGCGCAGCGCCGGCCCGCTGAATCCCAATCACTACCTGGCGGCGGCTATTTCCTACCTGTACCCCAACCGGCCGGGCTGGCGGGCGGGCGCGGGGGTGGGGAAGACGCTGGTCTCGAGCAGCCTGATCGACCGGGTGGCGGCCAACCTGGCGCGGCACCTGCTGGAAGTGCCGGTGGGGTTCAAATGGTTCGTGGATGGTTTGCTGGACGGCTCGCTGGGCTTCGGCGGGGAGGAGAGCGCGGGGGCTTCGTTCCTGAGGCGGGATGGCGCAGTGTGGTCCACCGACAAGGACGGGATCATCATGGGCCTTCTGGCGGCGGAGATGCTGGCGCGCACCGGGAAGGACCCGGGCGAAATTTACGGTTCGCTGACCGAGCGTTTCGGCGCGCCGGTGTATGAACGGATCGATGCCCCGGCGACGCCCGAACAGAAAGCCGCGCTGGCCAAACTGTCACCCGAGCAGGTGAGCGCGAAGGAACTGGCGGGAGATCCGATCGAGGCGATGCTCACGCGAGCGCCCGGCAACGGCGCTCCTCTGGGCGGATTGAAAGTGACCACGCGGCGGGGCTGGTTCGCGGCGCGGCCCTCGGGCACCGAGGACGTCTATAAGATATACGCGGAGAGCTTCGCCGGCGAGGAGCACCTGCGGCGCATCCAGCAGGAAGCGCGAGAGCTGATCGGGCGGACTCTGGCTGGGGCGACGGGGGGCGCGGCGGGCTGACCGGCGGGCGAGGGCGGAGTGCAGGTGCGGCCGGCGTGGGGCTGGGCGGGGATCGAATTCCGACGCCCGCGCGGCGGACTCCGGTACACTGAACTGTGCCCAGCATCTACTCTCTGAAGCCGCGCTTCCAAGGCCTGTTGCGTCCGCTGGTGGGCCGGCTGGCGCGCGCGGGGGTTACCGCCAATCATGTTACGCTGCTGGCCTGCGGCCTTTCGGTGGCGCTGGGAATATGGCTCACCCTGCGCATTGGATCGCCCCGGCTGCTGCTGATTCTGCCGGCATTCCTGTTCGCGCGCATGGCGATGAACGCCATCGACGGGATGCTGGCGCGCGAGTTCGGCCAGAAATCGCTTCTGGGGGCTTACCTGAACGAGCTGACGGACGTGGTTTCGGACGCCTTTTTGTACCTGCCGTTCGCCTTTCTGGGGCCTTTCGAGGCGCTATGGATGGGCGCGGTGATCTGGCTGGCGGCGGTTTCGGAGATGGCCGGGGCGCTGGGCCTGACGATCGGCGCGGGCCGGCGCTACGACGGCCCCATGGGCAAGAGCGACCGGGCCTTCGTTTTCGGAGCCATGGGGCTATGGCTGGGTGCGGGCGGCGGGCTGGCATCCTGGGTGGCCTGGATCTTCCCACGGTTGATCGCCCTGCTCCTGACCGTTACAATTATCAACCGGGTGAGGAACGGACTGGCCGAAGGGCACGCGCGCGCGTGACTTGTGCTGCCGTTAGATAGTATTCCACTTTATGCGGACGCCAGAAGAGCGTTTTTTTCAGGCCGGCGATGGAACCCGTTTGTTCTATCGCTATTGGCCTCCGGCTGCGGGACCGCCGTCGAAAGCCATCGTTCTGTTTCATCGCGGCCACGAGCATTCGGGCCGCCTGCAGCACATCGTAGACGAACTGGACTTGCCCGGAATGGCGATGTTCGCCTGGGATGCGCGCGGACACGGGCGGTCGGCGGAAGCGGCGGGGGAGGCGGCGGAGAAGGCGGTACCCGCATCGATGGGCACACTGGTCAACGATGTGGATGCGTTCGCGCGCCACATTGCGAGCGAGTTCGGAATCGCCCTCGGGGATATGGCGGTGGTGGCCCAGAGCGTAGGCAGCGTGCTGGTGGCGGCGTGGGTGCACGATTATGCCCCGCCCATCCGCGCCATGGTTCTGGCGGCGCCGGCCTTCCAGGTGAAGCTTTACGTGCCGCTGGCGCGTCCGGTGTTGCGGCTCTCGCACCGGCTGTTCGGAAATTTCCACGTGCAGTCCTACGTGAAGCCCGGCGCCCTGACGCACAACGAGGAGCGAATCGCTTCTTACATGGCCGACCCGCTGATCCGCCGGCCGATTCCGGTCAACATTCTGCTGGCGCTCTACAGCACGGCCGACCGGGTGATCGAAGACGCCCAAGCCATCCATGTTCCGACGCAGGTGTTGATTTCGGGAGCGGATTTTGTAGTGCACCGCGGGCCGCAGCAGCGCTTCTTCGAGCGGCTGGGATCGAAGGTGAAGGAGAAACACGTCTTCGAGGGCTTCTATCACGACACGCTGGGAGAGAAGGACCGCAGCGCGGCCATGGCGAAGATTCGCGGGTTCCTCGAGAGATGTTTCTCCGCGCCGCCGGAGACCCCTTCCCTGCTGGATGCGGATCGCGCCGGGTACACGTTCGAGGAGTTCCAGCGGCTCAGCCGGCCGCTTGCCGCGCTCTCGCCGAAGGGGCTGAGCTTCGGATTGACGCGCTGGGGGATGAAAACCGGCGGGCGGCTCTCGGACGGCATCCGCCTGGGCTTCGAGACCGGCTTCGATTCCGGCAGCACTCTGGATTACGTATACCGCAACCGCTCCGGGGGCATCACGCCCGTGGGCAAATTGATCGACTGGAGCTATTTGAACTCGATCGGCTGGCGCGGCATCCGCATCCGCAAGCAGCACCTGGAGCGCCTGCTCACCCAGGCGATGGGCGCGCTGCGGGCGGCGGGGCGGCCGGTGCGCATCGCCGACATCGCCGCGGGGCACGGGCGCTACGTGCTGGAAGCCATCGAAGGCATGGACCGGAAACCGGATTCGGTGGTGCTGCGCGACTTCAGCGAGATCAACGTGCGCGACGGCGCGCAACTGATCCGGCAGAAAGGCCTGGAGCGGATTGCGCGCTTCGAGAAAGGCGATGCCTTCGACCGGCAGTCCGTAGCGGCGATTGCGCCACGGCCGACCATCGGGGTGGTTTCGGGGCTGTATGAATTGTTTCCCGAGAACGCCGCCATCCGCGCCTCGCTGGCGGGCATGGCGGAAGCTATCGAGGAGGGCGGGTACCTGATCTATACCGGCCAGCCGTGGCATCCGCAACTGGAACTGATCGCCCGGACGCTCTCGAGCCACCGCGAGGGGAAGCCATGGATCATGCGGCGCAGAACGCAGGCGGAGCTGGATCAACTGGTGGAAGCGGCGGGCTTCCGCAAGGCCGGGGAACTGGCCGACGAATGGGGCATTTTCACCGTTTCCATCGCCCGGAGGGCCGTCCTTTGACCGCAGGCGAGGCGGTGGAACGGACTCGCGGGGGCGGGCCGGCGGCCGCCCGGGCGCCGCTCTACGGGGCGCGGGCGGATGAGTTTGACGCCACGAGGGCCCGCGGATGAAACCGCAATTCGAGTGCGCGGTGGCGGCCGGCTTTCTGCGCTCCGGAGGAATTCTGTTGAACGCCAGCCACTGTGCCGCGCTGATGGCGGCGGCCGGCGCCCTGCTGGCGCACGCCTTGACGGCGCGGATGTTATTCGCCGCCTCGATTCTGTGCTGGCCGGCGGCGGGCTATTTCGGCCTGCGGGTCTCGATCGATGCGCGGCTGTTCCGGGAATTGGGCCGCGCGCCGGAGGAAGGCGGCGCGGCTCTCGATGAACTGCGGCGCGCGTGGGGCATGGGCGGCGGCAAGGCCGGACGAAGCATCGGCGAGCGGAGCGGCGGCGCGCTGCGGCTGTGGAAGCGGCTGGCCGCGGCGGTGGGCACGCAAGTGGCGCTCACGGCAGCGGCGATCCTCATTCAGGCGTGGATTCAAGGCAGGTCTCAATGATCCTGGAACCTATGGTTGGCACGCTGATTACCAGCGCCACGCGGCTGCTGACGGGAGCGCAGGCGCTATGGGTGGGCTGCGGTCCCGCGGATACGCAGCGGGTGTATTTCGCGAATCACACCAGCCACGCGGATTTTGCCCTGATCTGGTCGGTGCTTCCGCGGCCCCTGAGGCGAAAGACGCGGCCCGTGGCGGCCAGCGATTACTGGGAGAAAGGCGCGATCCGAAGATATTTGATCCATCGGGTGTTTCACGGGGTGCTGGTGGACCGGAAACACATCACGCGCGACCAGAACCCGATCGCCCCGATGCGCCAGGCCCTGGAGGAAGGGTCGTCGCTGATTCTGTTTCCGGAGGGCACGCGCGGCAACGGCGAGCAGTTGCAGCCGTTCAAATCGGGCATCTATCACCTGGCGCAGGCTTACCCCCAGGCGGAGTTTGTGCCGGCCTGGATCGCCAATTCCTACCGGGTGATGCCCAAAGGGCTGCCGCTTCCCGTCCCGCTGCTTTGTTCGGTAGCATTTGGAAAGCCGATGCGCCTGGAAACCGGCGAGCACAAGCCCGAATTTCTGGATCGCCTGCGGCACGGGCTGGTCGAGATGGGGAACGCATGAACACGCGCGAGGGACTTCTCACGCTGGCGGGATTGGGCGGCGCGCTGGTATTGGCCAGCCTGGTGGCGCTGATTTTGCGGATGCGGGCAGGTCCCGAACCGAACCCGGTGCTGGACAATCTGAGCGCGCGCATCAAGGCGTGGTGGGTGATGATCCTGCTGCTGGGATCGGCGTTTCTGGCCGGGCGCACGGCGGTGATCGTGCTGTTCGGGCTGGTCTCCTTTTTTGCGCTGCGCGAGTTTATCACCCTGGCGCACACGCGCCGGGCCGACCATGTGGCGGTCTTCCTGAGCTTCTTCGTGGTCCTGCCCCTGCAGTATTGGCTGATCGGGGCGGATTGGTACGGCTTCTACACCATCCTGATTCCGGTGTACGCGTTTCTGGTTCTGCCGATTGTCGCGGTGGTTTTCGGCGATACCAACAACTTCATGGCCCGGACCGCGGAAACGCAATGGGGACTGGTGATCAGCGTGTATTGCATCTCGCACGTTCCGGCGCTTTTGACGCTGGATATTCCCGGCTACCACGGGCGGGACGCGCTGCTGGTGGTGTTCCTGCTGTTGGTGGTGCAATCGAGCGACGTGCTGCAGTACGTTTGGGGAAAGTTATTGGGCCGGCATAAGATCGCTCCGGCGCTGTCGCCCTCGAAGACCGTCGAAGGTTTCCTGGGAGGGATCGCCTCCGCGACCGCCCTGGGGGCGGGCGTTTGGCGGATGACCCCATTCCGCCCGTGGCAGGCGGGGCTGATGGCGCTGGTCGCGACGATGATGGGGTTTCTGGGCGGCCTGGTGATGTCGGCGATCAAGCGCGACCGCGGGGTGAAGGACTGGGGCCACCTGATTGAAGGACACGGCGGCATGCTGGACCGGCTGGATTCGGTGGCCTTTTCGGCGCCGATCTTTTTTCATTTGACGAGGTACTTCTTCACGCCTTGAGGGCGGGCGAGAACGCCTCACCTTCTCTGCAGGATGCTCATGACATAACCGAGCGGGTCGCCGGGGGATGCCGCGGCGCAGACCTTGGAACGATCCGGCCAGAGGCGCTCGGCGGCGGCCAGGTTGGCTTCCTCGGCTTCGTTCCAGGAACCCGCGCGAACCACGCGCGCCGCGGTCTTCTGGGCCTCTTGCAAATCCGCTTTGACGTCGTCGGGCAGGGAGTCCGGCGCGCCGTTGCAGCTGGTCACCTCCGCTACCGTCAGGCTGAGCAGATCGCGGCTGCGCTCGAAGCGCTCGCGGGCGGAGAGACCGCGCGGGGTGGGATCGAGCGCGACGATCCGGTCGCACAGTTCGGCTTTTTGCCCGGCGTCCGCGTCCGAGACGTCGGCCTTCACGGCGTTGCGATAGGCGTCGCGGGCGTCGCTGTAATCGCCCTGGGCAAACTCGGCGTCTCCGAGGCCGTGAAATGCCGTGGTGTCCAGCTTATTCTGCGCGGCCGCTTCGCGATAGAGATCGGCCGCCTGCCGGTACATTCCCAATTGCATGCACAGTTGCGCGATCGTTTTTCGCACCGCGGGGTCCTTGGGACTGTTGGCGATCAAGGCGATCAACTCGCCTTGCGCCTCGGCCTTGCGGCCGGCCTTGTTCAAGGCCTGGACCAGTTCGACGCGCTCCTGAATGCGATGCTGCTCGGGATGATCGAGCCAGGTTCCGTAAATCGCGCGCTGGTAATGGAGGACCGCGTCGGCGGTATCGCCCTGCGCCGCCAGCACCCGCGCCAGCCCCACGTTGGCGCGTCCGCTCGAAGGCCGTTCGCGCAGAACCTCCTGCCAGTAGATTTTGGCCTCGGTCCAAGCGCCAGCCTTAGTCAAGGCCTCGGCCAGGGCGATACGGTGGTCCACGTTGTGGGAGATCGAAAGCGCGTCGCGGTATTGTTCGATGGCCTCCTCATAGCGATCCTTGGACATGTACTCGTTGCCGGCTTTGAAGAAGGTATCCGCGCGGGTGGCCTTTTCGGTGCGGTAGGAGTAATTCAAGAACGCGATCAGCATGGCCAGCGCAACCATGACGGTCACCACGCCGGCCAGCAACCGGGTTTCGGTGCGGGACGCGGGTGGGACGGCAGGGAGGGCGGCGGGGTGAGGGGTCTTGCCAATGCCATAAGCGGCCAGAATGTCCTGGAGCGAGACCACGGCCTTCAACTCGCGGATGTTGGTGCGGCTCACCACCGGGAGCACGTCCAGGCCGCTGGAGGCCATGCGGCGCAGGGCCGCATCCAGCAGGTGGTCGGTATGGACGTGGGGGAAATTGGCCTCGGTGAGATGGTCGGCGGGCCCGGGATCGGGAACCAGCGCGCCGACCGGTTCCCATGCGCCGGTCTCCACGGCCATTTCCAAGTCCTGCGCGGTGACCATGCCGCGCAGACCGATGGCATCCACGACCGGCCAGGCTTGCATGTCGTCTTCCGCAGCGACCGCCTGGGCCACGGTTTGGTTGGCGTCAAAGACGACGGTGGGCGCGCGCAGAGCGTTCCCCACCATCAGCAACTGTTCGCGGGCTTTGGCCCCGGAAGGAAGATGGATGCCGTCCTGTTCCAGGAGGGCTTCGTAGATGGGTTCCTCCTGCAGACGGCTGGAGATGAAATAGCTGATGAGGTTGGCGATCATCAACGGCACGATGATGGAATAATCGCGGGTGATTTCGAAGACCATGATGACGCTGGTAAGCGGCACGCGGATGATGCCGGCGAAGGCCGCACCCATACCCACCAGGGCGTAAGCGCCCACGCTGCCGGTGTAATCGGGCAGCAGCAGGTGGGCCACACCGCCCACCGCGCCACCGGCCATCGCGCCCATGAACAGGGAGGGTCCGAAGATACCGCCGGCGTTGCCCGAGGCGTAGCAGGTGGCCGTGGCGATGATTTTGAACACCGCGAGCAGGGCCATGGTCTTGATCACCATCTGGCCGTTCAAGGCATCGCCAACGAAGCTGTAGCCGACCCCCAGCACGCCCGGAAAGAACCAGCCGAGCAGCCCCACGGTAAGGCCGCCCACCCCCGGGAGGAACCACTGGCTCCACTTGGGCATGGCCATGAATTTCTTCCGCTGCCACAGCAGGAGCTTCACAAAGGCCACCGAGAGCAGGCCCCCCACCACGCCCAGGACGGCATAGCACAGGAACTCCACGGGATGCACCAACTGGTAAGCCGGCACGTGAAACAGCGGCTCATCGCCGAGCAGCAGGTGAAGCACGATCCAGGAAGTTGCCGAGCCGAGCACGATGGATCCCAGCACAGGCGCGTGCATGTCGCCCATGACCTCTTCGAGCGTGAAGAGCACGGCCGCGATGGGCGTGTTGAACGCCGCCGCGATAGCCGCCGAGGCGCCCACCGGAACCAGCGCCTTGACGCTCGCCGCGCTCAGGCCCAGGCGGCGTCCCAAGACCGATGAGATTCCTCCGGCAACCTGCACCGAGGGTCCTTCGCGACCTAGAGCCACGCCGCTCGCGAGGGATGCCGCGCACAGCCAGAACTTGCCCATTAGGGTGCGAAAGCTGATGTAGCCGTCGCGGACGTACAGCGCCGTCTTGGTTTGCGGGATGCCGCTGCCGCGCGCGTTCGGAAAGTAGCGGAACAGGAGCAGGCCGGTAGAGACGGACCCGACTACCGGGAGCACCAGGCGCCGCCAGGCCGCGCCTCCCGCAGGATAAAGTTTCGCGCCCCAGTTCTCGGTCAGCAGGATGAAGGCGACCACCACCAGGCCCACGACCGCGCCGATGATCAGCGTGAGGACCAGCAGGATCTTATCTTCGTGCGGATAGATGGACGGCGCTCTAGGTTCTATGGTTTCCAACACTCCCCCCGACTTCTCATGGTACCGGGCCGCGCGGCGATTGGGAAATCCACTGCCGGCCCAACCTTAGACAGCGGCCGGATGCGTGATGATAGATACATGGTGGAAGTGAAATCCCAAGCGGCCGTGGCTATCGTGCATGCGCTCGGTCCCGTGGAATCGGTGCTGCTGATGCGCCGCTCGGAACGTGAGGACGATTCGTGGTCGGGCCAGTGGTCGTTGCCCGGGGGGCGCCGGGAGGCGGGCGACCGGGACCTGCTGGAAACGGCCTTGCGCGAACTGGAAGAGGAGTGCGGCATCGGCCTCGACCGCGGGCAGATGGAGCGGCCCCTCGCGGAGCGGCTGGCGCGCCGCAGGACGCCGCCCTATCTGACGGTGGCGCCTTTCGTGTTCCGGGTGGAGTCGCAGTTATCCACGACGCTCGATGCGCGCGAAGCGGTGGAGGCGCTATGGGCTCCAGTGGCGCTGTTGCGCGACCGCGGCCGCCACGTGCTGGGCCCGGTGCCGGGACGCCCGCGGTGGACGCTGTTTCCGGGAATCGCGTTGGCCGGCGCGCCCCTGTGGGGCTTCACCTACCGGTTGCTGGAAGACTGGCTGGGCCTGAGCCCCGAGGCCAGCGAGGGACCGCGGGCCGCGCAGGCCATTCTGGATTTTCTGGCGGCCGGTGGCTGCCTGGTGGAGCACGGATGGGCCGAGCGGGAGGCGGTGGTGAACCGCGCCATTCCCGCCGAATCCGTGCTGGCGCACTTCTCGCAGCCGGGCAATCTCGACCCTGCCATCAACTGCCTGGAGGCCTCACCGGAACTGGTCCGCATCCTGGGACCGGAGTGGGAGGAGTACCGGATTCGGGCGGCGGCGCGGCAGTAGCGGAGAGGCCAAAGACGGCAAGGCACGGGTGGCGCCGTGCGGCTTCGCATGCGGTCTGCGGGGATAGGGGCCTGCTTGGGCGCGCGAATCACGGGGGGAGCGGCCGTTGGAACCAGGTCCCGCAGACGACGGACAAAGCGGGTGCGCCATCCGCTCTTCCGGACCCTTGGCCAGCGGAGTTTTAACCCGGCCGCCTCTGAGAGTAGAATGACAGAGGTCCCCCGCTAGAAAAGGAGAAAACGCCAGTGAACCGTTCCGTCATGATCGTCCTCGCCGCCGGGCTGACTGCCGCGCCCGCGCTCTACGCGCAGGAACTGACCTCTCTGATCACCGAAGCCAAGAACTCCTATAACGGCATCAAGAACAACCTGCTGAAGGCCGCCGACAAGATGCCGGAAGATGCCTACAGCTTTAAACCCACTCCCGAGTTGCAAACTTTTGGGCAGCGCGTGGCGCACGTGGCCGGGCAGATCGGGCAGTGCAGCGGCCTCACCGGCGAGCGCAAAATGACCGACGCCAATTCGAAAACCGCCAAGGCCGACCTGGTGGCCGCGCTGAAGGCTTCCTTCGACGCCTGCGATGCCGCCTGGGATTCCATGAACGACAAGACCGCCATGGAGACGGTGGCGGGGCGCGGCGGTACCCAGCGCAGCAAGCTCGCCGTGCTCATCGGCAACACCCTGCACATCGACGAGGTCTACGGCACCATGACCGTCTACATGCGGCTGAAAGGCCTGGTGCCGCCATCGAGCGAAGGCCGCGGCGGAATGGGCAAGAAGTAAAACTCGCGGCCGCGGCGCATCGCGGGTAACCGGCTTGTGCGGGCCTGCCTGCCCTGGGCCACCAGGAGTATCATCGAAAACATGCGTCTTTTGTCTCGCCTTTGGGTGTGCGCGCTGGTGGTCTGTCCCCTCTACGGGGCGGGCACGGTGGTCCTGTTCGATCCCACGACACCCGCTACGGGCCCCTTCCCCACGGATTATCTGACGGTGTTCGACGCGCTCCAGAAGACCGGCTTGCGGGTGAATATGGCGGTGCCCAATTGCAATACCGAATACACCGCCTGCCAGGAGGGCGCGCTGCTGGACCAGTTGGATGGGTTCAGCGTTCGGGCCCGCGCGCAAGTGCATTTTTCGGCGGCCGTCAACACCGCAACGCTGGCGAACGGCGTGTTCTTCGTGGCGCTGGCCAATGTCACCCAGGAAGAAACCGGGGTCATGAAAACGGGGCAGCAGATGACCATCAACCAGGTGGTGTACGACCCTTCCACGAACACCATGTACGCCAAACCGGACAACGTGCTGGACCAGCATCGGCATTACGCCCTGATCGTGACCGACGCGGTGAAGGACACTGGCGGCAATGCCGTGGTCTCCGATCCGGCCTATCTGGCCTGCCTGGCCTCCGCGACGGCGTATTGCGTTTCGCTGGCCCAGGCGGTGGCCACGGCGGCGCCTGGAGTCGCACCGGCCCACATCGTGGCGGCTTCGGTTTTTACCACCATGAGCGCCACGGCGTGGCTGGAGCACGCGCGCGATATCCTGCCGTTTGTTCCGCCGGCCCCGGGCCTGGTCCAACCGAGCAGCTTCAGCATTCCCGACCTGACCCAGATCACCCTGCACGAGCAGACCGGCTGGGATCCCGTGACATTCACCGATCTGACCCTGCCGCTACCGAGCGCGCTGCTGGGAGGATTGGGGACCCTGGTGGTGGGCTATTACACTTCGCCCAGCTTTCTGGACAGCGACCAGGCCATTCTCAACTCGCCCACTTTGCCGGGGTTACAGATCCCCCCCAACACCAACGTGGTCTATTACAATGCGCTGCTGCCCTCCTCGCCGGAGCCGCCGGACGGCTACCCGGTAGTGATTTTCGGACATGGGCTGGGTGACAGCCGCTGGGGCGGTCCTACGGCGGTGGCGCCGGTGCTGGCGCGAGCGGGCTTCGCGGTGATCGCCATCAACGCGGTTGGCCATGGGTTCGGGCCGCTTTCGACGGTGACATTGGTGGACAATCAAGGCAACAGCACCACCATCCCCGCCGGCGGCCGCGGCGTGGAGGTCAACGGCGACACTACCATCGGTTCCGAGGAAGGCTGCCTGCTGATCACGCCGGTGGCGTACGGCTCCCGCGACTGCTTCCGCCAGACCGCCGTGGACCTGGCGCAGCTTACGCAAGTCATCCGCCAGGGGCTGGACCTGAACGGCGATGGCAAGCCGGATCTGGACGCGAACCACATTTACTATTCCGGCGATTCGCTGGGGTCGCTCTACGGCCCCATGTTCATGTCGGTGGAGCCGGCCGTGCGCGCGGCGACCTTCACCGTGGGCGGCGCCAGCACGGTGGATATCGCCCGCTGGAGCCCCGCATATGCCTACCTGGCTACGGAAACCATGGCGGTGGCGATGCCGCCGCTTCTCAACGCGGGCAATTCCTATAACGAAGATTACGTTCTGCCGGATCAACCGGTGGATGTGGTCACCGTGCCGGGAGCGCTGGCCATCCAGAGCACCTTCGAGAACCTGGAGTGGCTGGGGATGCTGGGCGACCCGATGTCCTTCGCGCCGCACCTGAACCTTTCGCCGCTGGCGGGGCAGATGGCGCGACCGGCGCTGGCGCAGTTTGCCTTCAGCGATATGACCGTCCCGAACCCCATGAACACGGCTTTGATTCGCGCGGCGGGCCTTCAGGCCAGCACCTGGGAGTACCGGCACGACCTGGCGCGCGCCATTGCTCCGGATCTCCCGGTGGACCCGCACCCCTTCCTGGAACTCTTCGTCAGCCTGGGCGGCAGCACCATTCAACTGCCCGGTCTGGACGGTCTGGTGATCAGCCTGGACGCGCAGGGGCAACTGGCGGGCTTTTTCCAGGCCGATGGCGCCAGCATCCCCAACCCCAACAATCTTTCGCTGCTGTTCTACGGGATCGACCTGTTCCAGGCGCCGGTCACGCTGCCCGAAACGCTGAACTTCTGAGGGTGATCCGGCTTTGCCGCGCCGCGGCGTTGTGCTAAGGTGGCACATCGGATCGAGCGTATGAACATCAGCCGGGAGATGCTTCTTCGGGAGGCCACCCGAACGGGGATTCCGGAGGAGCAGGCGGAGCTGCTGTGGACCCGCCTGTCCACGGCGTCCGCAGGTGCGCCGAAATTCGACTCCCTGAACGTGGCATACTATTTCGGCGCGCTGATCATCATCGGCGCGATGACGTTCTTCTTCGGGTTGGCCTGGGACCGGGTGGGTGGCGCGGGGATTCTGGCGCTGGCGCTGGCGTATGGCGGCATTTTCGGCGGAGTGGGCGGGTACCTGTTCCGCCGCCGCAACCTGTACGTGGCGGGCGGCCTGCTGACCACCGTGGCGGTGTGCATGGCTCCCCTGGCGGTCTACGGACTGGACCGGGTGTTGCGGTTGGAACCGGCAGGCGGATCCGGCAACTACCTGGACGATTCCGCCAAAGCCCTCCGGATTTACATGGAAATCGGCCTGCTGGCGGCAGGCATCGTGGCCTTGCGGTTCGTGCGCTTTCCTTTCCTGACCGCTCCGATCGCATTCACCATGTGGGTGATGTCGCTCGACCTGATGCCGCCGCTATGGGGGTCCCCGGGGTTCACCTGGTCTGAGCGCCTCTGGGAATCCGTGGTTTTCGGCCTGGCGATGCTGTTGGTGGCTTATTGGCTGGACCGGCGGACCGAGGACGATTACTCATTCTGGCTGTACCTTTTTGGAGGGATGGCGTTCTGGGGCGGGCTATCCTTGATGGAGGGTGGCGGCGCCTGGGCCAAATTCGCGTACTGCCTGGTGAATCTCGCACTGCTGGGGCTTTCCACCTTCCTGGACCGCCGCGTATTCGCGGTCTTCGGCTCCCTGGGAGTGGCCGGTTACCTCGGCTACCTGGCATTTTCCTTATTCAAGGACTCTCTGCTGCTGCCGGTGGCACTAACCGGAATCGGACTCGCGGTAATTGCCTCAGCCATCGCGTATCAGAAGAACCGGATGAAGGTGGACGCCCTGATTATCGGGGTCCTTCCCGAGGCGGTGCGGCGCCTGGCGCCGGCAGACCGGCGCCCGGCGCGCCAGGTCTTCGACCGCGTGATTTAGTTCTTCCGCCGCCCTGGACAGGCTGAAGGCTTGTCCCACCAATGCCTCACGCATCATGGTGTGACAGGCGCGTCTTCAGGGAAGCGAATGATGCGGTCGGGGACCTAGGTGGCCCGAATTACCAAAACGCCGAAGAATACGATTGCGATGGTGAGAACGGTGAGCGTCACGATGCCCGCGTTCCATAACGCGGATGCCACCCGGTGGCGAGTCTCTTCCTCGCCGTCGTGGATGCGAGTACGAAAAGCGCTCTGCATGGCTATCCAAACTCCTTCGCCCTTCAAAAGGCGGCTCGACCTTTTCCAAGTCCATTCTACGCGCCCTATTGCAAATTTCAAGACCCTTAACTACCGGTACAGGCGGTTCGGAATTGCGGGTTGAATTTCAGTCCAGTTAGTCCTATATTTAGGCTGGGCCTCCGCCGCGGGCGAAGGCCTGTTGCCATCTCGAACCGCTGGGGTCCTGCCCCGGTCGAGGCCGCGGGACTCGTGGCGCTGAATTGCAGAGGAGGGATCTCTTATGTGGCCCGTATGGCCTGTGTACGTGGTAATGGCCTATTTTCTGCTGGCGCTGGCGGGGCCGGCAATGTGGGCTTCGTGGCGCACCTGGCGGCGCGCGCGGGTCTCCCGCCAACTGACCTGCCCGGTAATCGGCGCTCCCGCGCGGGTGACGCTGGACCCCTGGTATGCCGTGCGCATGCATGCACTCGGCAATAGCGAACTGCGCGTCCTCGACTGCGCCTGCTGGCCGGAGCGGCGCGACTGCGGCCGGGAGTGCCTGGAACGGGCGGGCCGGGCCGCCTGAGAGTATCGGTTATTCGGATCGAAAAGGATCGCTTGCGGGGCGATTTGGACGTATAATTCGGTCAACGGAGGTACCTATGCCGCTATCCGAGCGACTGCGTAGTTTCCTCGATTCCCACCAGGCGGAATTTACCTCGACGCTGCATCCCAAGGCCTTCACGGCGCGCGAGGTGGCCGCGGCGGAACACCTGCCCCCACGGGAGGTGGCCAAAACGGTTGTGATATTCGGCGATGGCGCTTATCACATGATTGTGATTCCAGCGAGCAAGCTGGTGGACCTGTACGAAGTCCGTCCCGTGCTCGGGCTGGCGCAAGCCCGGCTGGCCACGGAAGCCGAACTGGGGACGCTTTTCCCCGATTGCGAATTGGGCGCCATGCCTCCGCTGGGGCCACTCTACGGCCTGGCGGTGTATCTGGACAACAGCCTGCTGGGGCAGGACACCATCGCCTTCAATGCGGGCACGCACTCGGAGGTGATTCACATGCGGATGGCGGAGTTCCAGCGCCTGGCCGCGCCCCAGGTCGTCTCGCTGGCGCGCGAGCCGGTGGCCGCTTGCGGGTGGTAGATGGGTTTCTTCGGGAGGCGCCGTCATGCTCTCCAACAAGACCATCCATCTGATCGAAAGCCACGAGGAAGAGATCGCCCAGAGCATCGTCCGCTCCATCCATCATCATCCCGAGATGAGCCACCTGGGAAAGCTGCCGGAGGCGGAACTGCGCGAACGCGGCAGCGATATTCTCCACAACCTCGGCCATTGGCTGGCGCACGGGCATGACGACCAACTGGCCCGCGAGTACGAGAACCTCGGCCGTCTTCGCTTCGAGCAGGCAGTGCCGCTCGACGAATCGGTCCGGGCGCTGTGCCTGCTTAAAGAGAAGATGATGGACTTCATCGACGAGCAGGGGACCGATCAGGATTACCTGGCCCTGTACGCCGAGGAGCAGTTCGAGCGGCGCATCGGGCGGTTCTTCGACTTACTGACGATTCATCTGGCGCGCGGCTATGAGAGGGCCTGGCGCCACGCCGCGCATGCCGCGTGACGGGCGGGTGCGGCCGCCTGCGAGAGCTCCGTTCCGCCGTTGAAGGAGCCTGTGAGGCCATGGCGCGGTTTGGGGGTGAGCCATGAAAACGGAAATGTCCGTAGCCAAGATCTTACTGCCGGTGGAATTTTCCGACCGTTGCCTGGGCGCGGCGCGCTGCGCGGAGGCCCTGGCGCGCCATTTCCACGCGGAACTGGCGGTGGTTCATATCGTCACGCCTCCCTATGTGGCCTACGGGGAGGTTAATGCGTATCCGCCGGCGGCCGACTTTTACACCCAGCGATGGGAACAAAGCCAAAAAGAACTGGATGGGTTTCTGCGCGACGGCCCTCCCGGTCTCACCGTGCGAAGAATTCTCCTGGATGGCGATCCGGCGCGCCAGATTGTCGAGTATGCACGCAACGGGAAGTTCGATCTGATCGTGATGCCGACCCACGGTTACGGCCCCTTCCGGCGTTTTCTGCTGGGTTCGGTGACGGCCAAGGTTTTGCACGATACGGATTGCCCCGTGTGGACGGGGCCGCATCTGGAGCAGGCGCCGCCGTGGGATTGCATTGCCTTGCGCCGGATTGCCTGTGCGCTGGATCTCGGAAGCGGCAGCCGGGCGGTGCTGGCATGGGCCGATTCCCTGGCCCGCGAGTTTTCCGCGGACCTGGTGATCCTGCACGCCCTGCCCGCTTCCACGGTAAGCGCCGGCGGCTTCAGTTTCGATCCCGAATGGCGTCTCCAGTTGGAGTCGGAGGCGCGCCAGCAGCTCGCCCGGCTGCAAGCGGAGGTGGGGACCACCGGCGAAGTGCACATCGAAGTGGGCGATGTGGCGGCGGCCTTGCGCGACGCAGCGGCTTACCACCATGCCGATGCGCTGGTGATCGGCCGCAGTCACGGCGCGGGAGTCCTGGGCCGTCTGCGGGCGAATGCTTACGCCATCCTGAGGGAGGCGCCCTGTCCGGTGGTGAGCATCTGAGGCTGTCGGTGGGTGGTAGCGCCGTCTTCACCCCGGAGGCGCGGAGGGCACGGAGAAAACACGGAGAAAACCAAAACAGAGGGCGGGGAGGAGGCGGAGTTTTGGAGAGTCGCCCCACGGGGCTTGCTGCACCCGCCGGGATGAAAATGGGCGCGAGGGGGACTCTCGCAAAGGCGCGAAGGCGCAAAGTACCGCCAAGGGGATTTTCGTTGGAGGAGGCGCGAAGAGGCTTGGCGCCGGGTTTGTCATACTGGAGGGTTCCGGAGACTGCCCGTGAAGATCTTCCGCCGCGACTTCCTCAATAACACTCTGCTGGCCGCCGGCGCGGCGCTGCTGGATATGCCTGCCCCGGGCGCGCAGGCCCGCGCGGAGCGAGACACCTTCACCGGCTACGGTGGGGTGGGCGATTACGCCATGTCCAACGGCGATCCATGGCCGGTGGTATCGGCAGGCCATAGAATTGCGGAGGGTGCATACACGTCTCTCCCGGCGGATATCCGCGACACGGGCGAATCCTTCGACCTGCTGGTGGTGGGCGGTGGATTGAGCGGCGTGGGGGCAGCTTATTACTTCGCCAAGGCTACCGGCGGAAAGAAGCGCTGCCTGATTCTCGAAAACCATCCCATCTTCGGGGGCCACGCCAAGCAGAATGAATTCGTGGTCAAGGGGCAACGCCTGATCGGACCGCAGGCCTCCAACGATTTCGGCATTCCCCGCGAGGGATCGCACAGCCAGATGGACGAGTTGTTTACGGAACTCCATCTACCCCGCGAGTACAGCTACGCCCCCTGGGACTCCTCGCTCAAGCCGCTGCGTTTCCCGCGCGACAACTACTCCCACATGGATGGCATCAACGACACCCAGGTGGACGTGGGCTACTACTTCGGCTCCGAGTTCGGTGGGAAGCCGCGGTGGGTGCGGAATGTGTTCGCCAACCGGCTGGAGGGCGCGCCTTTTTCCGATGCGGTGAAGCGCGACTTACTCAAGTGGCGCTCCACCACGGGCGGTTCCGAAGAGCAGCGGCGGCATCTGGATACCATCACCTACAAGCAATACCTGGAGGGAGAACTGGGGCTCGATCCGCAAGTGACCCGGTTCGTCGAGCCGGTGATCGGGCTGATCTGCGGCGCCAGCCCCGATGCGGTGTGCGCGCGAGCCGGCCACAACCTGGTGATCCCGGTCAACTCGCCCGGCGGGATTTCCTTTCCAGGCGGCAATACGACTTTCGCGCGGCACCTGGTGCGGGCGCTGATTCCCGAGGCCATTCCCGCGGAGCTGAGTTTCGCCGGCGTGCTCAACACGGCGGTGAATTTTGGGGCCCTCGACCGCCCCGATTCGCCCACCCGCATCCGCGTGGGGGCCACTGTGATTCGCGTGGAGCATGCGGAGGGAGGGGTGGCCGTGACGTATGAAAAGAACGGGCGGCTGTACCGCACCCGCGCGCCGCGCGCCGTGGTGGCTTCGGCCGGCTGGATCAACCGGCGCCTGCTGGCGGATATGCCCGGCGATCTGGCTGCGGCGTACGGCGAATTCCACTACGCTCCGGCGCTCAGCGTGAACGTGGCGCTCACCAACTGGCGCTTCCTCTACAAACTGGTGGCTCCCGCGGTGCGCTATTTCAACGGCGTGTTTGGCTGGTCCTGCAACATCCGCCGCCCCATGTGGGCGGGCGCATACCAGCCGGCTCTGGACCCGAACCAGCCGGTGGTGCTCACTTTTTATACCGGCCTGTACACTCCCGGGCGCTCCGCCGCCGAGCAGGGCGATTTAGGGCGCAAGAAGCTGCTCGGAACCAGCTACGCCGAGTACGAAAGCCAGATCCGGCGGCAGATGACCGAACTGTTCCACGATGCCGGATTTCGCGCCCAGGACATTGCCGGCATCGTTTTGAACCGCTGGGGACACGCCCGGGTCATCCAGCCGCCGGGCTTCTATTATGGGCGCGACGGGCAACCCTCGCCGCGGGAAACCGTGCAGAGGGGTTACGGAAAGATCGTCCTGGCGCACTCCGAGTTGAACGGACACCAGAACGTGACTGGGGCGCTGGCGCAAGGGCGCCGGGCCGCGGAAGAAGTGGCGGGGTAAGCGAATGCGCGTCCGGAAATCTGTCACACTGAGATCGTGTCGCGCCCTTTCGCCCTTCTGATCGCCTGCCTGGCGGCCACCCTTCCCGCCATTCCGGATGCCAGCCGGCCCGCGCCGCACCCCGCGCCCGCCCCGCTGAGGGCTTCCGCCACCGTCCGGCGCTGGATGCGCGGGATGACCTTGCACGACGAGGTGGCGCAACTGGTTTTTATCGCCTTTCACGGGGAATCGCCCAACACCAGCTCGCGGGAATACCGCAAGTTCATGCACCTGATCCGCGAGACCAAGGTGGGCGGGCTGATCCTGAACAACGCATCCAACGGCCGCACCATCCAGAGGGCCGAGCCGTACCAGGTGGCCGCCTTCCTGAACCGCCTGCAACGCCTGACGCGGGTTCCGCTGATGGTGGCCGGCGATTTCGAACGCGGCGCTTCCATGCGGGTTTCGGGCACCACCGAATTTCCCCATGCGATGGCCTTTGGCGCGGCCGGCGACCCGGCCCTGACGCGCTACGAAGGCGCGGTGACGGCGCGCGAAGCCCGCGCCATCGGCGTTCAGTGGATCTACTATCCGGTGGCCGACGTCAACAACAATCCCGACAATCCGATTATCAACATCCGCTCGTTCGGCGAAAATCCGCAGGCCGTGGCGGCCAATGTCGCGGCCTTCATCGAAGGCGCGCACTCCGACAAGAAGAACCTGGTGCTGGCCACCGCCAAGCACTTCCCCGGGCACGGTGATACGGCGGTGGACACCCACATGAACCTGGCCAGCATTCCGGCCGACCGCGATCGTCTGGAGCGCCTGGAGTTGGTGCCGTTTAAAGCCGCCATCGCCGCCGGGGTGGACGCCATCATGACCGCGCACATCGCCGTGCCGGCCCTGGCGCCGCCCGACCTTCCCGCCACCCTTTCGCCCGCGATTCTGACCGGCCTCTTGCGCAACCAACTGGGCTTTAAGGGGCTGGTGGTGACCGATGCACTGGATATGGGCGGTGTTGCCAAAGGCTTTTCCACCGGAGACGCCTGCGTGCGGGCGCTCGAAGCCGGCGCCGACGCGCTGCTGATGCCCACCGATGCGGACGCCGCCGTGAAGGCCGTGGTGGCGGCGGTTCTGAGCGGCCGCCTGAGCCGGCAGCGCCTCCAGGAAAGCGTGATCAAGATTCTCTCGGCCAAGGAAAAAGTGGGGCTGGACCGCCGCCGCACGGTCGATCTGGAAGCCATCGGCGACGTGATCGATTCGCCCGAGGCCGATGAGAAGGCGCAAGAGATCGCCGACCGCGCGGTGACCCTGGTGCGCAACACCAACAACCTGCTTCCGCTGGCGGCTCCGGAGCGCGCCTGCTACGTGGTGATGGCCGAAAACCGGTATTCGTCCCAAGGGCAGATGTTTACGGCGCAACTCCGGCGGCGCGTGCCGCGCCCTGAACTGGCCGCATTGGATCCGTCCATGCCGCGCGAGCAGATAGACCAAGCCCTGGGCGGCCTTTCCGGATGCCAGAGCTACGCGGTGGCGGCATTCTCCTCGGTGGGCGAGTATCGCGGCTCGGTGGGATTGACGGGCGAACTGCCGCACGCCATGGAAACCATTGCCGCCGCGGGCAAGCCGGTGGCCCTGGTGGCGCTGGGCAACCCTTACCTGCTGCGCAGCTTTTCGAACGTGGCCGCCTATCTGGCCACTTTCAGCACCGTGCCGCCATCCGAATACGCCGCGGTGAAGGCGTTGTTCGGCGAGATCCGGATCGGCGGACACCTGCCGGTGACGATCCCGGGACTCGCGGCGCTGGGCGATGGAATCCAGATGGCGGCGACGCACAGCGGCCCTCCGGTAGGGCCGACCCCGTAGAGCGGGATTCCGAGCGCTTCATAGCACACAGAAACCGTGCGGAGCTTCGGCCGGTATCGGATCTCGGAGGAAGGCAACAGCCAGGAATCGGCGGGCTATAGCACGCGGATCCAAATCCTGGGACCCGGCACACCCAACCAGGATTCATTGGCAGACCGAATTCCCTGTTTGCCAATTAAACCAGGCCCGCGCTTGCCTACTCCGCGCGCATTGATTCCATCGGGTCGATAGCGGCCGCGCGGCGTGCCGGAACCAGCGCCGCGAGGAT
>JASHSS010000779.1 GCA_030038565.1 Bryobacteraceae bacterium
TTTCTGATTGAAGCGCCCGACGGCGCCTACCAACTCACCCCCTACGACCCCGCCTTTGAAAAGAAAATGACCAAGGCGGAGGACATCATTGGCCGCTACCGCAACACTCTCCACGCCCTCGCCAAGTGAAAGAGCCTCTCTGGATCGACGAGCGTGACGCGCTGGTACTTCACGATCGCCTGCTGGCCCTCTACGGCGGCGCGCCCGGACTGCGCGACAGGGCGTTACTCGAATCGGCTCTGGCCCGGCCGCGTCAAGTGCACGCCTACGCCGAATCTCCGGACCTCATCGACATGGCTGCGGCCTACATGGCCGGCATCGTCCGTAGCCATCCTTTCCTCGATGGCAACAAGCGCACCGGCTTCGTTGTCGGCGTGCTCTTTCTCGAAATCAACGGCTATCTTTTCACCGCCCCCGAGGAGGACGCGACTCAGGCGGTTTTAGGGCTGGCCGCCGGAACCATAGACGAGCCCGGCTTCGCTGCCTGGCTGCGCACCAACGCCAGGCCCGCCCCATAAAAAACGGCCGCCGAGGAGTCCATCGGACTTGAAAGTGGAGGCCGCCTGAATTCTTAAGCGGGTTTTCTGTTCCGTTGCTCCCCCAATACCGAGGCCCCGGAAAGGCGCCCCGCCGCCGGCTCTGGTGGTATGCTTGGCAGTCGGGTTTCAGGGGCGACTATGCCGTGGCAGTCCGATCCAAGGCTTTCCGGTTGCTATTTCTACCACACCATGGAGCTTCCCGGTTTCGGGCTGGTGCGCGGGGAATGGCATATCCGCGATTTTCCGCAGTATATCGGCTGCGTGAATCTGGCCGGAAAACGGGTCCTGGACGTCGGCACGGCCTCGGGATTCCTGAGCTTCGCCGCCGAGCGGGCCGGCGCCGCCGAGGTGGTTTCCTTCGATCTCGACTCCGCCGCGCGCATGTGCCGCCTGCCCTACGCCGGCAATCCTTACTGGGCTGACCGCGCCCAATGGCTGGCGGCAAACCAGGGCATGATCGATGGCGTGAAAGCCGGCTACCGCCTGGCGCACCGGCTGCTGAACTCCAAAGCCAAGCCCCGTTACGGCGACGTCTTCGAACTGCGCAACCTCGAAGGAGCGCCTTTCGATGTGACCATCGCGGGGGCGTTTCTGGAGCACCTCAGCGACCCCGTTTCCGCGCTTGCCAATCTCGCCATGGCCACCAAAGAGCGGCTGGTCGTCGCGTTCACCCAGATTCTCGACTCCGACGAGCCTGTCCTGCGGGCCTCCACCGATCTGGCCACGCCCGCCAGCGACTTTACCTGGTGGATCGTAACGTCCGGGCTCTACCGCCGCGTGCTGGAGAATATGGGCTTCGCCATAGAGGCCATCGGACCGGCCACCGCGTTCTGGGAAACCGAACAACGGATGGTAGAGGTCCAGACCTTAGTGGCCCGCCGCCGGTCTTCCTGAGCGCGGGGCCTGGCTATCCTGCAGCAGCGTCTCGACCACGGTCTCCCAGGAAATCCGCATGCCGGCGTAGCGCTCCCGCGCCGCCTGGCCCATTTTGCGGGCCTCCTCGCGATTCTCCCAAAGCCGGTCCATGGCTTCCGCCAGCGAGGCGGCCGTGGGTTCCGCCACCAGGCCGGTCGTGCCCGGTTCCACGAATTCCAGCGGCCCTCCGGAATCCGTGCAGGTGACCAGTGGTTTGGAAGACAACATGGCTTCCAGCGCGACATAGCCGTAGTCTTCATCGAGCGGCGGGAACAGCACCCCGAGCGCCCGCGCATAGCGTTCGATCTTGTCCTCTTCCGGAATGAGTCCCAGCCATTGCGCGCGATTCTCCACGCCCTGCCCGCGCGCCAGGAAGCGCAGTCTTTCCACGTAGGCCGGTTCGTCGGCGGCGCCGGCGAAGCAGACCGTCACCGGATGGCGCGTGAGAGCCAAAGCTTCGATCGCCAGCTCCTGGCGCTTGGAGCGGTTCAGGCGGCTGGGGAAAAACAGGTAGTCCTCCTGGACGGAACAATGGAAACGGCCGGCCTGCGCGGGGGGATTGTAGAGCGGCCGCGAAGCGATTCCACAGTAGCGCTCCAGGCGGCGGGACACATTCTGCGAGATGGTCGTAATCACCCGCGCCTCGGGGATCAGCTTGCGGTCGGCCTGCTGAATGGCTTCGCGCACCTGCTCGCCATGGGGTTGGAGGTGCAGATCGGCAATCGGATTACCCCACAGATCGTAGGCGCTGCGGTGCTGGTGCACGATCCACAGCGCCTTGCGGGGATGCGGGATGTAATAGGCCGGGAACTTCAGCCCGATGAGCAGGTCCACCGGGGCCCCGCAGGCCTCGGTGACATCCAGCAGGCGGCAGGCCAGCATGCAGTCGAGAATGCGCTCGGGCGGATACCACTTGAACGGGATGGATACCAGTTCCGCCTGGTGGCCGGCGGCCAGCAGGGCATCGCGCAGGTTCTCCGCCAGCACTTCCGCCCCGCCGCGAATGAACGGGACCTGGGTAGTTGCGATCAGGATGCGCATCGGGAAGCTAGATCTTCCGGCCCACTACCGCGTAATCCCGCGGCCCATAAAAATACCGGTTGAAGCGGCGCGTCACGGCGCTTCCGTCATCCTCCGGCAGGCGCTCGGACTCGTCGCCGGAATTCAGGAACAATACCTCCACCGGGCTGAAGCCCCTGGATTCCACCAGGAAACGCAGAATCTGGCTGGGAATGGGATGGAGACGGCCGGGGTCTTTATGAAAATCGCGGCAGGCCACCAGGAGATTATCCGGGTTGGGGGTTTCGAAAATGGCCGTGCCGCCCAATCGCAGGACGCGCGCCACTTCGTCCAGCAAGCGGACCAGTTGGGGAAAAGCGAACTGCTCCACCACGCGCAGCACCGTGACCGCTCCCAGCGAGCCAGCCGGAACCCGCGCCAGGTAATCCAACGCTTCGGCCTGTTCCACCGCCAGGCGGCGGTCGCGGCACTCCGCCACCATCAGCCGGTTGGCATCCACGCCGCGGGCGGCGATGCCCTCCTGGCACAGCAGTTCCAGCCACTCGCCCCGGCCGCAGCCGAGATCCAGCACGGGGCCCTCGCGCGGCATCAGCGGAAGGTAAGCCTTCCAGCGCGCCTGGGCCTCCCGGCGCGTGCCGCGGACTTCGCTTTCGAGAGCGGCGTAGAGCGGGTCCAGCCCGTCGGGAGTTTCCGGGGCGAGAGCCGGGAGCGGGGGCGCGCCGGCATCCGGCGGCCCGCCGGACGGCCGCCGCCGGATTTCCTCCAGCAGGCGCACCAGTCGTTGCGCGTTTTCCAGCACTTCGCGCCGCAGCAACTGCTGGCGCTCTTCGGCCGCCTCCAGGCGCCGGTTCAACTCCTCATCCTTCTGGCGCTGCTCTTCGGCCAACTGCTGGTAGCCGTCGGCCAGCTCCCGCATATCGTTCTCCACGCCGATCGTGGTCACGCGCTCCTCATCGATGCGGGCTTCCAGGCGGGCCTCCAGGCTCTCCATGCTTTCCATCAACCCTTCGATCAACCCTCCGGCCGACTCGCCGATGACCCGCTGCACCGCCGGGGCATACCAGAACATCAGGCGCTGCATGATGGCGACACCAACCGAGCTCAGGGCCGCCCGCAACCCCGGCGGCCGCGGAGGAACCCGCCCGATCTCCCGGCATTCGTCTTTCAGTTGCTGCAATCGGCCGCGCAGTTGTGCCAATTCCTCTGACATTCGCGCTCCAGCATTTCACTATATCCACATAACGCCGCTTGACGCCCGTCGAATCGCCCGCAAGGCGAACCCTTCTATAACCGTGCGCGGCCGGTGGAATTGGCGTGAAAGCCTTGTGGAGGAGGGGCTTGCAGGTGTGATTCCCGCGCGGGCCGGTTATCCCAGCCCGCCGGCCACTCGCGCCACGCGGTCCATATATCTGCCGAGCCCGTCCGCGGGAAACCATTCCGCCAGCCCTTCGGCCGCCCGCGCGCGCATCCGCGCTGCATTCCACCGCTGGCGGTAAGCCGAAGCCTGCCCGGCGATCTCCAGGATTTTCGCCGCATAGCCGGCGGGCGAGTGGTGCTCCACGAAATGCTCGTAGCCGCGCAGGCCCGATTCCACGTAGCCGGCGGGACGGGCGGCGTACGCCCGCAGGTGCGCGCAGAGGTCCTCCACCAGAAAATCCGGCCGCACGAAGGAAACCGTGCCGCGGGGCAGCTCGGCATACCAGCCGATGCGCGTAACCAGGCTGGGCAGCCCATGGCTCCAGATGCGAAGCTGGCTGCCGGAAGCTTCGCCCTTGGTCGGATAGCGCAGATTAAGCGCCAGGTGCGCCGAAGCCAGGGCGGCGTCCAACTCCGGCTCAGGAACATATCCGTGGAGCGTCACCCGCCCGTCCAGCGTCAGCCGCTCGATGGCGGCGGTTACCCCGTCGCGGTCCTCGAGGGCGCCGTAAATGTGCAACTGGAAGCGCTCATCTCCGAGCCGCGCCAGGGCGGCCAGAATCGGCTCCAGGCAGCGGTTCGCGCCCAGGTAGCCGAACACCACCAGCTTCCAGGGCGGATCCCCTTCATGAGGACGCGGGCGCCGGCGGGCGGGGAAGGGCAGCGGCAGGCGGATCACCGGCGCATCCACCTCTTCGGCCAGGGTACGCTGGGCGGCGCGGGAGTGCACGAGGACCCCCAGGCTGGACGCCAGAAAGTACGGCGCGCAAGAGTACGCCCGTCCCATGGCGTGCGCGTGCAGCACATTTTTCCAATACAGTTCGCCGTCCCGCCGCCCGCGGTCGCCGTAGAGCGATTGCATGGTATCGAGGTACGCGGCGCGGTCGTGGCGCTCCCGGTAGTCGAACGAGAACGAGTCGTGCAACATCACGTCGTGCAGGATCGAGAAGCCCGGGAACTCGCGGGAAACCAGCGTGATCGCGCGGTGGAAGCGCGCATTGTTGCCAATATTATAGAAAACGGCTTGGGCCTCGTTCAGCGCTTCCCAGGGGAAATCGAGCGGGTCGAAGCGGCGCACGGCGGCATGGCGTTCCAGGCTGGCGCACCAGCGCGGCTGATCGGTCCACAGGGTCACCCGGGCCCGCGCGCCGAGGGATGGGAGCACGCGCCCGGTGTAATGCGCGATATCGGTGCGGGCGGGCGCCAGCGGCGAGAACCAGTGGATACGCAAAGCGTCAGGCATTGGCTTGCTTCCATCCGCGGATCGGGCGCGGAGCGTTGTTATGATGAGTTTACCAAGTGCCGCAAGTTCCGTTAGTTAGCGTCATCACGCCGGTTTGGAACGCCGCCGGGTTTCTGGAGGAAACCGTGCGCAGCGTGCTCGCGCAGGACTACCCGCGGATCGAGTATCTGGTCATGGACGGCGGCTCGACCGACGGCACGCTCGAGATTCTGGAGCGCTATCGCGGCCGCCTGCAGTTCGTTTCGTCGCCCGATGGCGGCGCGGCCGACGCCATCAACCGCGGCTTCCGGCAGTCCCACGGGGAGATTCTGGCCTGGCTGGGAGCCGACGATCTTTACCTGCCGGGAGCGGTCTCCACGGCCGTGACCGCGTTCGCCGAAGACTCCGCCGCGGGAGCGGTCTACGGGGAAGGCTACTGGATCGGCGAAGAGGGCCAGACCCTCGGCCGCTATCCCACCGTGGCGCCTTACTCGCCCAGTTCGTTCCGTCGCGAATGCCCCATCTGCCAGCCGGCCTGCTTCGTGCGGCGGGAAGCCCTGGAGGCGGTGGGTGGCCTGGACGCCTCGCTGGCCTCGGCCTTCGACTACGACCTGTGGATCCGGCTCTCCCGCCGCTACCCGTTCCGCGCCATCCCCCAGTACCTGGCCCGCTCGCGCATGCACCCCCGCAACAAAAGCCTGGGCCAGAAGCAGCGCATGTTCGAGGAGTGCATTCAACTGCTGCGCCGGCACTACGGCTATGTGCCGATGCCCTGGATTTACAGTTACGTATCCTTCCTGCGGGACCGCACGGACCAGTTTTTCACGCCTTCCCGGCTTTCTCCGGCGGTCTATCTGCGCAGCCTGGTGGTGGGCAGCCGCTATAACGCCCGCCACCTGCTGCGCTACTGGAAGGAATGGCTGGAACCCATCCCGGCGAGGCTGCGCGGGTGAAGCGGGTGGCCGTCGATCTGACCCCCCTGCTGCCGGGAGGCGCCAATGGCGGCATCAAGCCGCTGGCCCTGGAACTGGTGCGCCGCCTGGCGGCCCACGCGCCCGCGTGTGAGTTCGTCCTGCTCACCGCGGAAAGGAGCCATGCGGAGCTGGCCCTCCTGGATGCTCCCAATGTGCGGCGCGTGTGCGTCTTGCAGGGGCCGGAAGAGTCCCCTCAGCCCCCCCCAGGGCAGCCGCCCGCCGCGGTGTTTCAGACGGCTTCCCTGGCGCGCCGGGTAGCTCTATGGATCCTCCGGAAACTACTCCCGGCCCGGGTGGTGGAGAGGCTCGCCGCGCTGTATGCCCGGCGCTTCCACCCCGCGCCGGTGGAAAGCCCCTTGCTGCGCAGGCTGGGCGCCGATCTGCTCTTCTGCCCCTTCACGGGCATCTTCTTCTACGACCCGGCGGTGCCGGTGGTGAGCGTGGTGCACGATCTGCAATATCTCTATTACCCCCAGTTTTTCGAGTCCACCGACCGACACGAGCGCGACCGGCATTTCCGCCACGTCTGCCAGGTGGCCCGCCGGGTGGTCTCGATTTCCGAATACACCCGCGCCAGCGTGCTGGAACACGGCGGGATTTCGCCCGAACGGGTGGTGACCATTCCCAGCGCGCCGCAAAAGCGCCTGGGCGCGCCGGCGCCGTCTTCCGTGGAACGCATCTTTTCCAGCCTGCCTCTGGCCGCCGGGCGCTACCTGCTCTATCCCGCCAATTTCTGGCGGCATAAGAATCACGAGTTGCTGCTGACGGCCTTTGGCATTTACCGGGCGGCGCACCCGCAATCCGATCTGAAGCTGGTGTTGACCGGCGAGCCTTCGCCGCGCCGCGACGAACTGATGGAAGCCACCCGCCGTATGGGCCTGGCCGCGCAGGTGCTCTTCGCCGGATACCTGCCGGAGGAAGATTTCGCCGCCTTGCTCGGAAGCGCCGCAGCCATGATCTTTCCCTCCCTGTTCGAAGGTTTCGGCATGCCGGTCCTGGAGGCCATGGCCGCCGGCGTCCCGGTGCTGTGCGGAAACCTGACCAGCCTGCCGGAGGTCGCGGGCGACTCGGCCTGGCTGTTCGATCCGCGGCGGCCGACGGAAATCGTGGCGGCCATCGAGCGCCTGGAGACCGATCCGGCCCTGCGGGAGGAACTGATCGAACGCGGCCGCCGCCACGCCGCGGAGTTTCTGAAACCGGAAGAAATGGCGGCCCGTTATTGGGCGGTATTTCAGGATGCCGCCGGGCATCTGCCGCGCGAGGCCCATGCCGCTTAGCGTTTCCATCGTGACGCCCTCGTACAACCAGGGCCGCTACCTGGAGCGCACCATCCGCAGCGTGCTCGAGCAGCGCGGCGCGGCGCCCGCCTTTCCCGGCCCCTTCGAATACCTGGTGATGGATGGCGGCAGCCGCGATGAAAGCGCCGCCATCCTCGAGCGCTACGGCTCCCAGCTCCAATGGGTCTCCGAAAAGGACCGCGGCCAGGCCGACGCGGTCAACAAGGGGCTGGCGCGGACCACCGGGGAAATCATCGGCTGGCTCAACTCCGACGACATCTTCTATCCCGGGGCGGTCGCCGCGGCGGCCGGTTTCCTGGCCGGCCACCCGGACATCGACGTGGTCTACGGCAACGGCAATCACATCGATGCAGAGGACCGCATCATCGAGCCTTACCCCACCGAGGATTGGGATTTCGAGCGCCTCAAGCAGCGCTGCTTTCTGTGCCAGCCGGCGGTGTTCTTCCGGCGCCGGGTGGTGGAGCGCTTCGGTCCCCTGGGAGTGCACTGGCGCTATGCGCTGGATTACGAATACTGGCTGCGGCTGGGAAAGAGCGGAGCTCGTTTCGCCCGCATCGACGCGCTGCTGGCCGGCTCACGGCTGCACCCCGAGACCAAGACCCTGGGAGCGCGGGTCGCGGTCCACGCCGAGACCAACGACATGCTGCGGTCGCTGTTCGGCCGGGTGCCCGACCGCTGGCTATTCAACTACGCCCACGCCGTGCTGGACGATCGCGGCGTGCCGCGCCCCAGCCGCCGCTTTACCGTGGAGGTGGGGATTCTGGCCTGGTGGGCGGCGCTGCGCTGGAACCACCGGATTTCCGCGCCCATGCTGCGGCTGGGCGGCGAATGGATCGGCGGCGCGGCGCGAGGGGCCGTGCGGCGGTGAATGAAGGTCACGGATGAAGATCGGGTTCGATGTCAGCCAGACGGGCGCCGGCAAGGCCGGATGCGGATACTTCGCCGAGGGCCTTATCCGGG
Source organism: Bryobacteraceae bacterium (assembly GCA_030038565.1). Taxonomy (GTDB): domain Bacteria; phylum Acidobacteriota; class Terriglobia; order Bryobacterales; family Bryobacteraceae; genus JOPF133. The sequence goes on from JASHSS010000779.1 coordinate 8,345, forward strand.
CGCTGGAGGCCCTCGAAAGCGGGCACGAGGTTTTACTCTACCCGGCCTTCGGCGACCTGTTCTGGGACCCTCTGTGCGCCACGGCGGCCTATTCTACGAGCCATCCCGCTTTCCGGCGCATGACTCCCCCGGCCAGCTTCGAGGAATCGCAGCGTTTCTGGCGCCGTCCGGGCCCAGAGGGCACCCCAGAGGGCACCCCCGATTGGGAAGCCCGCATCGGCAACCCGGACCTCGTCCATAGCAATAATTTCTTCTGTCCGAGTGGTCTCCGCCGGGCACGCCTGGTCTACACCCTGTACGACCTGAGCTTTCTGGTGGATCCCTCCTGGTCGACCGAAGCCAACCGCGTGGGCTGCCTGGACGGAGTCTTCCGCGCCTCCACCAGCGCAGATTGGATCGTGGCGGATTCCAGCTATACCCGCCGCCATTTTCTGGAAGTCTTTCCGCACTATCCGGCGGAGCGGACCGCGGTGATTTATCCGGCCAGCCGGTACAGCCTGGATCACCCGGCGCCGCCGCGCCCCCCGGAACTGGCCCATCTGGCGCCTCAGGGCTTCTGGCTTTCCGTGGGCAGCCTCGAGCCACGCAAGAACCATCGCCGGCTGGTGGAGGCTTACGCCTGCAGCGGATCGGGCCCAGCGGGGGCCCTGCCGCTGGTTCTGGCCGGCGGAAAAGGCTGGTTGATGGACGGCTTCGATCAGGCGCCGCCCGCCGGTGTGGTGCCAGTGGGTTATGTCTCCGATAGCGGGCTGGAATGGCTATACCGCAACTGCTTCGGGTTTTTGTACCCGTCGTTGTTCGAGGGTTTCGGGATGCCCGTGCTGGAGGCGCTCTCGCTGGGAGCTCCGGTGATTTGCTCCAATACCACCTCGTTGCCGGAAGTGGCGGGCCCAGAGGGCACCCCGGAGGGTACCCCGGCCGCCTTGCTGGTGGACCCGCTGGATACCGGGGCGATGGCCGCTGCCATGAACCGACTGGCTTCCGGAGAAATCGGGCGGGAGGGTCTGCGCATAGCGGGATTACGCCAGGCGCGGCGGTTTTCCTGGACCGCCTCCGCACGCAAGTTGCTGGAGGTGTATGAGGAATGCGCTCATCGGGAGAAAGGGTTTTAAAAGGCGGCCGCTTACCGGGCGGCTACAGGGTAGGCGATCCAGGAAGCCCGGCACTTTCCCACAGATCCACAGGGTAAGAGCATCCGACTACCGCGACTCTACCGTGTCTACTATAGTAAGAGGTTCCCACCGTTTCATCGTTCGAAATACACCCGTTTCATCGTCAAACTTACACCCGTTTCATCGTGGATAACTTTTTGAATCCACAGACTGTGGAAGCCTTGCGGCTCGAAAAAAGCTTGCTTCTCCACCCCGGCCGGGGGCGGGGTCCTTCCCCGCCTGCTGCTGTACTGGATCACGACCGAAGCGGTGCGGACCAAAAACCGCCGCATTGAACTTGGAAACAGCCTGTCCACAGCCTGTCCTCTTTCATGCGGGAACTGCGGCTGGTCCCTGTCCCTGCCAGCGCGGGGGGCGGGAAGCGCAGTGACGCTGCGCGCCTGCGCGATCAGATGCTGCGATTGTTTGCCGCCCGCATCAGTTTTCAAGTCACCGCCGCGGCAGCGACACGCTGGAATTTTTATCCGCCCTGAAAAGCCAATCGGCGCTCGCCCGTTTCCGGGAGAGCGCCGATTTTGTTTGGAGGTCTTGTCGAACCCTCCACCGGGTTCAGAGGACACCCGGTGGAGGGTTGAATTTGCCGTCTACTGGAACTTGGAGACGAACTCGTTGCTTCCGATGAAGCCCTGGCTCGGCGTACCCGGACCCAGGATCTGGATGCGCG
>JASHSS010000780.1 GCA_030038565.1 Bryobacteraceae bacterium
TTATCTGGGCCTGCGCAACTACGATCTGGGGCCGGCGCGCGCGGACCTGGCGGAGCGCTCCTACCGGCTGCTGATGAAGTCGTGGCAGAGCGACCGCGCCATTTACGAAAACTACAACGCCATCACGGGCGCCGGCAACGACGTGCGCTCGAGCGATGCCTACTACCACTGGGGCGCGCTGCTGGGGGTGATTTCGCTGATGGAGCAAGGCCGTTGATGGCTGGGGTCCGGCGGCGTATTCACACGGAGGCGCGGAGGGCGCGGAGGAAGCACGGAGAAAACCAAACCCGAGGGTCGGATCTCCGGTCGCGGGCCGGCGGCGTCTTCACACGGAGGCGCGGTGGGCACGGAGAAAACCAACCATGGTTGTCGGGATCCCGTCCCTAAGCGCCGGTGGCCTTGCCCAACACTTCTTTGAGCCGGCGGCCGACGATCAGGTCTTCGCCGGGTTCGAGCATCCACACTCCCACCACGATGGTGTTCTCATCGCACGGCAGGCCCGCTCCGGCTTTCCTGCCGGTCATGGGGTTCAACTCGATGCTGGGAGTTCCCCGGCGAAGTTCGGCCATCACTTCGGCCGGGCGGATTTTGACGCGCTGCGGGTCGTAGCGCAGCAGCAGGTGCGGCACGGCATTGGCCGCGACGTTGGGGATCGCCACTTGCGATTCGAGCGTGGGGATGGCCTTCACCTGCGCGGCGATGCGCTCGGCGCGGCGGCGAAATTCGGCTTCCATGGCGGCGTCGGTCTGGCTCAGAAACCAATCCACCGCGGCCACCATTCCCACGATCTGTTCTTTGGAAACCTTCATACCCCGCCCGACGGAATCGGAGTTGGGGTTGTTGTTCTGGACGGCCGCGGCGATGAGATCCTTGCGGCCCAGCAGCAAACCTGCATTTTGCGGGCCGCGCATGCCCTTACCGCCGGAGAAGGCCACCACGTCGAATCCCATCTGGGTGTAGTTCCACAGGTTGGAAATGGGCGGCACATCGGCGGCGGCGTCGTTCATACAGGGCACCCCGTGGCTGTGCGCCACACGGACCCAATCCTGGCGGCTGATTTCGCCGTGCTCGGCGGCGTTGAAGAAATTGGTCATCACGGTGCGGGCAGTGAAGGCTGCCTCGTAGTCGGCCAGCGTGACGACTTCGACGAACCGCGCGCCGCAATTCCGGATGGCGTGGTCGTACTCGTAGCGATGCCCCTTCTGCACGATTACCTCATCCTTGAGGCCGGAGACATCGGTCGGGATGTTGTGGATGGCCGGGCGATTGCCCAGAGTCATGGCGGCCGCAGTGCCCAGGGTGAGCGCGGATGCCGCTCCGGCCGTCACCATGGCGCCTTCGCACTTCAGTTGGCGCGCGAGATATTCTCCGGCGGCCTTCTGCAACTCCTGCAGGCGGACGGGATGCCTGGCCGCCCGCGCCACCGCAGCCTGCACCGAAGGCGGCATGATCGAGCCGGTCAACGCGGTGTAGGTCCCGGCTGCATTGATGATCTTGGTGACGCCGAGTTTATCGTAATAATCTTCTCCCTCCACGGCCTGGCGGGCAGCCTCCGCGCGGCGAGTACCGCCGGCAAGGCCCACGCCGGCCACCGCCGAATTCACGCACCCCAGGAATCCGCGACGCGTCCGATTCCACTCCATAACGCCTCCTGCACCCGACCACTTATGCTAATACAACCACCAGGCCAAAGGCTGACCCGGGCGCGCGGCCGTAACGGGGCGGCGGTCAGGGCGCAGGCCGGCGGCTCCCGGACGATGCTTTCCGCGGCCCACGGTACGCACCTCTCGGTGGTCTTCGCGGGTGGGCGGCGAGCCAAGGGCGCCGATCTGTGCCATGCTGGATTCTGTATGCGACCGCCGGAAGTCATCGAAACCGAGTTGATGGAAATCAGCGCCATAGCGGACGATTCCATCAGGCTCGAGCGCATCATTGCGTGGTGCGCCTCCCATCCGGACGAAGTTCCCCTGGCCCTGCACCAACTCTTGGGCCGGCGCCACAAGCACCCGTCGCAGGTCTCCAAAAGCGGGCCGGAGTAGGACCACGGGTGCGCGGATTTCTGAAGCCTGATGTGCCTTGCGGTGGATTCGGTGGGAGCCCCCGGAGGTTGCAATCCTGCCGGCTTGGCTGCCGGCCGCAAACCACAAAGCGCCATCCGCCCCGGGAGGGATCGGCGCCTGGCCGGATCAAAGATTGAGACCGGGAGAGGTACCGGCCGGCGCCTCTCCCTTGGAAGAACCCGTGGGGAACTACTCGCCAAATTCGAGGGTCTCGCTGGAGCCGCCCAGGTCGATCGAGGTGATGCGCGCGCTGCCCGCGTCGGTCTTGGTTTCGACGGCGGTCTGTTCGTGCTTCTTGGTGGATTCGATCTTCACCGGCGCCACGAACGAGTGCCTTGTGTCGATGTTCGTGAAGACGGCGTTGGATCCCTGCACCTGCAGGCGATACATGCCGGCGGCCAGTTGGGAACTGCCCGCCTGGGTGGGAGCGGTGAGCAGGACATCGTAGGACTTCGAGCTGGCAAAGGCTACGGTGGAAAGCGCCAGGGCGCCGATGAACAATAGGGATTGCTTCGTCATTGTGTGGGTTCTCCTCGTCTTTAAGTTTTTGATTTGGCAAGCGCTTGTTGCTTGCAATGAGAAAGGCGGGAGGCCCCCTGGGGCGGTAACTACCGTCCGCGGGGGATAAACCGTGCCGGCCGGGCGGGAGATGTACCCTTCACTCGCCCGCGGAGCAGCAAGGGTTACTCTGGGGCATCAGATTGAGGGCGATTCTGGCCTCAGCCCGCGCGATCAGCCGGGTCCACAGGGAGCCGGGTTCGGAGTCGAAGGCCATGCCGGCGTTGCCGCTGAAAATGTACCAGCCGCCCAATTGCACTTCGTTCTCCAGTTGACCGGCGCCCCAACCGCAGTAGCCCAGGTAGAGGCGGAAATCGCCCGGGCCGCTGCCGGCGGTGAGTGCCCGTTCCACGGGGGGCCGGTTGGCGGCCAGGTAGATGTCGTCGATGACGTGGGTCGCATCGCCGGGCTTGGTGGCCAGCCGGAGCAACGCCAGCACGCCGTCCAGTTGCACTGGGCCTCCCATGTAAACCGGGTCGGCCTTGTCCTTGGCCGGCTTCCACCCGTCCAGCACCACCGAGATGGGAACTTTCGTCCGCCGGTTGAGCATCAGGCCCATGGCGCCCTGGTCGTCGCGCTGGACCAGCAGGATCACGGTCCGGGCGAAGTTGGGGTCTGGCGAGTCGCGCGGCGAAACCAGCAGCTTGCCGATGGCCAGATCGTTGACGCGCCTGGATTGTGCCGGTGCGTTGAGGGCCGCGCACAAAACCACGGCGCCCCACAGCGAACGCTGAAGCAGCATCATGACCATAATTGTCCGCCTTTTTGCTCCGCCCGGCGGAAGCGCGGAGGCCGGCCGCCGGGCGCGGAATCCGCATGCTACCATCAGGGCTCTTTCCATCGGCCTTCCGCGGCCAACCGTGACTTATGCGACCGGAACAGTGGCAGGACTTCAAATTTGTCGCCAAGGGCGGGCTTCTTCCTCACGCGCCGGTGGCGCTGATTGTGGATAGTCCATGGATTCCCGGATTTGCCGGCGTGAACCATTTGGACTACTATCTGGACCCCGAGACGTGGTTCCGGGCCAACCTGCAAGTGGCGCGCGAGTTTCCCGAGGTGATCCCGGTGCCGTCGTGGTGGATCGAGTACGGCATGGCCATCGAGCCTTCGGCGCTCGGCAACCGGCTGCACTTCCGGCCGGACCAGCCGCCCGGGCAATCGCCGGTGCTGGCGCGGTTGGAGGATATCGAGCGGCTGGCGCCCGTCAATCCCGAGACCGACGGGTTGATGGCCTTCGCGCTGCAGCTTTATCGGCGGCACAAGCGCCGCATACAGGATTCCGGCTTCACCATCCCGCTGGCGACGGCGCGCGGCCCCTTATGCCTGGCGTCGTATTTGCGCGGCATCACGGAACTCATGATGGACCTGGTGGAAGACCCGGAGCGGGTCCATCGGCTCCTGAGCTTCACCACCGAAACGGTCATCCGCTGGCTTCAGGCCCAGGCGGAAGCCATCGGCGATACGGTAGAGGGCATCTTTTTGCTGGACGATATCCCGGGAATGCTATCCCGGAAGTCTTACCTGGAATTCGCCCATCCCTACCTTCAGCGCATCTGTGCCGCCTTCCCAGCGGGTTGGGTGAAGATCTACCACAACGACGCCAACATCCGTCCGTTTCTGGCGGACCTGGGCGGGGCCGGTTTCGACGTGCTGAACTGGACTCACAACGTGGATGTCCTCCAGGCGCGCGAGAAACTCGGCGATAAAATCTGCCTGATGGGCAACGTGCCGCCCCTGGATACAGCGGTGCGGGGCACGCCCGGCGAGGTGAGAGCCGCCGCCCGCGAGGTGTTGAGCAAATCGGGCGGCAGGGGACTCATCCTTTCGGTGGGCGGGGGAGTCAGCCCGGGGATGCCGCCCGAGAACATCCAGGCGATGGTCGAGGTGGCGCGGGAATTCGAAACCCAGGCCGTGGCGATCCGCTGAGGCGGCCCACTTCAATACTGCAGCTTCGATAAATACGCGAAGCTCTGCTTCAGGCTCTCCAGCGGGTCGGCGGGCGTCTGGTCCTGCTCCACAAAATAGTGCTCCACACCGGCGGTGGCGGCGGCCCGCAGGATGGCCGGCCAGGGAAGCACGCCGTGGCCGACCTCCTTGAATGCGCCGCGATCCACGGGTTCCTTTGGCAGGCTTTAGGAACGGTTGACGAGCCGTGTGATCGGCCGGAAATGCCACGCAGCTTCTCGCGGACTGTTTCAGCGAGCCTCTCCCACCCGCCTCGACCGCATTGACACGGCCGCGGGTCAATTGATAATATCGCATTGGCTGGACTGGAGAGGCGATGAAGCGCTTTACGGTGTCCTCGGCGGGGCTACTCGTGGCCGCCCTGACGGGCATTCTGCCGGGGCAGGAAAAGTCCCTTGCCCCTCAGATCACCGAGGCGGTATCGCCGCTGCCGGAGTCGGCGCGCGCGGGCGCCACGGTAGTAACCTATGACGGCAAAGGAAATCCAAAGGTGCTCCGTCAGGGTAACAACGGGATCACATGCGCACTCAGTCGTACGCTCCCGTTAATCGAAGGCCTGTCCCCAGGCGGGGACTTCGAATTCAATGCCCAGTGCTTCGGCAGGGGTCTGGAGCCGGAGCACGAGATGGTGATTAAGCTGCTCGCGGAGGGGAGGAGCGACAAGGACACGGCAACCGCTGTCCAGGCCGCGGTGGACTCCGGCAAGCTACCACCCCCGC
>JASHSS010000079.1 GCA_030038565.1 Bryobacteraceae bacterium
ATCGATTCCTCCATCACCACCGGGCAACTCACCAACGTGTTGCACGTCGGACGGCCGGTATTCGCCCCCGCGAATTCGACAGTGACCCTCTTCAGGCTGGAGCCGGATGGGCAGCACGCGAATCGCGTCCGCGTCCAGTTCGGGCGGGTATCGGTCAACCAGATTGAAATCAAGAGCGGTCTGAATCCCGGCGATAAGGTGATCCTCAGCGACATGCGGGCGTACGACGGGTTCGATCGGATCGCCGTGAAGTAGTTTTCCTCGGCGGGCCTCGCCGGCAGCCTGTGGAAATCTGTAGCCGATCCTCCCGAATTCGGGAGGATCGGCATTTTATTTGCCTGGAATCAATAAGTTAACCTTGGTACCAGACTTGCACCCAGCAGTCGGCGGGATCTTTCAAATAGAGGATTTTCCCGCTTTGGTGCGTTGCCTCTCCTGGGCACTTCTCACTACCCGCGATGGTCCCATCTGCCGTCGCGGGATTTTTTTGCTCTGTTACACTAAACAATTCACTGAAGATCTCCATCGATGCCCGGACTCTACGCGCGTTGGATCAATGGCTGGGAGCGTAAGCTCGCCACACGGGACACCAACCGGGTGGTGCGGCCCTTCGAATGGGGCGCGGATTGGTTGCACCGCATCCCCTTCCCCTTCGGCCCGGCGGAAGTCAATGGAAACGGAGCCGCCTCGGTGGCTCGCTTCATCGATGAAGCGCTGGCCGATTCCGACCGGTTCTATTCCTATCCGCCGGTCACCGACTTCCGGCTGCACGAGGGCGCCGGACATTTCGGCGCCCGCGAACCGGCACGCCTGACCTTCACCAGCCCCGTCCGCTCCCCCTATCCCGAAAATAATACCGTCGAGGCGCTGTGGTTTCGCGCGCCCCAGGACCGCGGACGGGCTCTCGTGGTGCTGCCTCAGTGGAATTCCGGGCCGGACGGCCACGTGGGCCTCGCGAGGCTTCTGAATCGCTTCGGAATCAGTAGCTTACGCATGACGATGGCATATCACGCGGGGCGCAAGCCGGGGGAAATCCAGCGCGCCGACTATCACGTTTCGAGCAACCTCGGGCGCACCATCCACGCCTGCCGTCAATCGATTCTGGATACCCGCGCCTGCCTGGATTGGCTCACTCAGCAGGGCTACCGCCGTCTGGGCATCCTCGGCACCAGCCTGGGTTCCTGCGTGGCCTGCATCGCCGCGGCCCACGATACCCGCGTGCAGGTGGGCGTATTTAATCACGTTTCGATGTACTTCTCGGACGTGGTCTGGACCGGGCTTTCCACCCAGAACGTGCGCCAGGGCTTCGAAGGTTCCGTGACCCAGGACGAACTCCGCCACTACTGGTCCATCATCAGCCCGGCCAGCTACTTGCGCCGGTTTCAGGGGCGCGACATGCGCAATCTGCTGGTGTGGGCGCGGCACGACACCTCCTTTCTGCCGGTGTATTCCCGGCAGGTGCTGGAGGCTTTCCGGGATCTCCGCCTGCCTCATCAGGTATTTACCCTGCCCTGTGGGCATTACACCACCGGGCAGTTCCCGTTCAACCTCATAGACGGACTGGCGATGTGCCGTTTTGCCGCCCAGTCAATGTAACCAGACCACTACATGTTGTATAGTTTGTATGGGTATAGCCCATTTGGCAGCGTCTTCTATGGTTTTTCATATTGACAAGCTCGCCGCCGCCGTGAGAGCATGGGTCTATCACTGGAAAAGGAGGTGGTCCAGAATAATGGAAAGTAACCAACGACCGCGAGAGGTGGCCGACTGTTAAAGTTGCGCCTCTAAAGTAGCCGACGCCCGTCCCAGTGGCGGGGTCACGTTCCTGTGGACCGGCTGCCTCACGCGTCAGCTTCAGCCTCAGGCTTCATTAAAGGCTACCTGCCCCCGTGGTTCGAAAGGGCCACGGGGGTTCGTGTTTCCGGGGATCCACCGGCGCCGGCGGTTGCTCCAACCGCGGGAAGCGATCCGCTGCCTGCCCGCATCTAACCTGATATACTGATAGATTCGAAAGGAATTTCCCCCAAGCAAATGAAGGAAGGCATTCACCCCGTTTATAAAGAGATCAACGTGATTTGCGCGTGCGGACACACCTTCAAGACGCGTTCCACGCACAAGGGCGATATCCGGGTGGAAATCTGCTCGTCGTGCCACCCGTTCTTCACCGGCCGCCAGAAACTGGTCGATACCGCCGGCCGCGTGGACCGTTTCGAGAGGAAGTACAAGGCCACTCGCGGCGCCAAGAAGGCGCAGCAGCCGGTCGCGTAGATCTCGCACAACCAGTCAGCGGTTTCTCGCCGTGCGGCCGCACTCGACCGCAAGCGCTATCCAAAGATCGGGCGCTCCATCGATATCGGCGGTCGCACGCTGAGTATCGGTTGCGCCGGCCGGCCCACCGTGACCCTGGAAACGGCGCCAAACTGGCCTGTAAACTCCGCGGTCAACGGCTTCAAGACGATGGGCCCCAAAGGGTCCGCATCCCGTCTACAGTTGGTTCGAGATCCTGCGCGCCTTGGCGGCCGTCAGCCCGTTTGCTGGCACCATCGCGCCGGCTCCGGCTGCCGCGACCTGGGTCATTGTCCGATGCTCTTCTCAGGGTCGAGTTCAGCCGCCCTCTGTGCCGGAGGGCGAATCGTCGTCCGCCCCGAATGCTCGCGTCCACACGGCTTTCCTTCGTGCCCCCCTCCCACCCCGCCTGCGCCCGCTCCGGCAAGCCATCGCGGCCCGAAATTCTCCGCCCGCGAAATTTGAGATGTTAAGGTCTGATAACCTACTATCCCATTTCCTGGCCGGTTACGGAACCCCGCCCGCGGTTTTTAATCCCCGGCGGAGCGGCGCGGATCTCTGCCGGCGCGAATAACACGCGAACGAAGAAAGGTAGAGCGATGCTACTCCCGTGCTTTGGGCGGCGGCGAGCCGCAGCGGGAGCGTGGCTGATGCTGTGGGTGGCCGCGTTCCTGGAATCTCCGGTGGCTCTGGCCAGCGTCGCGCCCTTCGACGGATGGTTCCCCAAAGCGATTGATCCACCCGGCCTCTTGGCCGCCTGCCGGATCCCGCCCTGCCGTTCCGGCGCGCCGGCCGATGCCACCCAAGCCCTTGCGCCTTCCGCCGTGGCTTGGTCGGAATGGGACGAACTCCTGCAGGCTTCCGTGGTGTTGCCCACCGGCCCGTCGGCGGTTTTGTCCATGGATGCGGCCGGCGCGGACGGTCCCGAGGCCTGGGCCTGCCTCGTTCCGGCCTTCGAAATCCCCGCTGATAGTCAATCGGCGGGAAGCACCGGTTTCGAGGGACGAGAGCTCGATCCCGACATCGCCAGTTCGCGCGTCAACCCGGAGTACGATCCCAACGCCTGGCCGCTTTACTCCGGCCTGTGCCTGTTGATCGCCGTGGGCTTCGTGGCCCTCGCCTTGTGCTGCCGCATGGCGCAGGGCGGCGCCGCAGCGCCCTCAGGCCGTCGCCGTGTGCAAAGCCACGATTCCGCCGGTCAGGTACTCGTAGACCACGTCGCGGAACCCAGTCCGGCGCATCTCTTCAGCCAGCTCGTCAGCCCTGGGAAACCTGCGCACCGACTCGGGCAGGTACGTGTAGGCATCCCGGCTGCCCGATAGCGCGCCTCCGATCCACGGCAGGATGCGCCACGAGTAGAAGCGGTATAAGGAGGCGAATACCACCCCGCGCGGCTGTGAGAATTCCAGGATCGCGGCCACCCCCTCGGGCCGCAGAATGCGCCGCATCTCGGCGAGGCCAGCGGTGTAATTGGCCAGGTTGCGGAACCCGAACGCCACCGTCACCAGGTCGAAGGAAGCGTCCCGGACCGGAAGCCGCAGGGCGTCCGCTTCAAACAGGCACAGGCGGGCGTGGCGGCGGCCGGCCTTCAGGCGCGCTGCCTCCAGCATGGGATGACAGAAATCCGAGCCATACACCACCCCGCCCGGCGCGCGCGCCAAAGCCAGCGCCAGGTCGCCCGTGCCGCAGCAGATGTCCAGCACCCGCGCGCCGGGTCTTTCCAGCATCGGCCGCACCCGCCGCACGGTGTGGTTGCGCCAGTGCCTGTCGAAGTTGAATGAGAGCAGGTGATTGGCCAGGTCGTAGCGGTGCGCCACCCGCGCGAACATCCCGCGCACCTGGTGGGCCGCTTCCTGTTCGTTGCGCGCGCCCTCCGGTGTGGCGCCCTTCATGCCAGCGCGCTGCGGATGGCTTCCCGAACCGTTGCCGGATCCACCTCCGAAGCCACCGTCACTTCGCCCACCCGCACCGGGAGTACGAAATGCACCTTGCCCTGTACGGTCTTCTTGTCGTGCACCAGGCGCGCGATCAGGTCGTCCGCATAGATGCCATCGAGCGGTGGAACGGGACCATACGAGCCGATCAGATCGAGCATGTCGAGGCTGTCTTCGGCCGAGCAATAGCCGGCCATCTGTCCCAGGTGGATGGCGGCCCGCATGCCCCACGCCACCGCCTCTCCGTGCAGAAAGCGCGTGTAGCGCGTGTGGGCCTCCAGGGCGTGGCCGAAGGTGTGGCCGAAATTCAGAATGCGGCGCAGGTCGCCTTCCCGCTCGTCGGCCGAAACCACTTCCACCTTCATGCGCACCGAATCGGCGATGATGCGATCCACCGCCCCGGCTTCTCGCGCCAGCACCGCCGCCCGCGATTCCGCTAGGTACGCGAACAGGGCCGCGTCGCGGATGATCCCGGCTTTGACAATCTCGTACAACCCGGCCCGGTACTCGCGCTCGGGCAGGCTGTCGAGCAGCGCCGGGTCGATCAGCACCGCCGCGGGCGGATGGAAGCTGCCCACCAGGTTCTTGCCGCTCACCAGGTTGACGCCGGTCTTCCCGCCGATCGAAGCATCCACCTGCGCCAGCAGCGTGGTCGGCGCCTGCACCACCGGAATGCCGCGCATGAAGATGGCCGCCAGGAACCCTGCCATGTCGTTGACGATCCCGCCGCCAAAGGCGAGCACCACGCTGGAACGGTCCCCGCCCAGTTCCACCATGCGTTCGGCAAGCTCTTCCACCGGCTGGAGCCGCTTGTGCTCTTCCCCTCCGGGCAGGTACAGGACCTGGTGGGGAACGCTACCCAGCGCGCGCTCCAGTTCCGCCCCTTTGTGGCGCCACACGTCGGCCGTGGACACCACGAAAAGTTGCCCGGCCTTGGGGGGCAGCCAGTCGGCCGTCCGCGCCAGTACCCCGCGCTCGACGACCACCGGATAGCCGCCCTGCCGGCTTTCCACCCGATAAGTTGGCATAAGCCTTTTGTAGCACGGAGGGAGTGGGGCGGGTTCGCGCCGCAGCCGGGCCAGTGCGGTTTTTCGCCCAGCGAATGGATGGCTCGGGGGCGGCCACGCCGCCGCCCGCCCCCGCCGGAAAACGAGAGGGCGCGTCGTGCGCCGGATGAGCGCGCCACGCGATGCCCCTGCCCGTTTGGATCGGCCGCTGCGGTCCGACCCGCCGGCTGCGTCCGCCCGGAAAAAACGCGATGGCACATCGCGCGCCGGATGCCGCCGATGCGGCGCGGTGGATGGGCGCTCCACCGGATGTCGCCCCGCCGCCCGCCCGCCCCCCCAAGAAAAGCGAGGGCACGCCCCTCCCGGCCAGGGGCGGCGCCCCCTATGCGGCGCCCCGCCGGATGGCCTAAGCCCGTCACGCCGGGCGCGCAGCCGCGGGTGACCGGCGGGAGGCATCGAGGGGTTAAAATAATCACATCGAGCAGGCGATCTGTTGGTGGCCTGCCACGCCCGCCATGAAACCACTGCCGACGATCCTCGCCATTCTCCTTCCGTTGACGGCTCGCGCGGCGCCCCTGCTGGTGATTCCGGGCAATTCGGTCCGCGGCGCCAGGATCTTCGAAACCGAGCAGTGCATCCGCTGCCATGCCGTCAACGGCCGCGGCGGCAAGGTCGGCGTCGATCTAGGACGCGCCGTGCCGCGGCACTATTCGCCCGCCTACCTTGCCAGCACCATGTGGAACCACGCGCCGGTGATGTGGTCGGCCATGGACAAAGCCGGCATCGAGACTCCTCAACTCACCCCGGAAAGCGCGGCCGACCTGTTTGCGTATTTCTATTCGGCCCGTTTTTTCGAAAAGCCGGGCGACCCCGAGCGCGGAAAACAAACCTTCGAGGGCAAGCATTGCAGCGTCTGCCACGGCATCACCGAATCGCGCGCCGAAGGGGCCCCGCCGGTAGCCAAATGGGAGTCGCTTGCCGACCCGGTGCTGCTGGTCCGCCAGATGTGGAACCATACTTACCGCATGCGCCAGGCCTTCCAGCGGCGCCATCTGGAGTGGCTGTCGCTCACCAGCGAAGAACTCACGGACATTCTGGGCTATCTGCGCTCGCTCCCCGAAACGGCACATCTGGCCGGGCGTTTTTCCAATACCACCGGCCAGGGCGGCGAGCAGATCTTTCAGGCCAAGGGCTGCGCCCACTGCCACACCGGCGCACTGGCCCTGGACGACCGGCTCCACAACATGACCCTCACGGACATCGCCGTCGATATGTGGAACCACGCGCCGCGCATGGCCGAGCAGCCGCCGCTGCTGACGGCCGAAGAGATGCGCCAGCTCTTGAGCTTCCTGTGGATGCGGCAGTTCGTCTATCCGGGCGGCGATATCGCCGCGGGCAAGAAGGTGTTCGTGGCGCGCAACTGCGCCCAGTGCCATATGTCCGGCCGTAATGGCGCGCCTCCGCTGCCCGGCCAGGCACGGAAATACTCCGAGGTGACCATCATCTCGGCATTGTGGCGGCATGGCCCGCAAATGCTCCGCAGGATGAACCAATCGGGCATGGCCTGGCCGCAATTCTCCAACGCCCAGGAAGTCGCGGATTTGATCGCCTATTTGAATTCCATCCAGTAGCACGCCGCGCGCTACGCCGAAAATATCCGCCTGCGCGACGTCGGCCCCCAGTTGTCGGGTTTGCGAGTAGCGCAAACGCCTAAAGGACCACCAGTATCAGGTTCGCCTTCTGAATCGGGTCTGGGGAGAGGTGATGTCGGGATACGGGCGATCCCTGAAGGAGCTGGAGGGTGCCCTGGGCGAAGCCGTCAATCTCTCTCTGCTGGAGAATCAGGTCCCGCGCCTGGCGCCGCAGGATGGCGCGCCACTGCCCATGTCGTCGCTCCATCGAGCGGTCGGATCAGCCAGCCACGGCCAGCGCAAGCGCGCGCTCGAAATCGGCGCCAAAATCTATGCCGAAAGGCCTTCGGAATTCACCCGTCAATTGAAGAGGCTCTGGAAGGCCTGGTGAATCCTGAACGGTGATGCCGTGATCTTTCATCGCCGCCCAACCGCGCTGCCGCGTGGGGTGAGTGAGAGCGGATCAGTTTTCGGTGGGTGTCTTTTCCGCATGGTCGATGACCACTACCTCCACCGCGCGCCGCTTCCGTTCCAGCCTGAGCCCCAGGGGTTCGAGCGCCTTGTTCACGCTCGCGGTCATATCGATCCGCCCGCCGGGTCCGCTGGTTGCCAGATCGCGGTAGCGCATGAAGTCCAGGTCGAAGTCGTAACGCCCCGCAAGCCCGGTCTCGTCCACAATCAAATAGGGCACATACTGATACAGCCACTCGTCCAGCCGGCCAATCAAGGCCCCCTGGAAATGCAGCAGGTCGCCATCCGCCGTGAAGGTCATGTCCTCTTTTTCAGACCGGCGCAGCTTCGGCCCGTCCCTCGCCACCGCCAGCGCGCATACCGTCATTTCCCTGCTCTCCTGATGGACCAGGAGTTTCAGCCGCTCCGCCAGAAGCGTGCGCAGCATCAGGCGAAGCTGCTCCACCGGTACGGGATGCTCGGTTTTCGCCTCTACGTCGTAGCGCACGCAGCCGAGGCCCGGTTCGAGCCAGGCGGGTCCCACGGTTTCAAACGCCTGGTAGGGGTGCAGACCGTATGCCCAGCGAATCAGAAAGCCCAAAGGGTACGCTTCAAACCGAATGCCCGTGGGGGTGACGTCGCTGCGGGTGTGATAATGTGCAAGCTCGGGCAGCGCCTTCACGGAAGCTACGTCGAAGCGTGGCGGCTGCGCCATCGCGGCGCCGGCCACGGCCAGCCATACCAGCGTGCATGAGGCAATTCTCAGCGTCACGAATCGTCCGCTCCGGCTCCATCGGAATGACGCCTCCGCCCGCCGGCCTGTGGAGACTGTTTGAACACTCTGGAGGCGGCATCCCAGGGCCGCCCGCCACCCGATGTTATGATGCTCATCAGCGGTGGCGTCGAGTGGCGTCTGAACGGGTGCTGGCCCAGCTTCGTGAAAGGATTGTCCGGTTCGCGGCATCCCATATTGCAGGGGACGCCGCCGAGGATGTGGCCCAGGAGGTGCTTATCTTGTTGCACGAGAAGTACGCCCACCTGGAACGGCCCGAGGATCTGTTGCCCGTAGCGCTGCAAATCGTGCGCTTCAAGGTCCTGAGCCTGCGCCGCAAGGCCGCCCGCCACGGCGAGTACAACCAGGTCTCGGTCACGGATATTCAGTTGCCCGATCTGGGCGCCAGTCCCCTCGGCGCGCTGGAGCGCCAGGAGATGCTCGAGCGGCTCAACCGCGCGGTGGCCCAGTTGGGGGAGCGTTGCCGCGAATTGCTGCGCCACAAGTTGCGCGGGAAGAGTTTCCCGGAAATTCAGAAGATCATGGGCGCCGGATCCCTCAACACGGTCTACACCTGGGATCACCGCTGTCGCAAAAATCTGCTGGAGCTGATCGGCGGGGATTGGGAAAAGCGATGAGCCGGGAAGAGATCCACAAACTCGTGGGCGGATACGCCACCGGCACGCTGACCCCCGAAGAGCGCGCGGCGCTGTTCCAGGCGGCGCTGGACGATCAGGAACTGTTCGACGCCCTGGCCGGCGAAGAGGCGCTGCGCGATCTGCTGAGCGATCCGGCGTCCAAAGCGCAGGTGCTGGCGGCGTTGGACGAAAGGACACCGCGCTGGTACCAGCGCATCGGCTGGCTGCGTCCCGCGGCGGCCGCGCTGGCCATGGCGGGAATGGCTGCCGTGGGGGTCGTCTGGTGGCGGCAGATGGGGCCGGCCAACGTTTCGCGTTCGCAAGCCCCTTTGGTGGCCCAGGTAAGGCCCACCCCACCGCCGGCCGCTCCCGTGGCTCAGGGCCAGGCCGGGGATCAACCCGTACAGTCCAAACCCCTGGTTGCGCCGGGAAGGATTGCGCCGGGAGGTGCGCCCGTTTCGCGTGAGGCGGCATCCCCGGTGCGGCGCTTCGAATCATCGCCTTCCCCGCCCCCCAAGCCTGTGGTCCTGGCCCCCGCGGCGGCGGTGGCCGGGAATTTGGGAGCCTCCGCGCAACCCGCGCAACCCGCGGCGCCCGCGCAAACGCAAGCCGTGGCTTCCGCCGCCCCGCCGCCCACCCCCGCTTTGGCCGGAACCGTTACAGACCCCACCGGTACGGTAGTTCCGGGAGCCACCATCGCCGTCGCCCTGGACAACCTGGCGGTCCAGATGCGTGCCCGGACCGATGCGCAGGGCAACTGGTCGATCGCAGTGCCCCAGCCGGGACTCTATCACCTGACGGTGGCGGCGCCGGGGTTCAAGACCGAGCAGGCGGCCATCGACAGCCAGGCCGCGGAAGCCCGGCAAATCCACACACGGCTCGATGTGGGCGCCTCTTCCGAGGTCGTTGAGGTCACGCCGGGGGTGATGACTCCATTCCGCCAGACCGAAACGGCGGCGCAATTGCAACCGGCTGCGCCGGGAGTGGCTACCGTGGATGGATCGCAGGCGGCGCCGCGCCCGGGAACGGCCTTCGGCGCCGCTGCCGGGGTGGCCGGCGCTCCCCCATCGGGCGCCCGGCGGCTTTACGAGGAGGCGGTCGCGCAACCCGAATCCTCCGTGACGCGGGTGGCCACCGGAAGCCTCCGCGCACCCATGGCCCGTGCGCAGGCCGGCCCCGTTTTGGGTCTGAGCTACAGCGTGTTGCCGGCGGCTGCCGCGGGCCCCGCCAACACCGTGGAAATCCGCTTCACGCCTGCCGCGGATGGTTACCTGACCGTCACCACGGCAACCGGCACGGCCCTCGAAACGGCCCGCGTAGAACGCCTGAAACCGTTCCTCACCCGGCCTTTGCCGCTGAGCGATCGGCAGGTCGCCGTGACCTATTCGCGCCAACCGCCTCCCGCCATGTCGAAAACGTCGGCCCAGGATTCGATCGGCCGCCTGGCGCCGCCCGTCCCGCCGCTCCAGCAAACCGTTGCCGGCGTAACGTATGTCGCGGCCCCCGCTTCCACCGGCGCGCTTACGTTTACGATCCAGTTGAAATAACGGGGCGGGCCGCGGCGTTCGCCGAGAGCCTCTTGCAAAATTCAGCTAAACCGCAGAGATAGAACAGAAGTACAGAATTACGTTTTGAAAAGCTCGATCGGCGGCTAAGCTGGTAGTAGGCAGGAGGCATCCACCATGAAGCTGACGCTCCGCGAGCAACTCTCCCAATTCAGCCATCTCCTGCAGACAGCCCTCTTCCCG
>JASHSS010000781.1 GCA_030038565.1 Bryobacteraceae bacterium
GAATAATACGCAGCGGCCTCCCCGTTCCGCCAGGATGCGGTCGAAAGTGGACTCCTCGCGCGCGCGCACGCTCGACGAGTCTTCGCCGAGGATGCCTTGAAGCTGCTCGAAGACCTGAACCTGACGCCGTTTTTGTACCTTGGCCGATGGCATCATTGACTTGCTCCGGGTGCCATTGTCCTCATTCTGCGCGGTAAGCGGGCGCGCTGTCGGTGAGTTATATCACCGGTGGAGCGCCGGGTCGGGTTTTTCCCGCGCTTTTTGGGAACGGCGAAGCGGTCTGTGTGCCGGCGCTGAAATACCACCCCGCCCGGCTTTAGCCGTAGCTCAACCAGACAGGCTCCGCCAGCGGCTTCTTGCTTCCGGCCTCCGCCTTCTTCCACAATAGACCTATGCGATCTTGCGTCCCCGTTGCCGCTTTGCTCCTCGCCGCCGCGCCGGCGGGAGTCTCCCAGGCGGCCGATAACCAGCTCACCGCCCAGGAAAAGGCCGCCGGATGGCGCCTGCTCTTCGATGGCCACACGTTCGCCAATTGGGTGGACCCGACCAAAAAATCCCCGCCCGGCGATTCCTTCGTCATCGAGGATGGCTGCCTGAAAGCCACCGACCACCCGAAAATTGTGGAGGACCTGTTCACCCGCGACACCTTCCGCGATTTCGAGCTGGTGTTCGACTGGAAGATTTCACCCCGCGGCAATAGCGGGGTCAAATACCGCATCCAGGACCACCAGTTTCTGCTGAATGGGCCGCGGGGAAAGTTCGAGGATCTGGCTAATAAATCCATGCTCGACCGCCGCACGGACCGGCCCGCCAAAGGCCAGGACTACGTGATCGGCTTCGAGTACCAGATGGTGGACAATGCGGGCAATCCGGATGCGCGCGCCAATGGTGCGATCCATGCGACGGCAGCCCTCTACGACGCCATTCCGCCCAGCCGGGACGTCACCCGGCCGGTCGGCGAATTCAACCACTCCCGGATCGTCGTCAAGGGCGACCACGTGGAGCACTGGCTGAACGGAGAGAAAGTGGTGGACGCCAGCTTGAAAGGGCCCGAAGTCGAGCGCGGCGCGGCCAAACGCTGGGGCGTGGGCACTCCCATCTACAACCTGCTGGTGAAACAGCCGCGCGTGGATTGCCCGATTTCGTTGCAGAACCACGACAATCCGGCGTGGTTCAAAAACATCAAAATCCGCGTGCTGGATTAGCCTCCGGCGCGCTCAACGCAGGGCCTTCTCGATGGCGCCGGTGATCTCCGCCGATTGCGGCGTCACGGGCGATTCAAAGCGCGCCACCACCTTGCCCTCCCGGTTCACCAGAAACTTGGTGAAGTTCCACTTGATGTCGCCCGCGAAGTCCGGGTTGGTCTGCTTGCCGGTGAGGAACTGGTAGAGCGCCGCCTGGTCCGCTCCTTTCACCGAGATCTTGGCGTACATCGGAAAGGTTACATTGTATTTGCTGCTGCAAAAAGTCTTGATCTCTTCGTTCGTCCCCGGCTCCTGCCCGCCGAAATTATTGGCCGGGAAGCCCAAAATCACGAAGCCCTGGTCCTTGTACTTGCGGTAAATCGCCTCCAGGCCCTCGTATTGCGGCGTGAAGCCGCAGCGGCTGGCCACGTTGACGAGGAGGACTACCTTGCCCTTGTACTGCGCCAGCGGGGCCGGCTGGCCGTCGATGGAATTCAGAGTGTAATCGAGCACGCTGGAAGCGGCGAATACAGAACCGGTCATGAGAAGTCCCCAAAACAGAAGTTTTCGCATATCAAACGAGTGATGATCCGCCCGGCGGGCCGGATGCACGATGTTTACAAGTGTGCCGCGGGATCAGCCCAGGAGCATCATGCCCTCCGGGTCCCACCGGCACACCCGCTGTTCAAAGTAACTGAGGTTCGAGAGCAGCGCCGGGCCGGCTGCGCGGAAGCCGAAGACCGCGTCCTCCACTACCGGCTGGCGCGTGCGCACCGCGCGGATGAAGTTGCGGTGGTGGTCGAGCCAGTCGCTATATCCCCGCGGGGGCAGGTATTGTTCTTCCCCCTGCGGCCGCATGGCGTCGGCAGTGGCCCGCTGGACCGGATATTTTTCCCGGTATTGCTTGAGGTAGGCCTCCTGCTGGGCCTTGGGGAAAGTGTCGATGGTATATCCCGGCTCGGTTTCGCGAGGCTGTTTGGCCACCGTGACGCCGTTCCCGATGGTCAGCACGCCTTCGCTGCCCACGAACTGAAAGCCTACGCTTTCGGCCGCCGCGCCGTCGATCAAATTCACCCGTAGCGCCAGGTTGAAGGCCGGGTATTTGCCGCGCGCGGGATAGTCGTAGAGGCCCAGCATCACGTCGGCCACGTCGCGGCCGTCCTTCCAGTAGCGCAGCCCGCCGGTAGTGTACACCCGCGTGGGGCCGATCGCACCCAGCACAAAGTGGATTGGAGAACAGGTGTACGAACAGGTCGCCGCCTACGCCCGTGCCGTAATCGCGGTAGTTGCGCCAGCGGAACAGGCGCACCGGCTCGAAGGCAACCTTCGGCGCGCGTCCCAAAAACCGGTCCCAATCGATGGTCGCGGGCGAGGCATCGGGCGGAATCGAATACTGCCACGCGCCGATCGCGTCGTTGCGATCCCACCACGCCTCCACCATGTTCAACTCGCCGATCGCACCGCCGGCGAGAAGATCCTTGGCCTTCTGGTACACGATGGAGCTCACGCGCTGGCTGCCCACCTGGAAAATCCGGCCGGTGCGGCGCGCGGTCTCGATCACCTCCTGGCCGTCGTCGACGCGCTGCACCATCGGTTTCTCGCAGTACACGTCCTTGCCCGCGCTCATGGCGTCGATGGAGATCTTCTGGTGCCAGTGGTTGGGCGTCCCGATGATCACCGCGTCCACGTCCCGCCGCGCCAGCACCTCGCGATAATCGCGGGTGGTGAAAATGTCCGCGCCCCACCGCTCCTTCGCGTGCGCCAGGCGGCCGTCGTAAACGTCGGCGACGGCGATCAGCTTGGCGCCGGCCGCGATCGACGTCGCGGCGTCGCCGCTTCCCTGTCCGCCCGCGCCGATCAGCGCGACCTGGACGCGATCGTTGGCGGATTTGGAATCCTGCGACTGAGCCGCCTGCGCCCCGAACGGCGCCGCCGCGGCCGCGATCAACAAGCTTCTCCGGGTGGTTTTCATTTTTTCGCCTTCGCCGGCGCCTGAAAAGGCTGCGTCCCCACCACCGGATCGGCCTTTTCGAGCACCTCTTTATACTCCAGTTTTTGTCCGTCGGCGTGCGTGGTGGTGCCCTCGCGCGTCAGCGTCCTTCCGTCCGGAGAAACGATGTACACCGCCTGGCCAATCACTTTCGCTCCCAGCTTGCTGTCCACCAGGTACACGTGCTCGTCGCGCTTCTTGCGGATCTTGGCCGTTCGGAGCGCGTCGTGCACGTAATGGAAATTGGTCTCCTCGATCGAGACGTGATCCGCCGCCGGGTTC
>JASHSS010000782.1 GCA_030038565.1 Bryobacteraceae bacterium
CAATCCGGAAGTACTGCGCATCGAGTGGTCGTTCGCCAAGAAGTGGTCGGTGGTGGCGCTGCGCGAAGACAACGGGCTGTTCGGAATCGACTTTTTTTATAAGAAGAGATTTTGAAAAGACGCGCCGGACGAAGCTTTCAGCGCTCAGCTTCCAGCGTTCAGCTCTTGAGGCCGGGCGGTGAGTAAGCTTGGGACGCCAGAGCTGATCGCTGATTGCTGATCGCTGACAGCTTGCGTCTCAGGCCTTCAGAAACTGCCCGATGGAGCGCGTCGCCTGGCGAATTCGCTGCTCGTTTTCCACCAGCGCGAAGCGCACGAAGCCCTCGCCCAGGGGACCGAAGCCGATGCCCGGCGAGACGGCCACCTGGGCCTTTTCGAGCAGCAGCTTGGAAAATTCGAGCGAGCCGATCTGGCGGTAGCGCTCCGGCACGGGGGCCCACACGAACATGGAGCCGCGCGGCTTTTCCACCGGCCATCCGGCGCGCTTTAACCCGGCCACCAGCACATCGCGGCGCTTCTGGTACACGGCGCAGATCTTGCGCGTATCTTCCTCGCACTCGCGCAGGGCGATGATGGAAGCGATCTGAATGGGCTGGAATACGCCGTAATCGAGGTAACTCTTGATGCGCGCCAGGGCCGCGATCATCCTGGCGTTTCCCAGGCAAAAGCCGACGCGCCATCCGGCCATGTTGTAGCTTTTGGACATGGAAAAGATCTCCACGGCCACGTCGCGCGCGCCTTCCACTTGCAGGATGCTGGGCGCCTGGTAGCCGTCGAAGCCCAGGTCGGCATAGGCGAAATCGTGAATGATCATGGTGCCGTGCTGGTGCGCCAGGCGCACGATTTGGCGGAGGTAATCCAGGTCCACGCAAGTGGTGGTGGGGTTGTGGGGAAAGGAGATCAGCAGCAGCTTGGGCTTCACGCTGGACTGGCGGTAAAGGTCCTCCAGGCGATTCAGAAAAGTGGCCGCATCGGGCATGGGCAGCATGCAGGCGCAGCCCTCCGCCATCAGCACGCCGTACTGATGGATGGGATAGGCCGGGTTGGGGGAGACCACCGCATCGCCGGGACCGACGGTGGCGAAGAGCAGGTGGGCCAGGGCGTCCTTGGCTCCGATGGTCACGATGGCTTCGCGGTCGGGATCGAGTTCGACACCGTAATTGGCCAGGTAGCGGCGGGTGATTTCCTCGCGCAGGCGGGGAATGCCGCGCGACTGCGAGTAACGGTGATTGCGGGCATTGCGGGCCGCCTCCACCAGTTTGTGGACCACCACGCGGGGCGTGGCGCCATCGGGGTTGCCCATCCCCAGGTCGATGACATCGATCTGGGCCGCCCGCGCCTTGGCCCGCATTTCATTGATGACGGCGAAGACGTAGGGCGGTAGTTTCTGGATGCGATAGAACTCTTCGGAATCCGTAGGCATGAATTTTCATTTTACCGGGATCGAATGGGCTGCGACAGGGGAGTGGGCTGGGTGGGGGTGGGTGGGGTGTGCGACCGGGAGCGGGCTGGGCGCGTTGTGCGACACGGGAGCGGGCTGGGTGGGGTGTGCGACACGGGACCGGGCTGGGTGGGGTGTGCGACTGGGACCGGGCTGGGTGCGGTGTGCGACACGAGGTCGGGCCGGGTGTGTGTGACCGGGAAGTGGGCTGGGCGCGGTGTGCGACATGGGAGCGGGCTGGGTGCGGCGTGGGACACGGAACTGGTTGGGTGGCGGCCGTTGCAGGCGATCCCGGTGGGCGCCTCAGCGGGCGCATCAGAGGGGTTGACGGGATCGGAGGGCACCCCGCTCGAGGACTTGAGGGTGCGATCGGGATTCAGGATAGCGACGGGATAGGTGGAAACGACGGGGTCCGTGGGTTCCGGAGGGCGCAACGGTGGGGCTGGAGGAGGGGGCGCGGAGGCGATTTCCGGGGGCGAAACGGGTTCGTTTAGCGCGTCGGGCGCGGGGATAACTGGTTGAGGAGATTCGGAATCAGGCTCCGCAATGGGTTCGTTCGGCAAATCTTCCGCAAGCTCGGCGCGGCGGGACTTGAGGCGGTCGAATTCCTCGACCGCCCGGCGATAAAAGCGCTCGGCCTGGGACTGGTGGCGGAGGAAGGCGACGTAGAGTTTGGGGTTCATCTGGCGGAAGGCTTCGCCGAGGTAATAGTTGCCGAGGTGGGCGCCGGTGGCAGAATCTCCGTCGAGTTCGCCGGACAGGCCGGGACGGGCATCGCGGCAGGGAGACATAGCCTGGTCGAGGAGGCTGGTGAAGAGGCCCGTTCCCACGCGGGAGAGGCGCTCGATTTCGAGCTGAGCGAAGGCGATGCGCTGGACGGCGTTGCGCTCCTGGGAATTGACGGGGCGATAGCAGGCCGTGGCGTCGGCGCGGAGTTCGGCGAAGGACTCGATGTTTTCCAGGCGAGGGAGGGTGAAGGCGTCGGCGCAAAGGCCGTGTTTGCGGGCATTCTGTGCGGAGCGGGCTTTGCCTTCGGGGGTTCGCGGCCCGGTAGAGCGAGCGGCGTTGGAACGGTTGGCGGCGAGCTGCTTTGCCGAAACCTCGCGAGGTTCGGCGGTTGTGGTACGGGACATGTGGGTTCCCCTCAACCGAGGTGTAGCACGGCAAATGGCGGCGGGCAGGCACTGGATTTAGTAAGTGGATTGAGATGAGTAGGTTGCGGGAGGGAGAAGTCTGTGATCCCAGTACGGCTCCATGACGAGATCATTCGGACCCACGTCGTACAGCGTACAGATGTTGGGATGGTTGAGCGCGGCTAGGGCGTGTACCTCCCGCGAGAAGCGGCCGCTGAAGCGCTCGGCGGAAATCTTGATCGCCACGTCGCGGCCCATCCTGGTATCGGTGGCGCGATACACCTCGCCCATTCCGTCCGCACCGATGGGCACCACGATTTCGTACGGACCCAGGCGCGCTCCGGGTAACAGAGACATAGGCTGGTTAATCGATTCGATCCCAAGGAGGTGTACGGCACGCCGGTGTCAGGAACGCTCAATCCGGGGTCCGGCAACCCGGCGGGTGCTGCCTGGTTCCCCGCTGCGGTTGAGCCGCGTAAACCCGGTTGCCGAAAAAAAGACTTGAGGTATACTAGCCCAGAGGTCCGGATCAGGGTGAACCTTCCGGGCTACAGCGATAGAGCCTTCGAGGAGCATTATGAAGACACTTTGCTTGCTTGCCGCGCTGACCTTGGCCGGGTTGGCGCAGGACGCGATGAACAACGATGCCGTGGTGAAGATGGTCAAAGCCGGCTTAGGGGAAGGGGTCATTATCGGAATGATTCAAAGCCAGCCGGGTTACTACTCTCTCACCCCCGACGACCTGGTGAAGCTTAAGGATGCGGGCGTGGGGGACAAGATCATGGCGGCGATGATCGCCAAGACCACCGGCGGTTCTTCACCGGCTGCAGGCGCCGCGCCCGCAGCAAGTCCCGCGCCGGCAGATTCCGCGGCGGCGGGCGGCGGCGCGGCAGCGGACACCGACTTGCCCAAGGATCCCGACATCGGGGTGTATTTCAAACGCGGCTCGGAGTGGGAGGAGATGCTGCCCGAGGTAGTGAACTGGAAGACTGGCGGAGTGCTCAAACACATGGCCACGGCGGGCGTGGTGAAGGGCGACGTGAACGGACACCTGGATGGCGTACACAGCCGCAATTCCCTGAAGTCGCCGGTGGAGGTGGTGATTTATGTGCAGGAAGGCGTGGCGATCACCGAGTATCAACTGCTGCACCTGCACGAGCAGGCCGACTCGCGCGAGTTCCGCACAGTGACCGGCGGCGTGATGCACGAATCCGGCGGCGCCACCCGCGATGTCATCCCGTTCGAAGGCAAGCGGGTGCAAAAGGGCGTTTATAGAGTGCTTCTGCCGGGCACCATCGGGGCCGGAGAATACGGGTTCCTTCCGCCGGGAGCGGGGACTTCGCACAGCAGCGCTTCGATCGGCAAGATCTACACCTTCCGCATCGTGGAGTAGGTGCTCGGACGGCGGGTGGGCGTTCGGGGGGCGGGCAGGCGTTCGGCGGCGGGTGGCCGACTCCTGCGTGTAGGCGGCTCCGGCGGCGGGTGGGCGCTTCGGCGATGGTTAGGCGCTCCGACGGCGGCAGGCGCTTTGGTGACGGGCAGGCGACTCCGGTGGCGCGTAGGCGCTTTGGTGACGGGTAGGCGCTTCGGCTGCCGGTGGGCGCCACGGGCGGGCGCTCCGGCGAGCGGGTAGGCGCTCCGGCGGCCGCTTCATTCGTATTGCAGCGCTTTCAGGGGATCGATGCGGAGGGCCCTCCGCGCCGGGTACCAGCTTGCCAGGATGGCGATCCCCAGCCACGCCAGGCTGGCGGCGGCGAAGGCCAGCGGGTCGAAGGGACTCAGGCCGTAGAGATAATTCCCGAGGAGGCGCACGCTGAAAGCGCTCAGCAGCAATCCGGCGGCGATTCCGGCGAGGGCGATGCGCAAGCCGCGCGCCACGATCATCCGACGCACGGCGGCGGGCTGCGCGCCGAGCGCCATGCGAATGCCGATTTCGCGGGTGCGTTGGGTGACGCCGTAAGACATGACGCCGTAGAGACCCAGGGCCGCGAGCACGATCGCCAGCAGGCCCAGGCTGCCCGCCAGGGCTGCCTGCCACTTCAGTTCCCACAGCGAGAGGGCCACGGCGTCATCCAGGCTGCGCACCTCTCCGATCCTCAGCCGTGGGCCGGCGCTCTCCACCAGTTGCATGAGGGGCTTGGCCCACTGATTGGGATTGGATTCGGTTGCGAGGATCAGGGCGAAGGAATTTTCATTCGGGCTATCGAGGCGCGAGGTGTAATAGAAAGGCCCGGGCGGCTCTTCGAGGCCGGCGTAGCGGCTGTCGCGGGCGATGCCGGTAACCTGGCCGAGACGCCGCCGGGATGGGTCACAGCCCAGCCAGAGAGTCTTTCCGAGGGCGTCTTCACGGGGCCACCAGGCGCGGGCCATGGTCTGGTTGACGACCACCCCGGCCGGTCCTCCGGGACCCGCGGCAGAGCCGAATCCACGGCCCCTGACCAGGGGGATGCGCATCACTTCGAAATAATTCGGCTCGACCACTCCGCCCGCGAGCCTGCGGGGCGCTTCGGGCGCGGAGGCGGCGGCGCAGGCGGCGGGCAGGTGGAGGAAGTAAACGGAGGAAAGCGTGGCGGTGCGAACGCCCGGTAAGGCGCGGGATCGTTCCAACAGGGTGGTGAAGAGGGCCGCGGTGGATTCCGGCTGGGACGGGTTGGGGGCCGCGCCGAGGCTGACGTAGAGGCGATGATCGCGGGCGAATCCGGGGTCGGCCGTTTCCACACTCGCCAGGGCGTGGAGCAGGACGCCGGTCGAGATCAGCAAGGTCAACGAAAGCGCTACCTGGAGCAGAGAATATCGCTCGCGCTGGCGGGGCGCCCTGGCCTCGCCGCGCCCGTTCAAACCGGCGAGCAGGCCGCCGCGGCTGTGCTGCAGGGCCGGCGGCAGGCTGAAAAGCAGGGCGCTGAGGATTCCGGCCAATCCGAGCAGGCCGATCACCCGCCAATCCAGCGCCAGTCGAACGCCCTGGTAAGCCGCCATGGGGATGGAGGGCAGCATGAGTTCCAGGAAACGACCCGAGAAATAGCCGGCCGCGGTTCCCAGCAGGGCGCCCGCGGCAGCCAGGACCAGGCCTTCGGCAAAAGCGGCGCGGAACAGGCGCCCGCGCCCGGCGCCCAGGGATTGGCGGAGGGCGATTTCGCGGCGCCGCGAGGCGGAACGGGCCAGCAGCAGATTGGCCACGTTGACGCAGGCGATCAGAAACACCATGCCGCAAACCAGGCTCATGAGCAGCAGAACCGGGCGGAAAAAGCGGCTGCCGTTGGTCCACAGGAAGCCGGAGGTGGAATCGACGCGCAGGGGATCGCGGGATCGCGGGTCGCGGGGGTGGGCGGCGCGCAGGCGGGAATCGAGCACCTGGATTTCGGCGCGGGCGCTGGCGAGGGTAGCTCCGGGAGTGAGGCGGGCGGTCAGATTCACCAGCATGCGGCTGGCCGGCACGCCCAGGTTGAGGAGGGAAGCTTCGGGCACCCAGGCGGCATCGGCGATCGGCGGGGCCACTCCCTGGAAGCCTTCGGGGGCCACGCCGGTCACCCGGAACAATCCGGAATCGGTGCGAATCCACCGCCCGATCACCGCGGGGTCGCCGCCGAGTTGCGCCTTCCACAGGCGGTAGGAGAGCACCATCACGGGTTCGCTCGAGGGCGAATCGTCCTGGGGAGTGAACCATCTTCCGAGGGCGGCGCCCAGGCGCAGGACTTGGGCGTAATTGGCGGAGGCGGTTTCGATGCTGAGCTGCTGGTTGACGCCGCCCAGATCGAGATAGGCGCCGAAGCGGAACCACGCCGCGGCCTCCAGCGAACGCAGGCCGCCGCGGAAACTCAGGTACTCGGCCCAGGTGCACGGGTTGAAGCGCTCGCCGCGGTGAATCCGGACCACGCGGGCGGCTTGGGGAACCGGCAGCCGGCGGAAATACATGCTGTCGAGGAAGCTGAAGAGGGTGGCGTTGACGCCCATGGCGAGGGCCAGGCAGAGTACCGCCGAAAGTACATAGCCTGGATTGCGGCGGGCGGTGCGCAGGGTGTAGCGAAGATCGAGCAGGAAACCGGTGGACATGAGGCCTCCTGCTCGATTGACGGCATCGGCGGGCGGGCGTGCAGGGAATCAAGGCTCGGAATTGAGCGGGGTGTTAATCTATGCTGCGGAGGCGATTGAATGATCGTAGGGGTTGCCAGGGAGATCAAAGACCACGAGACGCGCGTGGGGCTGGTGCCGCACGGGGTTACGGCCCTGCGCGAGGCGGGGCACGAGGTGCTCGTCGAGACGCGCGCGGGCGAGGGCAGCTCGCTTGCGGACCGGGAGTACATCGACGCCGGCGCGCAGATCCTGGAGCTCGCTGCCGACGTGTGGCACAAGGCCGACCTGGTGGTAAAGGTGAAAGAGCCGCAGCCGGCCGAGTACGCCTACTTCCGGCCCGGGCTGATCCTGTTCACGTATCTGCACCTGGCGCCGCTGCCCGATCTGACCCAAAGCCTGCTGGATGCGCGCGTCAGCGGCGTGGCTTACGAGACCATCCGGGAATCCGACGGGTCGCTGCCGCTGCTCACGCCCATGAGCGAAGTGGCCGGACGGATGTCGGTGCAGGTGGGCGCGCAATACCTGGAAAAGCCCAATGGCGGGCGCGGCATCCTGCTAGGCGGGGTGCCGGGCGTGGCGCCGGCCAACGTGGTGATTCTGGGCGGCGGCATCGTGGGAGTGAACGCCGCCAAAGTGGCGCTGGGGCTGGGCGGGCACGTGATTGTCATCGACCGCAATCTGAACCGGCTGCGACAGCTCGACGACATTTTCAACGGCCAGATAGTGACCCTGGCCTCCAACGCCTGGACCATCGGCGAGAACCTGAAAATTGCCGACCTGGTGGTGGGGGCGGTGCTGATTCCGGGCGCTTCAGCGCCCAAGCTGGTGCGGCGGGAAATGGTCGCGGCGATGAAGACCGGCAGCGTGATGGTGGATGTGGCCATCGACCAGGGCGGGTGTTTCGAGACCTCCCACGCCACCACCCACACCGAGCCGGTGTACGTGGTGGACGGCGTGGTGCATTACTGCGTGTCCAACATGCCGGCGGCGGTGCCGCACACCTCCACCTTCGCTCTCACCAACGCCACCTTTCCGTACCTGCTGGAGCTGGCCAACCACGGATTGCGGGGCGCCTGCGAGCGCTTCCCCGCCTTGCGCGACGGCGTTAACACTTATAACGGCGTAGTCACGCACCGCGGAGTGGCCCAATCGCAGGGGCGGCAGTGGCGCGCCATGGCAGCCGTGGAGTAAGCTCGATGTCATGCGGGCTACCGAAGCGGAGACAGCTACACCGCTGACCGCGCTTTCCGAAGAAGAGCGATTTTTCCAGTCCACCGTGCGGAAGTTCGCGCGCGAGGAGATCGGCCCGCACGTTCGCGCCATGGACGAAGCGGGCGTGTTCCGCAAGGACCTGATCCACCAGTTTTTCGAGATGGGATTGATGGGCATTGAAATCCCCGAGGAATACGGCGGGCAGGGCGGCAGCTTCTTTCAGGCCATCCTGGCGGTGGAGGAGCTTTCCGCGGTGGACCCTTCCGCCGGGGTGATTGTGGACGTGCAGAACACCATCTGCAACAACGCTCTGCTGCGCTGGGCCACGGCGGAGCAGAAGGCCCGCTACCTGCCGCGGCTGGCGGAATCCACGGTGGCGTCGTATGCGCTTTCGGAAGCCGGATCGGGGTCGGACGCCTTTGCCATGGCCACGCGAGCCGAGGATTGCGGCGGCCATTTTCTGCTGACCGGGCGGAAGTTATGGATTACCAACGCCGCCGAAGCGGGCTTCTTCCTGCTGTTCGCCAACGCCAACCCGTCCGCCGGATACAAGGGCGTGACGGCGTTTCTGATCGAGCGCGAGTTTCCCGGGTTTCAGGTGGGTAAGAAAGAAGACAAGTTGGGGCTGCGGGCCTCCTCGACGTGCGAGCTGATCCTGGACAACTGCCGGGTTCCGCGCGAAAACGTGATGGGCGAGGTGGGCCAGGGGTATAAAATCGCAATAGAGACGCTCAACGAAGGCCGCATCGCCATCGGCGCGCAGATGATCGGGCTGGCGCGCGGCGCGCTGCAGCATGCGGTGGCCTACGCGCGGGAGCGCAAGCAGTTCGGCAAGACCATTGGGGAGTTTCAGGGGGTCCAGTTCGAGCTGGCGCGGATGGCTACGGAGGTGGAAGCCGCGCGTCTGCTGGTGTACAACGCGGCGCGGCTGCGGGACGCGGGCATGAACTTCCTGACGGAGGCCGCCATGGCCAAATATTACAGCTCGGAAATCGCCGAGAAGGCCGCCTCCAAAGCCATCGAGGTGCACGGGGGAGTGGGGATCACCAAGGACTACCCGGTTGAAAAGCTCTATCGCGACGCTAAAATCGGGCGGATCTATGAGGGCACCAGCAATATTCAATTGCTGACCATAGCCAAGAAACTGTTGGGTAAATGAAACCGTCTTTTGAATGAGGGAAAAAATGCGTTATATCGTTCTTCTGGCAGCCGCGGCAGCCGTGTGCCTGCCGGGATTGGCTCCCGCTCAAAATGCCAAAGTCAGCGCGGGATCCACGCCTGCGGCGGACAACGTGAATGCCGAGGACATCATCCAGAAATTTGCCGCCAAGGAAGCCGAGTTCAAGGAGGCGCGCAATAACTATACTTATCGGCAGACCGTAAGGTTGGAGGAATTGGACCCCAGCGGCAACCCTTCCGGCGGGAAATGGGAAGAGATTGACGATATCTATTTCACGCCGGACGGCAAGCGGGCGGAGAAAGTGGTGTACGCGCCGGTGCAGACCCTGCAGCACATCATTCTGATGCCCGAGGACGTGGCGGACCTGCGCAGCGTGCAGCCGTTCGTGCTGACCTCGGCGGATATCAGCGAGTATAACGTGAGCTACGTAGGCCGCGAGAAGCTCGACGAGATCGGCACCTACGAGTTCTCGGTGAAGCCCAAGAAGCTGGTGGTCGGCCACCGCTATTTTGAAGGCACGGTGTGGGTGGACGACCGCGACCTGCAAATCGTCAAGACCGACGGGAAAGGCGTGGGCGAACTGAAATCCGGGCAAAGCAAGGGGCAGGCCTTCCCGAGGTTCGAAACTTACCGCGAGCAGATCGACGGCAAGTACTGGTTTCCCACTTACACCCACGCCGACGATACCCTGCACTTCAAGAACGGCGAGGCGCAGCGCATCCGGATGACGGTAAGGTACCAGGATTACAAGAAATACGAAGGCAAATCCACGATTCGCTACGGCGATGTGGTGGACGACACCAAAAATCCGCCTACCAAGAAGAAGTAGCCGCCCGCTGCGGCGCGCCGGCGGCTACTCAAAGGGCCGCATCAGGAGGCGCACCACCTGGGCCAGGCGCAGGCAATCGGGGCACCCCTTGGTGTTATGACCCGCGTGCGCGAGCAGATAAGACATCTGCTCTTTGAGCACCTCGGGGAGAGCGGGCGCCGCCAGATAACAGGGCGACACCGCTTGAACGGCCGCCGCCGCTCCGGTGGACTGGGTCAGCAAATCGCTGTGGTTCGCGATCATCTTCGGTAACCTCCCGCACACAAGCCTTATCGGCAGGATGCGGGCGAGTTATTACGGGCGGGAGTGGCGGGAATCAGTCGAAATCGATATCGCGCTTGGGCGGGGCGGTGTCGGGGTTTTCTTTGGCGCGCTTGAACAACTCGTCGAATTTCTTCTCGAGCACCTTGCCATGCGATTTTTCGGCTTCGAACTGCTGGCGGAAGACCTCCTCGCGGCGGGCGCCGGCCCCTTTGAGCTTGGCGACCTCGGCCGCCAGATCCTGGATGGGCAACGGCTTCACGGGCACCGTATGGGCGATCACGGCGTGGGTTTCGGGATCGATCTTGAGAATCGCCTGACAGCAGGGGCACTCCACCTCAAACATTCCTTGAGCCATGGAACCATGGTACCGCGACCCATGGCGCCGCAATAGGCGTAGAGGCCCGCAAGAGACGGTCGCGGGGTATCGGGGAGAATTAGCGGAGTCTATGCGAGGTGACTGGTAAGGCGGGGGCGTATGCGGAAATCCATCGTCTCTTGTCGGGCCTCAGGAACTTAGTCACGCCGGCTTAAGAGCAATCCCCTGGCCAAATCAAAATCCCGAAGAAAACGCAATAGCCGGCATACGTGACGCCGGGCGCGGGAATGCAAATATGGCACACCCGTGTACCAGATTGTTCCAAATCGAAACAACTGACGCAGGATTTGCCGGAGTTCGGAAATTCTTGCCGCGTACCGGGGTTCACCTCGGACGTGGCACACCCGCGGCGTGGCGGCTCCGTGGTGGCGCCCCTGCGACCGTGTCTACGGCCGGGCACCCGCAGCCGGTATGTCGCTCGGAGGACGCGAAACCGATCCCCGGAAGGCCTCTTCGATGGAGATGTCGTTGTGATCCAGAATCTCGCCGGTGGCGCGGTCCAACTCCACCCTGGCCTTGGCATAAGTGGCCTTGGCGGCGACTTCGGTGGACTCCGCCGCGGTGAGCGCCTGCTGGTCCTGAATCACGTTGTAAACGGTGGTGGCGCCCATGGCGAACTTCTTCTGCTCGGCGTCCAGCGTCTGGGCCTGCAGCAGCCGCGCCTTGACCGCGGATTGGTACAGGGCGCGCGCCTGCCTCAGCCCGATCACGGCGTTCTGGACGTCCACGCGCACCTGGTTCTCCAGGCGCTGCAATGCCATTTGCTGCTGGCGCAGGGTCAACTGATCGTTGATTACCTGGGCCTGCGCCGAGCGGTTGCGCAGCGGGATATCGAGGTTGAAACCCAGCGAGTAACTGGGGAAGTTACGGGCGAATAACTGGCTCAGCACCGTGCCATAACCTCCGATAAAAAAGGGACTGACGGTACGCACGCTTCCCGCGGGCAGGGGCAGGGTGCTGGCCTGGCCGGCCAGGGCGCTATTGGTGAGATTCAGCACCGCGGAGGCGGAGGGCAGCAGGGCATTGCGCGAACCCCGCAGGGTCAGCTCCTGGTTTTGAATCTGGATGCGGCTCTGGGCCAGCTCGGGACGGGCGGCCAGCGCCATGGCGGTCATATCCTGAATGGGCGAGATGGCTTCCACCTCCGGAATGCGGATCGGATCGGTGGGAATGATGTGAGCGTCGGCAATTGACGGGCTGGCCACACCGGTGCGGCTGAGAGCCGTCTTAATGATGGTCTCCTGTTGCAGCACCTGGGTTTGGGCGGCAGTAAGCTGTTGCTCGCCGGCGGCGATCTGGGCCTCCGCGCGGGTTACTTCCAGGGGCGCCAGAGTGCCCACCGCGACCTGCCGCTGGTTATCTTCATAGAGCCGCGTGGCCGAAGCCACGGCTTCCTGCGCCACGCGCACGTTTTCGTTGAACGAAACCAGGTCCCAGTAGAGTTCCATCACCGCGGCGATGGTGGTCTCCACCTGAAGCTTAAAGGTGAGGTCGGCCACTTCGCGATTGTTCCGGGCGATGCGGATCTGGCGGCCGTTGACGGCGCGGCCGAAGCCTTCGAGCAGCGGCTGGGTGATGGTGAGGCCGAGCGAGGAGGCGGTGGCGGGGTTGAAATCGTTGGTGGGAATATTGGCCCGCGAACCGGTGTTGCTCAAGCCCAGGTTCACGATGGTCCCGGTAAGAAAGGATTGCTGCAGGCCGAAGCTGGAGGTGTCCACCCGTTCGATCAGCGAATTGGTGCCGGTGGTCTGCGGGTTGAGTTGCGGGGTGGTCAGATGGGACCAGCCAGCGCCGCCCACCAGCACCGGGTCGAGGGCGGGGATGGAGGGGCCGGATTGCTGCAAAATGCCGCCCCCTACGGCCGAGGCGCTGGCCGCGCTGGCTTCGGAGGCAGACGCCTGGTTGTTACCGGGAGTGGTGCCCGAACTCAGGACCGTGGCGCTGGATGGGCCGGGGGTGACGGTGGTGGAAACGCCGCGGGCAAAGGAGCCCGCCTCGGTCTGCAAAACGGCCGCATCGGCCAGCGCCGGGACGTAGCGCTGGATGGCGATATCCAGGTTGTTTTCGAGCGCCAGGGCGATGGTGTCCTGGATTGAGAGATACAGGTTGCCGGCGCGCAGCAGCGATTCCAGCCGGCCGGAATTGGCCAGCACGGGCGGCGGCACGATTCGGGGGAAATAGGGACGATCGAACCTTCCCCAGAACCCGTGGTTCTGATCGGGCAGCGGACCCGGAGGCGAGGGAACCCCCGTTTGGGGCGGCGGCGGATCTCCGGACGCCAGGCCCGCGGCCGGAGCCAGCAACAGGCAGACACACAACACAGCTACAAAAGGTCTCATGGAATGCATGGGAATCACCTCGGCGGGCGCGCGCGAATGAATCGCTGGTCGCTATTAAACTCAATGGTATAGTAGGGCTTTGTGACGCCGCAAGCCGAAACCATCCTGGAGCTTTTCCGGACCACCGGGGCTTACCTGCAGGGCCACTTCCGGCTGACCAGCGGATTGCACAGCGCGGAATACCTGCAGTGCGCGCTGGTCTTGCAGCATCCGCGGGCGGCCGAGCGGTTGGGCCAGCTCATGGCCGAGCAACTCCGCCCCGCCACCGCCGGAATGCGCCCGCTGGTGGTGTCGCCGGCCATCGGCGGCCTGATCATCGGACACGAAACCGCGCGAGCGCTGGGCGGCCGCCACATTTTCACCGAGCGCGACCCGGCCACCGGCAAGATGACCCTGCGGCGCGGCTTCACCGTGCCCGCCGGGGAGAACGTGGTGGTGGTGGAGGACGTTCTCACCACCGGCGGCACCACCAAGGACGTGATCGAGGTGGTGCACCAGGCCGGCGGCGAGGTGTTGCGGGCGGCATGCATTATCGACCGCAGCGGCGGCCGTGTGGATGTGGGCGTGCCGCGCGTGTCGCTGGTCACCCTGAAGGTGGCCGCGCATTACCCGTCCGAGTGTCCCCTGTGCGCCCAGGGAATTCCGGCGGTGAAGCCCGGCTCGCGCCCGGTCTGATGCGCCGCATCCGCATCCAGGTAGCCTACGATGGAAGCGCGTTTCACGGCTGGCAGGTGCAGCCCGGGTTGGCCACCATCCAGGGCGCGCTGGAGGAAATCCTCAGCGGGATCGAGGGCCAGGCGGTGCACGTGGCCGGTTCGGGACGCACGGATGCCGGCGTACACGCCCTGGCGCAGGTGGCGGCCTTCACGATGGCCAATCCGATCCCGCTGCCCAATTTGCGCCGGGCGGTGAATCGTCTGCTGCCGCCCACCATCCGGGTGCTCTCGGTGGAGGAGGCCGCGCCCGGGTTTCACCCCCGCTTCGACGCCACCGCCAAGACTTACCAGTACCGCATCTGGCGCGCCGAGGTGTGCAGCCCCTTCGACTGGCCCTACGTGCATCATTATCCGTACCGCCTGGATGAGGGGCGCATGATGCGCCTGGCCGCGGCCATCGCCGGGGAGCACGATTTCACCCCCTTCGCCGCCAGCGACGAACGCGACGCGGAAGGCCAATCCAAGGTGCGGACGGTGTTTTCGTCGGTCCTGGAAAATCCGCCCGGCCGGTTGATTTACCGCATCCGCGGGAGCGGCTTTCTCAAGCACATGGTGCGCAACCTGGTGGGCACGCTGATCGAAGCCGGGAAGGGCAATATCGCGGATTTGGATTCCCTGCCCCAGCGCTCCGGCCCGACCGCGCCGGCCAAGGGGCTGTTCCTCGAAAGCGTGGAATACGGCCCCGGGACCAGGTCGCGAACAGGCCCTGGCACTCCAGACTGCGGATGAACCCCGGTTGGGCGTGCCGGGACCCGGGATCTGAATGCGCGTTTTGCGGCCCGCCGCTATAGGCGATGCCTGTCCGGAAGGCCAGGCTGCCCGGATGCCCGCGGTCCGCTGCGGGTATTGTTCAGGAGCGCGTAAGCCACCCTGCCGGCGCACCCGGACACACCACGCACCACGTGCTCTTTGCGGGTAGAATTGCTTCATGTACCACGGCCGGAGCATGGTAGGAAAGCGGCTCCTCCAGATGCTTGCCTTGCTGATCGCGGTCCCCTGCCTGGCGCAGACCGGGAAGATCGATCCGGGCGCGCGGAAGGAGATCGATGCCGGGAATCAGGCATGGGTAAATGGCATGAAGCAAGGCGCCGCCGCCCTGGCCGCGGCGACTTACGCCGACGACGCACTGGACTGCGCAACCAGCGGCGAGTGCGCCAGGGGGCGCGGGGCGATTGAAGAGCGTATGAAAGACCGGTTGGCGCGGCTGGGACGGGCGGTGTCGGCGTCGGTAACCAGCCTGGGATCGGCGCAAGAGGGAGATTTTGTCTACGAATGGGGCCGTGCGGAAGCCACCTTCGGGAACGGGCAAAAGCTGGCGGGCCGGTATTTGACCGTGTGGCAAAACCAGGCCGGGGGCGGCTGGAAGATCTTCCGCAATCTGGCGCTTCCGGATGACGGACGGCCATGACCTATCAGCAGCGCCTTTCGATTCCCACCAGCGGCCATGGCGACATGCACGACCTCACCGAGCCGGTAG
The DNA here is from genome assembly GCA_030038565.1 of Bryobacteraceae bacterium. Taxonomy (GTDB): domain Bacteria; phylum Acidobacteriota; class Terriglobia; order Bryobacterales; family Bryobacteraceae; genus JOPF133. The sequence goes on from JASHSS010000782.1 coordinate 15,039, forward strand.
CCGAG
>JASHSS010000783.1 GCA_030038565.1 Bryobacteraceae bacterium
GGGATCGGCGCCAATACCGGTGCATTCTCCGCGCTGCGGGCGCTGGTGTGGAATCCGCTGCCGTATCCTGCGCCCGAGCGCCTGGTGGCGCTTTATGAAACGGGCGTGGATGGCAAACCGCGCGGCGTGGCGGAGGCCAATTTGCTCGATTGGCGGCGCCACACGCCGCTCATCGAATCCATGGCCGCCTATCAGCCACGCTCCTTCGGCCTCACCCTTCGTGAGAACGACCCAGTGACAGTGATTCAAACCGGGATGGTGACGGCCGGCTTCTTCCCGGTGCTGGGGGTGAGCCCCGCGTTGGGGCGCACTTTCACGGAAGTGGAAGAAGCCTCCGAGGCCCACCTGCTGGTGCTCACCGGGAGGTTGTGGCGGCGGGTCTTCGCGTCCGACCGGGCGGTGATCGGCCGTAAGGTTTTTCTCAACGAGGACCCCTTCACCATCATCGGGGTGATGCCCGCCGGGTTCGATTACCCGATCGGCGGAGTGCTCCCGGACGCCTTCTTTCCGCTCAGCCGGCGCGACTATTGCTGCGCTCGGCTGGGATCCCAGGAGGCCGTGGCGCGGTTGGCGCCTGGCGCCGGCATCCAGGCAGCCCGCGCGCAACTGGAAGCTGCGGCGGCCGCGGTGGCCCGCGACTATCCGGCCACCAACGCCGGACGCAGCGCCGGGCTGCGGCCGCTCGCCGAGACCATAGCCGGGCCCCGGCGCGAACCGCTGTTCCTCCTCACCGCCGCGGCTCTCGCTCTGCTCCTGATCGCCTGCGCCAATGTGGCCGGACTGATCCTGGCGCGCGGCCTGGCGCGCACGCGCGAGATGGCCATCCGGGCATCCTTGGGAGCCGGTCGGGCGGGGTGGACCGCGCCGTTCCTCGTGGAAGCCGCGGCCTTGGCGGTAGCGGGCGGGTTGGGCGGCCTGGCCGCGGCGCGCCTGGTTCTGCGAATGGTCCCGGCATTCGTGCCGGGAACCGCCCTGGCGCAGCCGCTCGGGTTGGATGGCGCGGCTTTCGGCTTTGCGCTGGCGCTGTCTGCCGGCGTGGCCTTGGTCTTGGGCTCCGCGCCGGCATGGCTTCTGCCGGGGGATCTGGCGTCGCTGCTCAGGGCGGGTGGAGGGATAGGAGCGTCGGGGCCCGCGGCCGGATCCACCCGCTTCCGCAACGCGCTGGTGGTGGCGCAGGTGGCGCTCTCCGTGGTCCTGCTGCTGGGAGCGGCGGTGCTGTTGCGCAGCCTGCTGCGTCTCTCGACCGTCAGCCCCGGATTTCAGACCGCCCACGCCCTGCGCTTCGGTATCGGCCTGCCGGAGAAGCGCTACGACACCGAGCGCAAGCTCATCGATTTCCATCATGAGCTGATCGAAAGCCTCGCCGCGCTGCCGGGCGTGCGCAGCGCCGGCGCCGCATCGCGGCTTCCCCTGCGCGGAGGTGGGGTGGGACCGGGCGGCTCTTTTCAAATTGCCGGGACCAATATCCCCGTTCCCGAGCGCCCGGTAGCCAGGGTGAACACGGCTTCACCGGGCTATTTCGAAGCCATGGGCATTCCGCTCGTCGAGGGCCGCACCTTTTCCTGGCGCGACGATCAGCCGGGACGGCGGCGCGTAGCGATAGTCAACCGCAGCTTCGCCCGCATGTATCTTCAGGGGCGCGAGCGGCTCGGCACGCGGCTCGATTTGCGATGGATGAGCGAGTTGAATCCTGCCGGATCGATTTGGGAGATCGTCGGCGTGGTGGGCGACACCCGGCAGGCCGATCTCGACCGGGAGCCGATCCCCGAGATTTTTCTGTCGTGGTCGCAGATTGGCGCCGATGGCGGCGTGTATGTGATTCGCGCCTCGGGCGGCGAAGCCGGCCTGGCGCGCGCCATCGCCGGGTGCGTGGAGCGCATCGATCCACACCTGGAGCGCATCTCGCCGACCCCGCTGGAACTGGTGGTAGACCGCAACCTCGCCGGCCGCCGGGCAACCCTCCGGCTGGTGGCCGGCTTTGGCGCGCTGGCGCTGTTGCTGGCGGCGCTCGGGGTGTACGGCATGGTGGCCTTCCGCGCCGCCGAGCGGCAGCGCGAAATGGCCATCCGGATGGCCCTCGGCGCAACCGCCGCGGAGGTGCGGGCCCTGGTGCTGGGGCATGGCCTCCGGCTGGCCGCGGTGGGCGCCGCCTTGGGTCTCGCGGCGTTCCTTCCCGCCAGCCGCGTAATCCAGGCGCAAGTCTACGGCGTGAGCATGACGGATCCGTTCAGCATGGCGGCGGCCGCCGTGCTGGCAGTGGGCGCCGCCGCGGCTGCTGCGATTGCGCCATCGTTTCGCGCGGCGCGGCGGGCGCCGATGGAGCTGCTCCGCGAGGGGTAAGCACACCATCACTGGTGCGCCGCAACAGACCCGGCTCGGGGAACAGGGTGCGAGCGCCATCGCCTACCGTTACCCGCTTTCCTAGCGATGCCGTCTAAGCCGCTGGATCGACCACTCTTGTAGCGGCGGCTCCGCGGATTCCGCGCCGGCGTATCCGGCATTGTAATGGTGGTCACCCTGGGCTTCGCCCGGCCTCGCCAAAGGGCTGGATCGCGCACCCGATTTGTGCTACGGTTCCCGCAAGGAGTCGCTTATGCTGAACTGGCTGTTTCGCTTATGGCGAAGGTTTGGCGCGTGGGTGACGCAACGCCCGTTGGTGCCCGCGCATCACGACCCAATATCCCAACCGTACCATCCTTCCAATCTTCACGCTCGTCATCACTAGACTAGCAGGTTGCGGCAAAAAGGCTCGCAGAGGGATCCTGGCAGGCGAAACCGCCTGCCCCACCCAGCGCAGAATCAGCAGCTTGAGGAGCCAGGTGGGGCAGGCATTCAGCCTGCCGAAGCCTTTTTCCGCAGCCTGCTAGTCTAGCGGAGCGGCCTGGCCGGCAGGTGAATGGCCTGCCCCACCAACGAAGGATCGATAACCGCGCCGGTCAGCCGGGCGCCGGTACGCGCCTGCCTTACGGCAGGTCCCGGCACAGGTTGCCCCGCACCAGGTTCCAGTCCGCGGCGATCCCGGGCGCGCGCGCCACGCACCGCCGCTCCATCCCGAAGCCCGTGATGAGGTTGTCTTCAATGCGATTGCCGCGCGCGGGAGAGGGCCGCGATACGCCCTTCCCCAGGTAAATACCGCTGCGCAACATATCCGGTTCATCCGCCAGGTAGTAACACGGGCCACACCGCGCGGTATTCAGGTTCGTCAGACGGTTGTGCGCGATCAGGTGGCCTTCGCCGATGACGAAGATGCCCCCGTAGCGCGCGCCATCGATCTGGTTACCGGTCACCCGCACATTCCGCGACTGCATGTCCGGGTTGCTGTCGTTGAAGACGATGCCGAAGTTGGCCATCGCGCGGCACCGGTTGTCCGCCACCACGCCATCGTGGAAGCCGTCCAGGTCGATGCACTTGCCGTTGATCTCCTCGAAGCGGTTGCCCCGGTAAGCCGAGCGGTCCACGTTGCCGGCTGTATCGAGAGCCACCGGCACATCCTCCACCACGCTCCCCGGATAGCCGATGCGCCGGCCGCCGTTGGCTTCCACCCGGACGTCGCTGGCGTGGCCCACCTCCACCGCATCCCGGCCGATGTTTAAGAACTCGTTCCAGGCGATCAGCCCGCCGGCATTGCGCGGCGACGTGTACAGGGAATGCGTCCAAACGCCGTTGCCCAAAACGTTGCGGAACCGGCAGTGCGTCACCCGAAAGCCGGCGGTGCCTTCCTCCAGCAGGATGCCGCCGGTGGTGTTGTTACGGCCCTGGGGGTCGAGCGAGCCGCTATCGGACACCTCCACCCCGTCGATGGAGACATCCCGCGACCGGTTCACCAGCACGGCAAAGCCGGCCACGTTGGCGATGCGCAGGCCCGCCATCGCCAGACGCCGGCAGTTCTCCGCCAGGATCCCGTTGTCCTGGGTGAACTGCGCGAAGGCGCGGTTGGAAGGCGGCAGCCCCATGCGCGTAGCGGCTTCCGCGAGGGCCGCGCGATTGCCATCCATGGAAAAGCCTTGTAGCGTCACGTCGCGCCCGGTCACCACCAGCAGGGCGGGTCCGTGAAAATCGGCGGCCGCCCGCAGGGTGGTGGCGCCGCCGGGGGCGCCTTCCACGCGGACCGGACCCTCCACCAGCATCTCCGCATGAAGTTGCACCACCCCCGCGGGCAACTGGACCACGCGGACCGCGGGAGCCGGGCCCGCCAACAGCCAGGCCGCAATCGCCAACGCCGCCGCGCCCGGCCACCCCCAGCGTGACACCCTCTACACCACCTCGATCGCGACCGGCGCAAACACGCGCTTGCCCAGCTCGATCCGCACTTCGTGCCGGCCGCGGCCAATCCCCTCCGGCAGCCGGAAGTTGAATTCGTAGCGGCTCAGCAGCGGATCGGTGCAGAAGGATTCCACCTCCGCCGTTTCGAGCCCGTCCACCGTCGCGCGGAACCGCGCCGGATCGCTCACCTCCATCATCGCCACCTTCACCGAGCGGCTCAGGATGCGGTCGCCCGAAACCAGGTTGACGCCGTCGGTAACCGCCGCGATGCGCGGCACCAGCGGACCCGGCGGCATCAGGCGCACCCAGACGGGCGCGCACAGGGGGAGCCCGTTCGAGCGCAGCTCGATGGGAACCAGGCCCGTGCGGATTCCCTCCGGCAGCGCCACGTTCACCTGCGAGACGCCATCGGCGGCCGGCTCGCCGAGGTAGATTCCGCGGCATGGCGCTCCATCGGCGGCGACCTCCAGCCGGTTCAGGTCGCAGGCGGCGGGCAGGTTCTCCACCCACACCGAGAGCGCCGCCATGGCGCCCGCCGACGGCGCTACGGCCTCTCCGGTGAGCGCGTTGCTGATGTTGCGGATGGCCGCCGCGGGGAGCTCCGGCGCCGCTCCCTCGGGCGGCTTGCGGCAGGTGATCCACATATACTGCGTCCAGATCTGCTCCAGCGCCAGCAATCGAAAACCCTGCTCCCGGGTGAAGGCGCGGATCTCCTCGGGCGTGATGCGCACGCCGCTCCAGGTGTCGTATTTCTGCGCGTGGGGCGGCAGCCCGTTGAGCTGGCAGCGCAGGATGCCGCCCGGCTTCAACACGCGCCATGCTTCGCGCAGGTAGTCGAACACCACCTCGCGGCTGGGAATGTGCTGGAACACCGCGTAGGAATACACGAAGTCGAAGGTTTCGCCGGCGAACAGCGCCAGGTCCGCTCCGGAACCCCGGTGCGGGTGCGCGTTGGGAGTCCCGCGCAGCCTTTCGGCGGCCATCCGGATCATCTCGTCGGAGACATCCACGCCGTGTATTTCGCCGAAGTGGCGTGCCATGGGCCGCATCAGCCGTCCGGGCCCGCAGCCGATTTCGAGCGCCCGGTCGCGCCGCCCGAGGCGCTTCAACTCCGTCACCAGCGAGCGCACTACATCCGAGCCGGTGGCGAAGAACTCGTCGTCCTCCTGGCCCCGCCGCCCGAAGGCTACGTAATAGTAAGCGTCTTCACCCGCGCGCTGGTTCCAATCCGCGCGCATCCTGGCTGCAACTGAGGAGTCTTCCATCTGGGCTGCCGGGTCCACTATCGGTCTACTGCAATGCCTTCACGAACTCTTCCGCCGTGATCACTTCGGCGCGCGAGGGGAACAGCTTCTGGACCAGCGCCGCGTGCAATTCCGCATCGCGATCGGCGCAGCAATCCGAAATCACCGCCAGGCGGAAGTCGGCGTCGCAGGCCTCCAGCAGCGTGGAGAGCACCACGCCGCTGGTGGCGATGCCGAATAGAACCAGGGTATCGATTTCCTTGGCGCGGAGGATCATCTCCAGGTCCGTTCCGGGGAAGGCGCTCACCCGGTGCTTGGTAATCACGAGGTCGTCCGGTTGGGGTCCCAGCGCGGGGTGGATTTTGCCCGAATCGCCCTGGAAAAACTTCTGCCACTGCGGGGAAGACTTGATCGCCCCGAACAGCTTATTCCGCTCGCTGGCCTCCGGAAATCCCGGCCGGAAGCCGACCTGAACGTGAATCACCACCATCCCCGCCTTCCGTGCGGCTCCCGCGGCTGCCGCGGCGCGGGCGAGGAACTCCTCCGGGTTGGTATACATGGCGACAATCCCGGCTTGGCAATCCATGGCCAGCAGGGCAGTGTGCGCGATATCGAAGGACAAGCCGGTTCCCATGGGGTTAGTGTACCGCCCGCGCTCCCCCAAAATGTCCGGCGGCGGATGCTATCTTGCTGCGCGGCCCAGATCGGCCGGCCGGTCACGCCTTTTTAATCTGCATCACCACCTTCGCCTCGATGTTCTTGTAATAGGTTTTGGCAAACTGCTCCGCTACATCCTGCCCTACCTCTTCTGTCTTTTCGTTTCCTTTCAATTTGTCGAAAACGAATTCAAGAGAACTCTTAATCCCTTCCTTAGCCGAATCTGCGATGATGTCTTGTAACATTTTGATAGCATCGGCCTTGCTGACTTTGCCAAGTTTGAGCCGGGATAATGGCGACTTTTCGAAGACGATTGTTGCGAACTTTTTACTTTCAATCCAATCGTCAAGTCCGGAGAGAAAAGTATCATAGCCGGCCTCCGTCGCAACCGCCTCGAAAAATTGGGCCGGGGTCATGTTCCCCTTGATCAGTTTGCTCGCGTTTTTAACGGCAGCCTCCAGTGCCCCCTTCATGGCCCCCTTTAACCCGCGGGCCACAAGCTTTTTAACTCGGTCAGCGCCTATCCGGGTGGCCCACTTGTTGCTCATCAACTTTTTGGCCGCCGAATCGGCAACGCCTTTGATGACCTTTTCACCCTTCTCACCTTTCATCAGGTCATCCACAGCGCCGGTCGCCGCCCCCAACAGGCCGTCAATTACAATATTTTTGACCGCGGACTCCCCGCCGCCGCTGGTGCCGGCGATGTACTTGCCGAGTTCAGTTGCAGACGACTTAAGTAGTTCAGCCCCACCGCCCGAGATTGCACCGGCTCCCGGTGTGGCTCCCAACTCGACGTTAGCTATTGCTCCAGCTATATCGAAAGACGTATCTCTGGTGAATTCAAGGCCAGACACGATACTCCCCGCCCGGCCGATCACGTCTTCCCGATACTTAATCATGACTTTGTAGGCTTTGTCGATTGGAGGGCCATACTTACCGAGTTGATCTTGGATTCTCTTGAAATCCCCGCTGTTCACCGCATTTTTTAGTGCCTCAAAAGACTGTTCACCGGCTTTTATGAGACTTTCATCCGGCAATTTGGGACCCATTACGCTGCAAAACCAACTGACGATATACTGGTCTTTGTTAATATCATGGAAAGTGTCCCAATAAATCCGCGCGCCTTCCGACCGCTGCTGGGCCGCGAGCACCACCGTTCGTTTGAGCGTGGAGATCATCTCTTTGTTGAAGTTCTCAAATTCCTTTTTGGTGAAGACATAAGTCTTCCCGTTGACTGTGATTATCTGACGCGGCTCATCCGGCACGGCAGAGTGCTTCTGCGCCGCCGCGTCACCTCCTCCGAACGCCGCGGCAAAGGAAGCCGCACTGGGTCCGGCAAGTTTGGCAAGAGCAGCGGCGGTCTTGGGGCCGACAACTCCATCCTCTTTCAGCCCGGATCGCCTTTGAAACTGCTTGACTGCCTTTGTTGTATCGGCATCGAATAAATCGTTTTCGGCGAGTTTTTGCTGAAGCACTACCTTGGTATTGAGAATTTTTTTCAGTGTCAGGACCAGCGCTTCCTTCGATCCCTGCTTGAGCATTTTCATAGTCGGGTTATCCTTTCGTAGGTTAGTTTCTACTTGAGAGGGATTCGCCTCGGAATGTCATCCCGATCAAGAACAAACGGTGCTCATCCAACGGCTTCAAGTGTCTCGCGCCGAGCGACAAGGTGAAACCGGATCCGATACACAGGCACATAACATCTAGTCGAAGCTCTAATAGGTTCGCCGAACGGCGAACTGAGCTCACCCTTGGGGTGATACTCTACCATGCAATAGCGAAAATAACCAGACTAACGGGCCCGGTCATGGTCCTGGTTATAGTACCCGCACCGGCCGGAATTGTATCGAATATTCCAATCGCGCCGGTCACGCTTCCGGCGTGGGCGGCAGCGGGGGCAGTATTCCCAGTTCCCGGTAGATGGGGCGAATCGCGCGGCGCAGGCGTGGCAGGTGGGCAAAGAATCCGGCCGCGCCGGCCAGGCACAGGGCGCCTCCGCCAATAATCGTCCAGGGCGCTCCCACCCGCGCCGCCAGGGCCCCGGCGGCCAGGCTGCCGAACGGCGCCAGACCCTGGAAGGCCATCGAATAATACGCCATCACCCGTCCCCGCTTATCCTCCTCCACGATGGTCTGCAGGATGGTATTGGTGGAGGCCATGTGGCGCATCATGCCGAAGCCCGCCGTAGCCACGAAGATGAGCGAGAGCCACAGCCACCGCGAGAGTCCCAGCCCGATCAGCCCGATGCCGAACAGGCTGGAGGACCACACAATGATCCTGCCCAGACCGAGGACGCTCGGGCGCATGGCCAGAGTGACCGCGCCGGTCAGCGCGCCCAGTCCCACGGCGGCCATCAGGAATCCCAGGTTGGAGGCGCCGCCGTGCAGAATGTTGCGGGCAAAAATGGGCATCAGCACGGTATAAGGCATCCCCACCAGGCTTACCAGTACCAGAAACAGCAGCACCGAACGGATGGGGTCCGATTCCCTCACGTAGCGCCACCCCTCGCGCAGCTCCGAAACCAGCAGAGAGGACCGGTTGCGGGCGGCCCGCGGCGTCACCCGCATGGCCAGCAGCGAGGCGATCACCGCCATGTAGCTGACCCCGTCGATCAGGAAACAATAGCCCTCGCCGACGGCGGCGATGAGCATGCCCGCGATGGCCGGCCCGATCAGCCGGGCGCCATTCACCATCGAGGAATTGAGCGCGATAGCGTTCGCCAGATCTTCGCGGCGCTCGATCATCTGCACCACGAACGACTGGCGGGCGGGCATATCAAACGCGTTGACGGAACCCTGGAACAGGACCAGCAGGATGATTTCCCAGACCGTAATCACGTGGCCCAGCGCCAGAAAGGCCAGGGTGAAGGATTGCAGCATCGAGAGCGTCTGCGTGACCAGCAGGGTGCGGTGCCGATCCCAGCGGTCCACCCACACCCCGGCCAGGGGAGCCAGAAAAAGAATCGGAATCTGGCCCGCGAAGCTGGCCAACCCGAGTAGCAGGGGCGAATTGGTGAGGCGGTACACCAGCCAACTGGTAGCCACGCGGGTCATCCACGTACCGATCAGGGAGACGCTCTGGCCTTCAAAAAACAACCGGTAGTTGCGCGCGTGGAGAGCCCGCAACAGCAGGCGCCAGCGCGCCAGATTGGTCTGGTCCGTGTTCAACCGGGAATCCTGACGCATGCGGAGTGCCCTTGTGAAGACGGGGACCTCGCCCCAGCCGTTACTCTATACTCGGACCATATGGACATTCACCTGGTGGATGGAACCTACGAACTGTTCCGCTACTACTTCGCCGTGCCCGCCGCCGCGGATGTTCAGGGCCGCGAAATCGGCGCCGTGCGCGGCGTGCTGCGATCCATCCTGTCCATGGTCGAGCAGGGCGCGACACACCTCGGCGTGGCTACCGATCACGTGGTGGAGTCCTTCCGCAATGGCTTGTACCCCGGATACAAAACCAGCGAGGGCGTGCCCGAGCCGCTGCTGGCGCAGTTTCCGCTTCTGGAGGAAGCGCTCGAAGCCATGGGCGTGAGAGTGTGGCCCATGGTGGAGTTCGAGGCCGATGACGCCATGGCTTCGGCCGCCGCCAGGGCCGCGCGGGACGATGCCGTGCGCCAGGTGATTCTGTGCACTCCGGACAAAGATCTGGCCCAGTGCGTGGCCGGCCAAAGGGTCGTGCAACTGGACCGGCGTCGCGGCATCCTGCGGGACGAAGCCGGCGTGAAGGCCAGGTTCGGGGTGAAGCCGGAATCCATTCCGGACTACCTGGCTGTGCTGGGCGACGCCGCCGATGGATTTCCCGGGATTCAGGGCTGGGGCGAGAAAGCCGCCTCCCTGACTCTCTCCCGGTATGGCCACCTGGAGGACATCCCCAAGGACTGGCGCCGCTGGGATGCCTCCATCGCCAACGCCCGCCGGCTCTCCGCATCGCTCGCCGGTTCCTGGGAAGACGCCATGCTCTTTCGAACCCTGGCCACATTGCGGCGCGATGTGCCGGTTTTCGACTCAGTGGAGGAACTTCGCTGGCAGGGACCGCGGCCCGCGTTTGAAGAGCAGTGTCGCGCCATGGGGTCGCCCGATCTGTTCGGGCGCGCCACTGCGGCCAGGGACAAGGTACTGACAGGCACGGCATGAGAACTGCTGGGGCTAACCATATGCGGATCGCAACCGTCAAAACCGGGCAGATGCGAGGGATCCTCCTGTGCGCCTTGATGACCGCCTTCGCGTACGGAGCGCTGGGGCAGGAATTTGAAGTAGTTTCCGTGAAGCCCAATACATCCGGGTCCGGCGGTTCGCACCTGAGCAGCGATCGCGCCATGCTCACAGGGACCAATCTCAGCCTCAAAAACCTGATCCTGATGGCGTACCAGATCAAGGATTACCAGTTGGAGGGTCCGGAATGGCTGGCTTCCGAGCGGTTCGATATCGCCGCCAGGTTTCCCCAGGCGCTTCCCGCCGATCCGGTAAAGTACGATGCGGCGCTGGGCGCCATGATGCAAAAGATGCTGGCCGGCCGCTTCAGACTGGCGATCCACCGCGATCAAAAAATCTTCGCGGTTTACGGGCTGGTGGTGGGCAGGAAGGGCATCAAATTCAAAGCCGTGGCGGACACCGGTTCCAGCAGCAAGTCTAATAACACCCACTACACCGGCCGGGGCGTCAGCATGAGCCAATTCGCGGAGTTCCTGGGGCGCCGGATGGACTTGCCGGTGCTCGATATGACCGGCCTCCAGGGCGTCTACGAGTTGACCCTGAACTGGGTTCCGGAGGCCCGCGAATCCGGCGACGGCAAAGGTGCGGCCGCCGATACCCCGTCCGGGCCGTCACTCCTCGACGCGCTCACGGAACAATTGGGCCTGAAGCTCGAAAACCGCAAAGCCCCGCTTGAGATTGTGGTCGTGGACCACGCCGATAGGGTGCCGGTGGAGAATTAGCGAATCGCGATGGGCGCGGCGGAGGCCCACACGCGATTCTGGACCAACTCGCGAACGACTTCTCGCACGCGCTAGGAACCGGGCCGCGGCCAGCGAGGTGGCCGCGCGAATGCCGGGCCACGCGCACCTCCCTTTGGTCCCAGGGATGCGCCACCGGGGCGCTCGGGCGACGGGCAGGCTTGGCCTTCAGCCTGCCCTGGACAGGCTGAAGGCCTGTCCCACCAAAGCACGCATCATGTCGTGACAGGCGCGTCAGGAAAGCGAATCATGCGGTCGGGGACCTAGAAACCGAACTTCGCGGCCAGCACGATCACGCGCCCGGTAACGATGGCGCCCTGCCCCGAACCGTACGGGCTGGTAGGCGGCGCCAGGGTGCTCGACGTGGTTCCCAGGCTGCCCGACGTGATGGAAGCGGTCGGGACGGCGAAACTCGGGTGGTTCAAAACGTTGTAGAACTGCGCTCCGATTTCGACCCAGGCCTTCTCCTTGATGAAGAATCTCTTGGTCAGGCTGGTGTCCACATCGAAGTAGCCGGGCCCGCGGAAGACGCCCGGACCGGTGACTCCGAAATCGGTCTGGATCGGAGTGTTCACCCCCGAGGTCGAGTTGTAGGTCATGAAATCGCTGGGGGTGAAGCAGGGCGGCGTGCTCGAACCGTGGACCGCGGTGCAGACCGGGTTGATGCTGGGGTCGATGACGGATGCCAGAAATGTCTGGCTGGTGCCGCCGCCGGAGTTGATCTGCGCGGACATCTTGCTGTCGGAAGACGAGAACGGCCGCCCGGTGTATGCGTACACCTTGCCGGACAGGTTCCATCCGCCGATAGTATTTTTCAGGAAAGCGTTGGCGAACTTGTGCGGCTCGGTCCAGACGAAATCGCTGGTAATGGCATGACGGACGTCGATGCTCTCGTTGCCGTAGCCGAAGTTCAGGTTGTAGGGATTGTAGACCGAGGCCAGGCCCAGCGCGTGCGACCAGGTCCAGCCAAGTTGCCCCTGCAATCCCCACTTCAGGGCGCGCCGGAGTTGGACGGTCATGGCGTCGTAGTTGGAGTAGCCGGCAGTCAGTACCTGCGTCACGGTCAGGAAACGGGGATCGGGCGCGGCGGTGGGCAGGCCGGCGAAACTCGTGCCGTAATACTTGTTGAGGCCGTTCGCGCCCAGCAGCAGAAAGAAATTGCTCGAGGTGTTGGAGATAGCCTGATCGTAGCCGTGATTGCCGGCATAAGTCACCGCCAGAACGTCGTGCTCGTCCAACTGGCGCTCCAATGCCAGGCTCCACTCGGTGGTTTTCGGCGCCACGAAGTTGTTCGGCGGCGAATAGTAGCTGGGAGCGCTGAAGGGGATGCTTCCCAATGCCGCTTTGATCGACGCCAGAGTGCCGCCACCGGCGAACTGGGAGGTGAACGTATTGTAGGCCGCGGCGGCGGCATAAGCCGAGCTTGCGGAATCGGTCGGCGGGCCGGCTTCGCCGAACGTCACGCTTGGTTTGAAGACGCTGGGGGCATTGCCGAATACGCTGGATGCCACGCTGCCCGCGAAAAGCGTGGCGAACGAGCCGATGCCGCCGCGAACCACGGTTTTCGAATCCAGGTTCCACGCGAAACCGAAGCGCGGTTCCGGAATGATGCTTTCCAGGCTCTTGTACAGATTGTGTTCGCCGGTAGTGATGGTCTGGTTGTAGGGAATGCTGGCCCCGCCCGAGTAGCCCGATGTTCCGAACTGCGTGTTCATGCGCGCGAAGCAGTTATCCAGGCAGGACGGGTCGCCGTCGTGCTCGATGCGCATACCCAGCATAAAAGTGAGATTGCGCCGGATCTTCCATTCATCCTGCACATAAGCGCCTAGCGAACTCATACGCAGGTGGACCTGCAACATGTTGGGGAAATACTGGCTGAAGGAAGATCCCGCGCCCGTGGAGTTGATCTGGCCGGTCGCAAAGTCCGTCAGATCGGTGAACGTGTAAATTCCGGCGTACGCCCTTTCGGAGTTGGTGAAGTCGGTGACCTTATTGTACCGGTAGTTGGCGCCGACCTTAATGCTGTGTTTGCCCTGGATCCAGGTGACGTCATCCACGAACTGAGCCTGGCCCACGTTGCGGCCTTGCGGCATGTTGGTGGCGATGCCCAACTCTGTGCAGCAGCCGTCATTCGGGTACCAGGTCTCCGGCATTAGCGAGAGGGCCTTTTTGAGGTCCGTGTAGCCGAAATACGCGGTGTACCACATGCCGGAGCCGATGAAGTTATTCACCAGGGTAGGTGTTATAGCGTAGGTATAGGTCAACTGGCCGGCATCGGAGGGTTGGTTGCTCGTTTCATTGAAAGCCGCATTGATAAGGCTCGGTCCGGTAGCCTGCACGCCCCAATCGGGGTTGAATCGTGCGCTGATCTTCTGCTTGTCGGTGATGTTGTAGTCGCCGCGAAACACCATCAGGCTCTCTTTGTTGATCTCGCTGGCGTTTTCGGCGAAGGCGTAGGTGCAGGGCACATTGTTGGCAACGTTATTGCCGCCGAACACGCCGCCGCCGGGAGCCTGAATGTTGGAGTTCCAGAACGTGTAGACGCCGCAGCCGAGGTGGTCGTTGCCGTCCTGTAAGGGGCCGTTGCCGTTGGTGGTTGGAACCGCGTTCTTGGCGCCGGGCGCGCCGGACCACAGCGCGAAAGCATCCTGATAGAGCGGCAGGGTGGCCGCGGGCACGTGCGCCAGGGTATATTGCTCAAACTGCGGAGAAGGAATGTGCACCACGCCGGACGTCGGCAGGGCGTATTGCAGGCTCTCGTAGTTGAAGAAGAAGAACAGCTTGTTCTTCTTGATCGGGCCGCCCACCGAACCGCCGAAGTTATGGGAATCCGAGCGCGGCTGCTGCAAGCCCGCCTGGTTGTTGAAGAAATCGTTGGCGTTGAATATCTTGTCGTTGTAGTTGTGGAACAGGTTGCCGTGGAAACTGTTGCTGCCGGACTTCCCCACGTAGTTCACCTGCGCGCCCGACATGCGGCCGAAGTCGGCGCTGTAGGCGTTCAGGACCACGGACGCCTCGGCTACCTCATTGGCGCCCAGGGAATTGTTGCTGGCCCCGGAATTGTTGATGTTCAGGTAGGGGTCCATGTTGTCGGCGCCGTTGAAGGTGAAAAGGGCCGACGCCCCCGGAATTCCGTTGACGTTGAAATTGCCCGACGATCCCCCGCCCGGCAATACCAGCACCCCGGGAACCGTGAACGCGACGGTGGTGATGTCGCCTCCATTGGCGGGCAGATTAGTAACTTGCGCCTGGTTGAAGCCGCTGGTCAGGTTAGCGTTCTCGGTTTGCAGCAGTTCCGCCTGCTCGGTCACCTCCACGGTGGCCTGCGTTAGTTGCACGGTCACGGTCAGGTTGACGCCCAATTCCTGCCCCACCAATAAGGTCAGTTTCTCGACCCTGGACTTCAGGCTGGTGGCATTGGCGGAAACTTCATAATCGCCCGGCTCGAGGAGTGAAAAGCGGTACTCGCCCACGCCGTTGGTGGTGGCGTTTCTGGTTACATTGGTGGCGATCTGCCTGATGGTTACGGCCGCGCCGGGCACAACCGCGCCGGTCGAATCCGAAACCACTCCCGCGATATCGCCGGTGGTCATGGTTTGACTGAATGCCGGCGCCGTCCGCAATAGCAGCAGCGCCGCGGCCAGGCTGAGCAAGGCCAGCCAGGAACGCCCATAGCGTACTCGATCCCTCATCGCAAATCCTCCCGATACGACTAACTCCAAAACTCTGCGCGATCTTGCCTGGTGTAAAATGGCGACGCCCGCGAAACCTGCGTCGGGTGTTCTAACTCCGTTAGAAAGCCGGGCCGCCATGTTCGATTCGGCGATCCAACTCGGCCCTGGACGGCAACTCCATCGGATGCAAGACTGGATGTCCGTTTGGCAGAGTATGACACAGCGCCATACTGCATTCAAGTAAAAACGATCTATATACCCTATAATCCAATGGCTTTACTAGCGCGGTCGGTATACACATCGTTCGGGTGGTGCTGTTTACTGGCACGCCATAAATCCGCAAACTGTTGCAAAACAAGGCGTCTAGCAGCAGCCGGCCTACACCTGGTTTCCGGTACAATAGCCATGGCCACGTGCCGATCGATCCACCATGACTCACATCCTCGCCATTCACGCACATCCCGACGACGTGGAAATGCTCGCGGGCGGCGCCCTGGCGCTGCTGGCTCACGCGGGCCACTCCGTCACCATCGCCACCTTCACCCCCGGCGATTGCGGCTCCGCGGATCGCGGCGCCGAGGAGATCGCGTCCGTGCGGCGCCGTGAAGCCGCTAGTGCGGCAGCGCGAATCGGCGCCCGGTACCTGTGCCTGGAAATGCGCGATATGGCGATCTTCAACGACGATGCCTCCCGCCGGCGCGTGACCGACGTCCTGCGGCGGACCAACCCGCAGATCGTGCTGGCTCCCTCGCCGGTCGATTATCTCTGCGATCACGAAACCGCCAGCCTGCTGGTACGCGACGCCTGCTTCGCCGCGCCCCTCCCCAATTACCAGACGGGCAGCCTCGCAACCGAGGCCATCCCGCACCTCTATTTCATGGACCCGGTGGGCGGGCGCGACCGCCAGAACTGCATGGTGCGGCCCGATTTCGTGGTGAATATCGCAGCCGCCTTCGAGCGCAAACGCCAGATGCTGGCCGATCACGCCAGCCAGCGCGAATGGCTGCGCCGCCATCACGGCGTGGACGAATATCTCGAGGAAATGGAAAGGACTACTCGCGAGCGGGGCGCGCTGGCCGGGGTATCGCACGGGGAAGGCTTCCGCCAGTATCGCGGCCACCCCTACCCGCAGACCCCGTTGCTCCAGGACGCACTCGGGCCGGCGGCCATCGGCCTTCCCTAAACACGCCGCCCCCGGAACCAAGACCCGGCAGGTCGGCGTATGTTCGAGTCTGCCAGGTGCCGCTCACCATCCCCCGCGCCTCGCCCTCGGGCGATAGGTTGCCGCCCCGGAGGGCGGTGGAGACGAAGGCGCGCCGGTGCGCCCCTGTGTCTCACCCCTCTCGCGCTGATTGGCGCGATAAAAACATTTTGTGCGCGCTGTCTCCCGCTGGCGCGCTTCCTCTGCCATACTGGCCTTGATGTCCCTGGCCAGACAAGCGCGGGTTACACGAGCGCGGATCGCCCTGCGGGTGTTCCTCCGCCTGACCGCGATGGATGTCTGCTGCGGACCGCCTTCCCTCCTCGCATCTTCTTAGCTCGCCCCGAATCTGTCTGTCCTGAATTCTAAGAGGGAGTGGTGTATCAATGAGCGAGTCGTCTGTGCTTTGGGAAGAGATCGTAGGGCCCGGCGCAAGCTGGTCGCACGTTTTGAAGCGCGGCACGAAGTTGCGCATCACCGATCTCGAAGGCGGCGCCAATGTGGGCGCGCTGTTCTATAACTTCGAGTGTCCGGTGGAGCGCTATAACATGCCGGACACGTTGAAGGCGCAACATATCGCCCGGCTCACCACGGGCTACGTGCTGTATTCGGATATGGGCCGCATCCTCTGCTCCATTGTGGAGGATACGGTGGGCTGGCACGATCCGCTGGGCGGCTGCTCCAACCGCGCCCTGGCGGACGCAAAATACGGCGAGGCCCGCTACCAGGAGCATCGCAACGAGTATCACAAGAACGGCCGCGACAGCTTCCTGGTGGAACTTGGCAAGTGGGGGCTGGGACCGCGCGACCTGATTGCCAACGTCAACTTCTTCAGCCGCGTGGACGTGGCCGCAGACGGCGCCATGACCTTTCGGGCGGCGAACTCCCCGGCTGGTTCCTACGTCGAGCTGAGGGCCGAAATGAACACCCTCGCCATCCTCAATACCTGCCAGCATCCGCTCGATCCAAACCGCCAATATGCGCCCAAACCGGTGCTGCTTTCCATCCGCCGCAGCGCCGCGCCCGGCCCGGATGATGCGTGCCGCGTCTCGCGCCCCGAAAACGGCCGCGGCTTCATATTAACGGAGCGATATTTCCTGTGAGGACACTCGCATGAGCGACAGACCCGGCAGCATCGAGCTTGTGGAGAGCCGCCTTTCGCCGGCCGCCGCGGTATACCGCGCGGTGATTCCCGCCGGTGAGCCGTGGATCCACGAAATCCGCCAGGGGCAGATCTTCCGCATCGTGGACCTCAACGGCAACCAGGCCGTGGATACGCTGTTTTACAACGCGCACGATTATTCCGACCGTTACAGCGCGCAGGACACCATCCGCGCCCAGGCGAATCTGTACCTGACCACCGGCACGCGGTTGCTGTCCACGGGCGGCACGGTGCTGCTGACCATCGTGGCCGATACCTGCGGGCGCCACGACACCCTGGGCGGCGCCTGCGCCAACGAGAGCAACATGGTGCGCTACGCCATTGAGAAGCGCTCCATGCACGCCTGCCGCAGCAGCTTTCTGAAGGCCGTCATCGAGTGGGATCGCGGCATGACCAAGCGCGACATCACCGCCAACATCAACTTCTTCATGAATGTTCCGGTGACGCCGGAAGGCGGATTGACCTTTGAAGACGGCATTTCGCAGCCCGGCAAGTACGTCGAGATGCGCGCCGAGACCGATGTCCTGGCGCTCATCAGCAACTGCCCCCAATTAAACAATCCCTGCAATGCCTACAATCCGACGCCGGTCGAGGCGCTGATTTGGGATCCCCAAGCAAGTTGATGTTCCAAAAGGTCCTCATCGCCAACCGGGGCGCGATTGCCTGCCGCATCATTCGAACCCTGCGGCGTTTGGGGATTGCTTCCGTGGCGGTGTATTCCCAGGCCGATCGCCATTCGCTGCACGTGGAACAGGCCGGGGAAGCGGCGCCGATCGGACCGGCTCCCGCGGCCGAGAGCTATCTCTCGATTCCGGCGCTGATCGAAGCCGCGCGCCGCTCGGGCGCCCAGGCCATTCATCCCGGCTACGGATTTCTCAGCGAGAATGCCGCCTTCGCCGAAGCCTGCGCCTCGAACGGCATCGTCTTCATCGGCCCCACCCCGGCGCAGATGCGCGATTTCGGCTTGAAGCACACGGCGCGGCGCATCGCCGAAGAGAACGGGTTGCCGCTCGCGGCGGGCACCGGTCTGCTGGATTCGGTGGATGAGGCGCACCGGGCGGCCGGGCGCATCGGCTTCCCGGTGATCCTCAAGAGCACCGCGGGCGGCGGCGGAATCGGAATGCGGGTGTGCCAAGGCCCGGCCGACCTCGCCGAGGCCTATTCGGCGGTCGCGCGGCTCAGCCATGCCGGCTTTGGCGCAGCGGGCATCTACCTGGAAAAATTTCTGGCCCGCGCGCGCCATATCGAGGTGCAGATTTTCGGCGATGGCCGCGGCGGGGTAGTGTCCTTGGGCGAGCGCGATTGCTCCGCGCAGCGCCGCCATCAGAAGGTGATCGAAGAGACGCCCGCGCCCGGACTGGCGCCGGAAGCCCGCGCGCGCCTCGCGGAATCGGCCGTTCGCCTGGGCCAGGCCGTCCACTACCAATCGGCGGGCACGGTGGAGTTCCTCTACGACGATGCGGCCGCCGCCTTCTACTTCCTGGAAGTCAACACACGCCTGCAAGTGGAGCACGGCGTCACCGAAGAGGTGACCGGCGTGGACCTGGTGGAGTGGATGGTGCGGCTGGCGGCCGGCGAGATGCCCGATTTGGCCGGCCTGCGAATCGCTCCCCAAGGCTGCTCGATCCAGGCGCGCATCTACGCCGAAGATCCCGGCAAGGGTTTCCAGCCCGGCGCGGGGCGCCTGGTACATGTGGCATGGCCCCGCAACGCCCGAGTCGAAACCTGGGTGGAATCGGGCGCCGAAGTCACCCCTTATTACGACCCCATGCTGGCGAAGATCATCGTCCGCGGACCCAGCCGCGAGGCTGCGCTGGAACGCCTGCGGGCGGCGCTGGCCGAGTGCCGCCTGGACGGCATCGAAACGAACCTGGAGTATTTGCGGCAAGTGTGCGGCTCCGCGGCGTTCCAGGCGGGCGGCATTTCGACCGCCTTCCTGGGCGATTTCGAATACCGGCGGCACGCCATCGATGTGATCCTCGCGGGAACCCAGACCACCATTCAGGATTACCCCGGGCGGATAGGCTACTGGCACGTGGGAGTGCCGCCCTCCGGTCCCATGGATTCGCTGGCCTTCCGGCTGGCCAATCGCCTGGTGGGCAACCCGGAATCGGCCGCCGGCCTGGAAGTCACGGTCACCGGCCCCTCCCTGCGCTTCCGCTCGGACGCGGTCATCGCGCTCACCGGGGCCGATTTCGGCGCTCGCCTGGATGGCGTTCCGGTCCCGCGCTGGCAAACTATTTCGGTGAAGCCCTGCGCGCTCCTCGAAATGGGCGCGGTGGCAGGCGCGGGTGCGCGCGGATACCTGGCGGTGGCCGGCGGATTCGACGCGCCCGATTATTTGGGAAGCGCCAGCACTTTCATCCTGGGCCGCTTCGGCGGATGTTGCGGACGCGTGCTGCGGCCGGGTGACGTGCTGCCGATCGTCGCAACGGACGCCGCGGCGCTGCCACCGCTCCCGCCGGCGCTCACCCCCGCTTACTCGCATTCCTGGGACATCGGCGTCCTTTACGGACCGCACGGCGCGCCCGATTTCTTCACCCCGGCCGGCATGGAAGCATTCTTCGCCGCGAATTGGAAAGTCCACCACCATTCCGACCGCACGGGCGTGCGATTGATCGGTCCCAAGCCCGCCTGGGCGCGCCCGGATGGCGGCGAAGCGGGGCTGCACCCATCCAACATCCACGACAATGCCTACGCCGTTGGAACCATCGATTTCACCGGCGACATGCCCGTAATCCTGGGTCCGGATGGTCCCAGCCTGGGCGGTTTCGTGTGCCCGGCCACCATCATCGATGCCGAGCTTTGGAAGATCGGACAACTCAAGCCCGGCGACCTGGTGCGCTTCCGTCCGGTCTCGCTGGCCCAGGCGCGCCGCATGCAGTCGGCTCTCGATACCGCTGTCGCCACGAGGGCCGGCCGCCTGCCGCACCTGCCGCATCCCGCCCCGCCTGAGGACCCCGTGCTGCGCTCGCGCCCGGCCACATCCAACCTGCCCGCGGTGGTCTGCCGCGCCGATGGCGATCAGTACCTGCTCCTGGAATACGGCCCCAACGTTCTCGATCTCAACCTGCGCTTCCGCGTGCACGCGCTCGAAAGCCAGTTGCGCTCACTTGGGCCGAATGGAATTTTGGACATCACCCCGGGCGTCCGTTCGCTGCACATTCACTACGACGGCCGCAAGTTGACGCGCGCCGCGCTGCTCGAAGCCCTCGACCACGCCGAGAGCCGCATCCCCGACCTGGACGATATCGTGGCGCCCTCGCGCGTGGTGCACCTGCCGCTCTCCTGGGACGACCCTGCCACCCGCCTGGCCATCCAGAAATACACCCAATCGGTGCGGCCCGACGCTCCCTGGTGCCCCAGCAACATCGAATTCATCCGCCGCATCAACGGTCTCGGTTCGGTGGACGACGTGCGGCGCATCGTGTATTTGGCGAATTACCTGGTGCTCGGCCTGGGCGATGTCTACCTGGGAGCGCCGGTGGCCACGCCCACCGATCCGCGCCACCGCCTGGTGACCACCAAGTACAACCCCGCCCGCACCTGGACGCCCGAAAATGCCGTCGGCATCGGCGGCGCTTACCTGTGCGTCTACGGCATGGAGGGTCCCGGCGGCTACCAGTTCGTGGGCCGCACGCTGCAGATGTGGAACAGCTTTCGATCCACGGGCGAATTCGCGCCCGGCACGCCCTGGCTGCTGCGCTTCTTCGACCAGATCCGCTTCTATCCCGTTTCGGCGGCCGAACTCGCGGAAATTCGCGACGCCTTCCCGCACGGCCGCTACCCGCTGCGCATCGAAAGCCGCGATTTTCGCCTGGCCGAGTATCACGCCTTCCTCGCATCCATCCAGCCGGAAGCCGCCGCTTTCAAACGTCGCCAGCACGATGCCTTCGTTGCGGAGCGGGAACGCTGGGCTGAGGCGCCCTCCGGTTCCGCCGATGGGCCTGGCGAACCGCCCGATCCGGGCACTGGGGCGCCCGTGGATGGCGTGCCCGAGGGTTGCCGGCCGGTCTGCGCGCCGGTGGCCGCTAACGTTTGGAGCATCGCCGTGGCGGCCGGCCAGCGCGTGGAAGCCGGCCAGCGGTTGGTGGTCCTGGAGGCCATGAAGATGGAAATTGCCGTGGCCGCCCCGGTTGGCGGCACCATTGAGACGCTCCACTGCGCGCCGGGCCATCTGGTGGCCGCGGGGCAACACCTGCTCACCGTGCGCCCCGAGGCAGCCGCATGAAAACCCCCGCACCCTTGAACCTGGGGTCTCTGCGCGAACTCTATCGCAGCGGCGCCGCGCGGCCCTCGGACGTGGTGGCGCAGATTTTCGATTCCATTTCCCGCGAACCGCGCGAACCGGTCTGGATTTCGCTGGTGTCGCGCGACGCCGCACTGGCCCGCGCGCGGGCCCTCGAAAAAGACTCGCTGGCGCCCGCCAAGCCGCTCTACGGCGTGCCGTTCGCCATCAAGGACAACCTCGATCTGGCGGGCCTCCCCACCACTGCCGGCTGTCCCGCGTATTCCTACACGCCGGCCGCCAGCGCCACGGTGGTCCAAGCGCTGGTGGATGCCGGCGCCATCGCCATCGGCAAAACCAATCTGGACCAGTTCGCCACCGGCCTGGTGGGCGTGCGCTCGCCGCATGGCGCCTGTTCGAGCGTCTTCGACCGGCGTTACATTTCGGGCGGGTCGAGCTCCGGGTCGGCCGTGGCGGTGGCCAAGGGTCTCGCCAGTTTCGCGCTGGGGTCGGACACCGCCGGCTCCGGGCGCGTTCCGGCCGCCTTCAATGGCCTGATCGGGCTGAAGCCCACCCGCGGCGCGCTGAGCACGCTGGGCCTGGTGCCCGCCTGCCGGTCGCTCGATTGCGTCTCGATTCTGGCCCGGACCTGTCACGACGCCCACACCGTGTGGCAGGTGGCCCGCGGCTTCGACCCGCTGGATCCCTATTCGCGCGCGCCCGGTCCCGGGCAGGATGCCGCGCCGTGGCTCAGCCGCCAACCGGGCGGCGCATTTCGCTTCGGCGTTCCGTCGGCCGCGCAACTGGAATTTTTCGGCGACCGCGAAGCCGAAGCGCTCTATCAGCGTGCGGCGGAGACGATCGAAACCATCGGTGGCCGAAGAGTGGAGATCGATTTTTCTATCTTTCGCACCGCGGCCGATCTGTTGTATTCCGGTCCATGGGTGGCCGAGCGCCTGGCGGCTCTTTTGCCTTTCGTGGAAAGCCATGCCGCCGAAATGCACCCGGTGGTCCGCGAGATCGTCATGGGCGCGCGCGGTTACAGCGCCGTCCAGGCTTTCCAGGCGGAGTATCGCCTGCGCGATTTGCGGCGCTCCTCGGAAGCCGAATGGGAAAAGATGGATGTGCTGTTCCTGCCCACCACCGGCGCCATCTACACCCACGAGGCCATCGCCGCCGACCCCATCCGCTTGAACAGCAACCTGGGCTACTACACCAATTTCGTCAACCTGCTGGACCTGGCAGCCGTGGCGGTCCCGGCTGGTTTCCGGTCCACCGGCCTGCCTTTCGGCGTATCGTTCATCGGCCCCGCCTTCCGCGACGAAGCCCTGCTGCTCGCGGCCGACCGGTTCCACCGCGCACAGGCCAGCGTGCCCGCGCCGCCCGTGGAATTGGAAGCCACGCCGCCGGGCTGTGTGGCCCTGGCGGTAGTGGGTGCGCACCTGAGCGGCCAGCCTCTGAACTGGCAGCTTACCGAGCGCGGCGGGCGCCTGATTCGCTGCTGCCGCACCGCCGCGGGCTACCGGCTTTATAAGCTGGAAGGAACCCTGCCACCGAAACCTGGATTGGTGCGCGACCCCGAATTCCGGGGACCCGGAATCGAAGTGGAAGTCTGGGCCATTCCCGAAGATCGTTTCAGCGGATTGGTGGCCGCCGTGCCGCCGCCCTTGGGAATTGGCAAGGCCACCCTGGAGGATGGAGAGGTGGTCGGTTGCTTCCTCTGCGAGCCCTTCGCCGTGCCGGGCGCGGCCGAGATCACTCGCTACGGAGGCTGGCGTCAGTACCTGGCGCCGCCCGCATCGCTTCGCTGAATCCGGGCAATAGAAGGAATCCGGGCGGCCCGCGTTGGCTGCCGTGTTAGAATTCAAAGAACTCCGAAGGCCCCGTCGCCTTGGTTCTAATGTTTGGGGAGCGACGATGCTGCGCGGCCTTTTGGTCCTCATCCTTTCGATTACCGCTTTCGCCCAGAAACCCTCCTTCACCGTGGGTTGGTCGATCTACGCCGGCTGGACTCCTTATTACTACATGAACAAGGCCGGGATCCTGCGCAAGTGGGCCGACAAGTACGGTATCGCCATCAAGGTGCAGCGCTTCGATTATGCCCCCTCGCTGGACGCCTTCGTCGCCCGCAATATCGATGCCTGCGCCATGACGAACATGGAAGCCCTGGATATGCCAGCGGCTTCGGGCGTCCCCACCACCGTGGTCCTGATCGGCGATTACTCCAACGGCAACGATGCCGTGCTGGTGCGCGGCGGGCTGCAATTGAAGGATCTGGCGGGCAAGAAGATGCTGCTGGTGGAGAAGACCGTCTCCGAGTACCTCTTCGACCGCGCCATGACCCTCAACGGGTTGCGCGACCAGATCAAGCGCGTGCGCCTGATCAACACCTCCGATTCCGATATCGCCACCGCCTTCCTGGGCGATACCAGCGCCAATGCCGTGGTTACCTGGAAACCGATGGTCTCGCAGATCTCGAAGCAGAAGGGCATCGCCTCGCTGTTCAATTCCTCGCAGATTCCGGGCGAGATTCTGGACCTGACGGTGGTGCGCACGGACGTGTTGAACCGTCCCGATGGCGCGGGCCGCAAGTTTGCCCAGGCCCTTTCCGGCGCGTGGTACGAGATGCTCGCAATGATGTCGGCCGCGGGACCGGCGGGCGACAAGGTGCTGGCCGCCATCGCCGAGGGTTCCCAGGACACGCTGGCATCCTACAAGGAACAGCTCTCCACCACCAAAATGTTTTACACGCCGCAATCGGCCGCCGCTTTCGGCGCCTCTCCCGATCTGAAGCAGAAGATGGCCCTGGTGCGGCAGTTCTGTTTTGACCACGGGCTGCTGGGGGCCAATACCAGGTCCCTGGATGAAGTGGCCATCCGCTATCCCGATGGAAGCGTGCAGGGGAAGGCTGACCGGGTGCGGCTGGTCTTCGACCTGGGCTATATGCAGATGGCCGCGGGAGGCAAATTGTGAACGTCAAACCACGGGAATTTGGGGCATTTTGCCCAAATTCCCCGCTTAACTCCTTTGTTTTCAACGTTTGCCTTGGGCATTTTGCCCAAAATCGCGGTGGGAGGCAGGCATTGGCCGGCCCCCTGTGGTCCTGAAACCCATGCCTGCGGCCTTCCTCCTCATCCACGCCAAACCCTCCCGCGCCTGGAGCGTGCTGCTCTCCTGGACGCTCTTCGCGGCCGGCATCGGCGCCTATTTCTACGTCTCGCACGCGCGCCATCGCGACAACCCCGAAGATCGCGTCATGCCCACCATCGCCCAGATGGCCCGCGGCATGTACAACGCGGCCTTGCAACCGGCCGAGGAAGACGAGGCCACCGCGCCGCCCGATAACTTCGTCCAGCGCTTCTTCGGCAGCATGTTATGGAAAGATACCCGGGCCAGCGCCCGGCGTTTCTTCTACAGCATGGCGCTGCTCGTTCCGGCCGTGCTGTTGGGTTTGCACATGGGCCTGTTTCCCTACGCCGGCAGTTTTTTTCTGCGCTTCATTCTGTTCTTCGACAAAATTGTGGCGCTCTCGCTGCTGCCGATTCTCTTCATCGCCTTCGGCATCGACGAACTGGCCAAAGTCATGCTGATCGTCATCGGCGTGGCCCCCACCATCATTCTGGACACCTTCAACCTGGTGCGCGGCGTCCCGGCGGAGCAAACCGTCAAGGCCTTCACCCTGGGCGCAGGCGATTTCGACGTGGCCTACCGGGTGGTGCTCAAACAGGTGATGCCGCGCATCCTCAACAGCATCCGGCTGAACCTGAAATCCGTCATGCTGTTTCTGTTCGCGGGTGAGATGATCGCCTCCACCGACGGCTTGGCCTTTCGCATCGCGCTGCTGCGCCGCCACATGGGCATGGATGTGATCATCCCGTATGTCCTGTGGGTGGCGCTGCTGCTGTTCCTGGTGGACCTGGGGATGCGCCGGCTCAATCGCATGCTGCATCCCTGGTTCCGGGAGAGCTGAGCCAGGAAAGACCCGACCTATGCCTTTGATCGAAATTCGCGATGTCTCGGTGGCTTACGGAACGCCCACGCGGCCCGTTCTGGACCGCGTGTCCCTGGCCATTGAAGAAGGCGAATTCGTCTGCCTGCTAGGCCAGACCGGCTGCGGAAAATCCACCCTGCTGCGCCTGGTGCTGGGCGCCGAAAGGCCCGCCGCGGGACGCATCCTGGTGGATGGCCGCGTGCACCATCAGCCCGACCGCACGCGCGGCTACGTCCCGCAGAAGTATTCCCTGTTCCCCGATAAGACGGTGCTCGATAACATCACCTTCGGTCCCGAGGTTTGCGAATTCGGTCTCGCCGCCCGCCTGACGCCGCGCTTCTTCCGCCGCCGCCGCGAGTTCCGGCGCCAGGCGTTCGAGTACTTACAACGCATCGGCCTGGAACCCTCCGACGCCGCTAAGTATCCCGATCAGCTCTCCGGAGGCATGCAGCAGCGCGTGGCCATCGCCCAAGCGCTCATCACCCGCCCGCGCATTCTGCTGATGGACGAAGCCTTCAGCGCGCTCGATCCGGGCACCCGCAAGGGAATGCAGCGGCTCATCCGCCAACTTTGGAAGGACACCGGCGCGACCATCCTGTTCGTCACCCACAACACCCACGAAGCTCTGCGCCTGGGCACCCGCGTGGTGGTATTGGCGAAGGAAATGCCCGATAGCGGCTCCCGCGTAATGCTCGATCTGCCGGTTCCCGAGCCCTGCCGCGACGACGACATTCCGCGCCTGGTGCGCCGCCTGGAGAGCGCCTCTACTTCTTCGGATCCCCTCGCCCCGGCCTCGGCTCTCTCGGAAAAATGGTGAAATCGCGAAGCGCCAGTTTCACCGGCTTGGCCTGCATACGCTCCAGTCCCGCCAGCAGTTCCAACAGATGGGCGCGCCCCAACTCCAGGCTGTGCTCCTCGGGCTGATAAGTCGTCCCAATGGGGTAATCCACGTACGGAGTGCTGGATTGCTCGATGTGGCATCCCAGAATATGGGTGACCGGCTTGCCTTCTGTAAATTCCACCAGGCGTCGCGTGCTAGCCAGATAAGCCGGAAAATCCGAGATATAAAGCCGCCCGGGATAGAGATGATCCCCAGTTAGTAAGATGCCGGTCTGGCGGTCGTAATAGGCCACGTGCGCCGGCTGGTGGCCGGGTATCGGAAGCACATCGACGATGCGGCCGCCCAAATCGATCGCGCCGGCCTCGTCCGGCCAATGCGCAATCGCGAAGGCCTTTTCGAGCGCATCCACCGTAGCCGGCACGAGGGTTACACCGGGCATCCCCGCAAAGCCTTGGTCGCCCGCCACATGGTCGCCGTGGCCGTGGGAATGCGCCACCACCAGCGGCACAGTGGTTCGCTGGTTGCGCTTGGCCCACCCGGCGATGAGCTTCGCGGTGACCGCCGCGGCATCGCTGGCCCCCGCGCCCGTATCTACCAGCAGCGCGCGTTCGCGTCCGAAAATCAGGTACAGGAACGGCTTCTCATAATTGATGCAGCCGGATTCGCGGATGATATAGAAGGTGGGGTTATATTCGTGCACCTGCCAGTCTGGAACTTCCAGGCAGTTCGGACCGCCCGTCAGCCAGGTCTTGGGCAGAACGCCGGGCTCGATGCCCGGCGGCGTCTGCGCCACCGTCAGCGCGGCGCCGGCGGCAATCAGGATGGGCAGGCGCCGCGGAGCGGAAGGCATCGGTTAGAATTCGTATCGTAGCGCAAATTGGAACACGCGCGGCCCGCCCGAGCTGGTGGTGCTGCTGGCGCCCACCTGCGAGGTGATTTCTCCGAAGGTCGTCGGGCTGAAGATGCTGGTTCCCGAGGGGTTCGAGAAGTTGACGTGGTTGAAGAGGTTGAACGCATCCGCGCGAATCTGCACCCGCTGCCGTTCCTTGATGCGGAAGTACTTGCTGAACGCCACATCGGCATCGAAGAAGCGCGGCCCGCGGATGATACCGCGCGTCCCGACCGAGCCGGGATAGGAGGCCACGAAGCTGTTTACGGCATCTGTGTTGGCGAACATGCTGGGTTGTCCGTTATTGTCGAAACCGAAGTGGGTGGCGGGCATCGCCGCGCCCGGCAACAGCATGGCGTACGACGAGTATTCGTAGTTCACGTTGTACACCCCCGCCGCGCTTAACGTAACCGGCGTGCCGGTGTTGAAGGTCACCAGTGTGGTGGCCAGCCAGCCCCCCACCACGGCGTCCAGCCAGCGATTGGCGCCCGAAAGCAGCATCTTGCCCTTGCCGAACGGCAACTCGAAAACGCCGTCCGCGGTGATGGTCTGGCGCTGGTCGAAATCCGAGGGCCCCAGGCCTCCCCTGGGATTGAAGGCGTCCTGCAGCGCGCCGCCGCCGCTGGTTTCCGAAGACGAATCGTTATCGATCGCGTGGCTCAGGGTGTAATTGAAATCGAAGCCCCAGCCGTTTTGCACCGTGCGCCGCAGAACCACGGTCGCCGCGTGGTAACTCGAAGTTCCATTGTTGGTGAATGTCTCCAAACCCGAATTCTGGAGGGCGTAGAAGGTGTTGCAGCCGTACAACGAGATGCAACCGCCGTTGGACAGGCGAATCCGGTCCATGTCGTTCAGGGTATCCAGAAAGCTGCCGGAGTAGTTGTAATACCAGTCGTAGAAGAAATTGGCGCTGGCGCTGCCGGTAATGTAGTCGTTCTTGGCGCCCGGAAACATATCTTCCATGAATGCCTGGGTGGGAACCAGGTTCGGGTTGGCTTTGACCTGGGCGGGAGTAAGTCCCGAGTTGTATAAGTTGGCCAGGACAATCCCCGCCTGCTGCAAGGTCTGTCCCGACTTAGGATCCTTAAACAGCGTCAACGGCTGGCCGTAGTCTTCGTTGACGATTTCGCGGTGGCCCAGCCGGCCCACGTATCCCACTTCCAGGCTCAGTCTGTGCGGCAGCGGCCGGGCGTAATTGGCGCTCAGGGTGTATTCGTAGGGCGCCTTGAGGTTGTCCGCCACGCCATCGAAGGTCGTGAATCCGCCCACGATCGGCGCGGGGGTGTATGGAAATCCGGTGAACGGATCCGACGGGATGGTGGGCAGCGCGCCGCCCGTATAGCGCGGCGCCGAGGTGAAGTTAGTGTTGGATAACTGCGATTGCTGCGTGGCCAATCCCGGCGATCCGGCAGAGGCCAGGTCGGCCGCCATGGTGGCGCCGTAGTGATCGTAGATCTTGCTGGCGCCGCCGCGGAACACGCTGCCCTTGCCGAAGATCTTTTCCGCCAGCGTCCCGCTCTTGGTGGCATAGGCCAGGGAGATCCGCGGAGCGAAGTCGTTGTAGTCGGTGGGATAATAGCCGCGGGCGTTATTCACCGGACCGCCGGGCGCATAAGACACCAGCGCGTCGGGCAGCGAGAAGCCCGGAATACCCAGTTCCTGCGCTCCGACGCGCTGGGCGAAATAGGAGTTCAGCGATGTGGCTGCCACTACTTCATTGCCGTTTCTCTCGTATGGTACGCCGTCGATCGAATACCGCAAACCGAACGTCACCGTCAGGTTGGGCTTCCACTTGAAGCTGTCCATGGCGTACTCGTCGGCCGCCTTGGCGGCGAAGACGGTGGTCACCGGACTGCCGAAGGGAATGGTCGTGCCCTTGACCGTGTAATTGTAAGTCGCGCTGTATTGGTTCACCAGGCCCAGCATGGCGCCGAATGCATTGGTGATATTGGTGGCATTGGCCAGCGCCGCTCCCGAGCCATACTGCGTCTGGAGGTAATTCACCACGTCCGCGTCGATGTCCGCGCCGAGGCCCAGCAGCGTGTTGCGGGTGAAGCTGTAGCTCTGAACGTTGCCGTAATTCAACCGGTCGTTGCTGATGAAGCGCAGGTTCATGCCGAATTGCGCGGTGTGGCGGCCCTTCGTCCAGGTCGCGTCGTCGGTGATGTTCTGGGTGGGCGCGATACGAATCGCCGGGCGCGAGGTGGGCGCCAGGGTTGCGAAATAAAACGACGGCACCACGGTCTCGGTTCCCGTGGAGTTGTTGCCGAGGCGCGTCTGCCCGTAAGTCAGCGCGTTCACCAGGCGCGGTGTCAGAACCGCCGTGTATCGCACCGCGATGCCGCGCGAGTTATCCTCGGTTTGCTGCGCCGGCGATTGCCCCGGAAATTCCTCCGGCGAGGTGACTTGTGCCGAGTAATTCAAGGTGCCCCGCACCATGAGGGTGTGCTTGCCGGCTTCGTCGATGTTGTAATCCATGCGCCCCACCATGGGATGCTGGTTGACCGGCTCGGGCGCGTTGAACAGATCCACGTTGAAGTTCTGGCCCTTGTCCGGAGAAGATACCGGCGAGTTGCCCTCGGGATACTGTTGGAACAGGTTCTGCATGAAAGAGCTTTCGCCCAGGTGCAGCGGATCGATGGCCGCCACCGCCGAGGGGCTTAGCTGCGCAATCTGTCCGCTCTTCAACTGCACCAGGATGATGCCCTGCCGGAACGTGTCGCTGGGCACGGTGCGCGACACCGAAACCGCGCTGCGGTCGGTGCGGCCTTCATAATTGAAGAAGAAGAACAGCCGGTTCTTGCGAACCGGTCCGCCCACCGCCGCGCCGTATTGATTGCGGATCAGCGCCGGACGCGCCACCCCCGACCGGTTGTTGAACCAGCCGTTGGCTTCGAAATCGGTGTTGCGGTTGTACTCGTAAAGCGAACCGTGGAACTGGTTCGAGCCGCTCTTGGTGACGACCGAAACCTGGCCGCCCGAAGAGCGTCCTTCGTCGGCCGTGAATCCGGTAACCGTGGTGCGGAACTCCTGCACCGAATCGAGCGGAATCGGCAGTACCGAGTTGAAGCCGTTGGCGCCCTGGTTATCGTTCACATCCGCGCCGTCCAGCAGGACGTTATTCTGGTCCGGCCGCGCTCCGCTCACCTGGCCCGTGGGCGCCACGCCCGGCTGCACCCCCAGTAGGTTCACCACGTTGCGCACCTGCATGGGAATCTGCTTGATCTGGGTCTCGGTGAACGGATTGCCCACCGTGGCGTTTTCCGTGTTCACCACGGCCGCCTGCCCTTCCACGTTCACCACCTCGTTCACCTGGCCGACTTCCATCTTGATATTCAGCGTGGCCGGCGTATCGGTTTGCAGTGTCACCACGGTGGCATACTCGCGGAACCCCGGCAGCGAGGCCTCGATACGGTATGGGCCGGGCGGCATCTGAGTAAATACATACTCGCCCTTGCTGTCGCTGATCCCCCGGCGCACCAGCGAAGTAGTCTGGCTGGTCGCCGTAATTACGGCCGACGGCGCCACAGCCCCCTGCGCATCCGAGACCACCCCCTGCAAGGAACTGGTTTGCGCCCCCAAAGGCAACCCAGCCAACGCAGCCAACACGATTCCCGTTGCGATCCTCATGGCGTTCCCCTCTTTTTTGCGGTGTGAAGTGCGGAGACCCGAACCGGCTCCTACAGGGGAGTCTTTCTCAACGCGGAGTTACCCTTGGACAATGATTTCCAGTAAGGCTAACCCAGCCTCGGAATCAAGTCAAATCAATTAATCTTATGGCGCGTATCCAAGCATGTTGTAAACCGCGCGTTTCGAGCCTGGCCCGGAAGGCGCACCTATCCCATGGTTATCGGAAGTTAGTCGGATCGGCCGTAACGCCGGGGCCTGGTTCCCGGTCAGGCAACCAGGTCGTGCAGGATGTTGCCGGCAACGTCCGTAAGACGGAAATCGCGCCCGCTGTACCGATAGGTCAGCTTGGTGTGATCGATGCCGAAAAGGTACAAGATAGTGGCGTGAATGTCGTGGACGTGCACCGGCTTCTCGATGGCTTTGAAGCCAAAGTCGTCGGTGGCGCCGTAGATCGTGCCGCCCTTCACCGCTCCGCCCGCCAGCCACATGGTGTAGCCGAATGGATTGTGGTCGCGGCCGCGCTTGATATTGCCGCCCGCGCCGCCGACTTCGCGCACCGGCGTCCGCCCGAACTCCGATCCGCAGACCACCAGGGTATCCTTCCAAAGGCCGCGCGATTTCAGATCCTTGATGACCGCCGCAAAGCCCTGGTCGGAGTTTTTGGCGTTGGTCTTATGCGCGAAGATATCCCCATGCGCATCCCAGGGGTCGCCCTTCGAGTAATATACCTGCGTCATGCGCACGCCCTTTTCCGCCAGGCGCACCGCCGTCAGGCACCCGCGCGCCACCGGGCCGGGGCCGTAGAGGTCGAGGGTGGCTTGCGATTCCTTGCGCACATCGAAAACATCGGGCGCTTCGGTCTGCATGCGATAGGCCACTTCCATGGATTTGAGAACCGCCTCCACCTGCTGATCGCTGCCGGTCTCCGCCGTGCGCATGGCCTCGAGTTTCTGGAGCAGGTCCATCTCCCGCTTCTGTTCGACCAGGGAGAACTTGGGATTGTTGACGTAACTGATGAGTTTCTTGGGATCGAAGCTCCGCTCGATGGTGACCTTGACCGGCTTGTCCTGGCCCTTCTTATCCTTGCCCGTGGAGCGATCCTCCGGCATGGCTTCGCCGGCGTCTGGGTCGTCGGGGTTGGTGTCCGCGGCGGTCTGGACGCGATTCGAGATATAAGTGCCCTGATGTATGGCGGGCAGGAAACCGTTGCTCCACAAGGGCGGTCCCACCGTGGTGGGCACGTCGGGACATAGCACTACGTAACCCGGCAAGTTATGATTCTCGGTGCCCAAACCGTAAGTGATCCAGGCTCCCATGGACGGGCGGCCGGCCTGGTTGGCGCCGGTGTTGAGCATCAGGCAGGAGGGTTCGTGGTTCGGAATATCGGTGTACACCGAGCGGACCCAGCAGATATCGTCGGCTACTTCGCCTAAGTGGGGCCATAACTCGCTGACGTCCATCCCGCACTGGCCGTACTTCTTGAACTTGAAGGGCGATTTCATCAACTCGCCGGTGCGGCGCTCGGTGGCGATGTGGCCGCCGGGCAGCGGCTGGCCATCGTACTTATCCAAGGCCGGCTTGGGATCGAAGCTATCCACGTGCGACAAGCCGCCGTTCATGAACAGAAAGATGACCCGCTTGATGCGCTGGGGATAATCGAGCTTGGCCACGCCCGAGGTCCCATCCGGCAGTGTGGATTCGGCCGCCTTCAGCGACCTTCCCAGCAGGCTGGCAAACGCCATCATGCCAAAGCCGCTCCCCACGCGGCAAAGCGCCTCCCTGCGGGTCAAAGGATTCAAAGCCTTATGAAACATGAATGGTCTTCTCTCCGTGTGGAAACCACACCGTTAATTGACAAACAGAAACTCGCTGGAGCTGAGCAGCACCTTGGCGTAGCGCCCCCAGGCCGTCGGTTCGTATTTCACTTCCGGGGCGCCGCCGCGGCCCGCGCCGCGCCGCCCGCCGCCTGCGCCGCCGAATCCGCCCATGCCGCCCATCATGCCCATGCCCATGGGCGTTTCGGCGCCGCCCGCGGCCGCGTCGCCCCCCTCGC
>JASHSS010000784.1 GCA_030038565.1 Bryobacteraceae bacterium
GCGCCGCGCCGGCGATGGCCAACAGGGCGGCTGCCAGCAATCCTCCCGGCACTACGGCCGCGGTGAGCGCCGCTCGCACCTTCGATTCAGAATGCACTGTGACGGCGCGGCAAGCGTCGCGCGGCTCGATCCGCGCGCCCTGTCCCGGCGAGGCTCCCCAGCGGGCGCACGGGTCCGACAGTTCTCTCGCGGCGCGGGTGAGGGACCACGCGCCCACGGCAGCCAGAGGCGGGCTGCCAGGATCACCAGCAACAAGGTAATCCGCTTTTGCCGGGGCATCATGTCTCCCGAAACCTGCCGCCACCGGCCGGCGGCGGTAGAATCAAGACTGCGAAACCCCCCGTTATTTTATGCCCAACACCTTGATTCAGAATGGCACGGTGGTCACGGCGCGTGACACCGTCCGCGCGGACGTCCTGATCGAGGGCGAGCGCATCCGCGAGGTGCGCTCCGGCCTCCCCGCCGACGGCGCCGATCGCGTGATCGACGCCACCGGTCTCTACGTCATGCCCGGCGGCGTCGATGCCCACACCCACCTGGACATGCCCTTCGGCGGCACCACTTCGGCGGACGATTTCGAAACCGGCACCCGCGCGGCGGCCTTCGGCGGCACCACCACGATTGTCGATTTCGCCATCCAGGCGCGCGGCACGCGCATGCGCGACGCGCTGGACACCTGGTGGAAGAAGGCCGAGGGCCGCGCCTGCACCGATTTCGGACTGCACATGATCGTCACCGACCTGGGCCATGCCGGCCTCGAAGATATGGACGACATGGTGCGCGAAGGGGTGGCCAGTTTCAAGCTATTCATGGCCTATCCCAACGTGCTGATGGTGGATGACGCCACCATTTTCAAGGCCCTCTCGCAGACCGCCAAAAACGGCGCGCTGATCTGCATGCACGCCGAAAACGGCAGCGTCATCGATGTGATCGTGGCCCGCGCGCTGGCCGAGGGCAAAACCGCGCCGATCTATCACGCGCTCACCCGCCCGCCGCGCGCCGAAGCCGAAGCCGTACACCGCGCCATCGCCATGGCCGAGATTGCCGGCGCGCCGGTGTACATCGTGCACCTCTCCTCGGAAGACGCGCTCCACGAGGTGCGCGAGGCGCGCGACCGCGGCGTCCCGGCTTTCGCCGAGACCTGCCCGCAATACCTGCTGCTTTCCATCGAGGAACTGGAGCGGCCCAACTTCGAAGGCGCCAAGTACGTGTTCACTCCGCCTCTGCGCCCCAAGAATCACCAGCCCAAGCTCTGGGACGGCCTCAAGGACGACCACCTGCAAGTAGTCTCCACGGATCATTGCCCGTTCTGCTTCGCCGACCAGAAGATCCTGGGCAAAGACGATTTCACCAAGATTCCCAACGGCGGCCCGGGCATCGAGAACCGGTTGCAGCTCCTCTATCATTACGGCGTCAACCAGGGCCAGCTTTCGCTCAACCGGTTCGTCGAAATTACTTCCACCGCGCCCGCCCGCATCTTCGGTATGTATCCGCGGAAGGGCGAGATTGCGCCCGGAAGCGATGCCGACCTGGTGCTCTGGGATCCCGCGAGCGACTACCTCATCAGCGCCGCTACCCATCACATGCGGGTCGATTACTCCATGTTCGAAGGCTTCCGCGTGCGCGGCAACGCCCGCACGGTGCTCTCGCGCGGCGAAGTGATCGTGGATGGCGGTCAATTCCTGGGCCGGCCCGGACGCGGCCAATACCTGAAGCGCGCGGCGCGCGGCGGAGCCTGGCAATGAAGCGCGCCGGGGAGTTCGACCCTGCGCTCTACAACCCGGATCTCGCCCCGGTTCCCGAAAGCCGCCGCTCCTGGGGAACTTATAACTACGCCTCGCTGTGGGTGGCGATGTCCGTGTGCATTCCCACTTACATGCTGGCATCCGGGCTGATCGCCGGCGGGATGAGCTGGTGGCAGGCGATCCTCACCATTCTGCTCGGCAACCTGATCGTCCTGATCCCCATGCTGCTGAACGCCCATGCGGGGGCCAGATACGGAATTCCGTTTCCGGTGTTCGTGCGCGCCTCGTTCGGCGTGCGCGGCGCCAACATTCCGGCCGTGCTGCGGGCCCTGGTGGCCTGCGGCTGGTTCGGCATTCAAACCTGGATCGGCGGCCAGGCCATCTACACCATGCTCAAAATTCTGTGGCCTTCCGCGGCCGCGGTTTCGGGCGGCGCATGGATCTGCTTTTTCGCCTTCTGGGCGCTCAACGTCGCCGTCATCTGGCGCGGCATCGACACCATCAAATTCCTGGAAGGCATCGGCGCGCCATTCATGCTGGGCCTCGGGTTGCTGCTGCTGTGGTGGATCACCGGCAAAGCCGGCGGCCTGGGCCCGGTGCTTAGCGCGCCCAGCAAATTCCACAGCGCCGGCGAATTCGTGCGCTTCTTCATCCCCTCCCTCACCGCCATGGTGGGATTCTGGGCCACCGTGGCCCTCAATATTCCCGACTTCACGCGCTACGCCAAATCGCAGAAATCCCAGGCGCTCGGCCAGGCGCTGGGGCTGCCTATCGCCATGACCCTCTATTCCTTCATCGGCGTGGCCGTCACTTCGGCCTCCGCGGTGATCTTCGGCGCGCCCATCTGGGACCCGGTCCAGCTTCTGGCGCGCTTCAACCATCCGCTGGTGGCCTTCATCGCGCTGGTGGCCATCGTGGTCGCCACTCTCAACACCAACGTGGCCGCCAACGTGGTCTCACCCTCCAACGATTTTTCGAACCTCAATCCGCGGCTGATTTCCTTCCGCACCGGCGGCCTCATCACCGGCGTCATCGGCGTGCTCATGATGCCCTGGAAGCTGCTCAGCGATTTCAGCGCCTACATCTTTGGATGGTTGGTAGGTTACTCGGGTCTTCTGGGTCCCATTGCCGGGGTGATGATCGCCGATTATTTCGTGATCCGCCGCGCGCAACTCACGGTGGACGATCTGTACCGCCGCGGCGGCTTCTACGAATACGATAACGGCGTGAATTGGCGCGCCATCCTGGCCCTGGCCGCGGGCGTGGCGGCGGCCCTCCTGGGACTGGCCGTACCGTCCCTGCATCTGTTGTACGATTATGCTTGGTTTGACGGTTTTGCGGTATCGGGCGCCGTCTACGTGATGCTCATGCGTCGCGCCGAAACGCCTGCCCGGCAAGCCGAGCCGGAATGGGAAGGAGAAGTATGATCGCAACCCAATCGAACGTCGAGACTGTATCGTTTTACATTGATGGCGCGTGGGAAAAGCCCCAGGGCCGCTCGACCCAGCAGGTGACCAATCCCGCCTCGGGCGAAGTCCTGGCCGATGTGCCCTTCGCGTCCCCGGACGACGTGGACCGCGCCGTCCGCTCCGCCCACGCCGCCTTCCTCAAGTGGCGCGCCGTGCCCGTCGTGGACCGCGTCCAGGTGCTCTACCGCTATAAGGATCTGCTGGAGCGGCACGCCTCCGAAATCGCCACCACCCTCACCCGCGAAAACGGCAAAACCCTGGACGATGCCAAGGCCGAAGTCCGCCGCATGATCCAGATGGTGGAAGTGGCGTGCGGGATGCCCAGCCTGATGATGGGCGACTCCCTCAACGACGTAGCCTCCGGCATCGATTGCAAAACCATCCGCCAGCCCATCGGCGTGTGCGCCGGCATCAGCCCGTTCAATTTCCCCGCCATGGTGCCGACGTGGATGTACCCCTTCGCCATTGCCTGCGGCAACAGTTTCGTGCTCAAGCCGTCCGAAAAAGTGCCCCTCACCCCCACCATGGCGGTGGAACTGCTGCACCAGGCTGGTCTGCCCGCCGGCGTGCTGAACCTGATCCACGGCGGCAAGGAAGCCGTGGATGCGCTGCTCACTCATCCGCTGGTGAGGGCCATTTCGTTTGTCGGATCCACACCCGTGGCGCGCTATATTTATGCCACTGCGGCGGCCAATGGCAAGCGCGTGCAGGCTCTCGGCGGGGCCAAGAATCACCTGGTGGTGATGCCCGATGCCCACATGCCCAAGACCGTCGAAGCCATCATCGGCTCGGCCTTCGGAGCGGCGGGCGAACGGTGCCTGGCCGGCAGCGTGCTGGTTCCCGTGGGCGATGCCGCCGGCCCGCTGCTCGACCTGCTGGTGAAGCGCACCGAGGCCCTCGCGGTGGGCGATGGATTGCAACCCGGAACCGGGATGGGGCCGCTGGTCACCTCCGACCATTGCCGGCGCGTCGAGAGTTACGTGGAAAAGGGCGTGGCCGAGGGCGCCGTTCCGCTGGTGGATGGCCGCACCCGCAAAACCTCCGGCACTGGCTTCTTCCTCGGACCCACCATCTTCGACCACGTCACCCCCGAGATGACCATCGCCCGCGAAGAGATCTTCGGCCCGGTGCTCTCGGTGATCCGCGTGAACACCCTGGACGATGCCATCGACCTGGTGAACCGCTGCCCGTTCGGCAATGCCACCGCCATCTTCACCGCCGATGGCAAGGCCGCCCGCGAGTACTCCGCGCGCATCGAAGTCGGCATGGTGGGGGTGAACGTGGGGGTGGCCGCTCCCATGGCTTTCTTCCCCTTCGCCGGCTGGAAAAACTCCTTCTTCGGCGATCTCCACGCCCACGGAAAGGACGCGGTGGCCTTCTACACCGAGCAAAAAGTGATTATGAGCCGGTGGTTCTAGGGGCGCACCGGGCGGCCTCCTGCGGAGATCCATCGGCGAAGGCCTGTCAGCCGCGTACCGGCGAACACTGGAGGCCTGCCGAAACCTCGCGTATGACAAGGCGCTCCTGGGGATCGTGACCGCATTGTCCGGGGTTCGCGGAAACGGAATGTTACGCCCGTAAAGCCGAGCCTGCAAGGTGTTTTACCGTAGGAATCCCGTATCGCCTGGCCAAGCCTTTGGTTTCAAGCGGATGAGGGACGTAGGAAGACGCCCCGCAAGCGCTTTCTACGGACCCTCGCGGGAGCCCGCCGGCCCAAAATAGTGCTGGTGTTCGGCCGCCGGCACTGATAGAATCTCGTGCCGGAGGTTTTTCCACGCAAACCATGGGGAGCACCACGATTGTGCGATCCACGCCGGCGACCGGGATACCGCCGGACGCGCCCGCAGCCGACGCCGTTCGAGAACAACTCGGCCGGCTTCTGGCCAGTCCGCTTTTCCGCAGCAGCAAACACTACCCGAAACTCCTCAGGCACGTCGTTGAACAGACTTTGCTGGGCCACGCCGCCGGGTTGAAAGAGCGCTCTCTGGGGATGGAGGTTTTCGGACGCGATCCGCACTACGACACCAACGCCGATCCGGTGGTCCGCACGTCGGCCTGCGAGGTGCGCAAACGCATCGCCCAGTATTATCACGAACCGGGACGCGATACGGAGATCCGGATCGAGTTGCCCGCTGGCACCTACGTCCCCGAATTCCACTATCCCGAAATCCGCGCGGTGGAACCCGCCCCCGAGCCTGCCCCTTTGCTCGCGTCGCTGGCCTTACGCGCGCGCCCGGGCCTGGCGGAACTCCGGGAGCGCTACGGCCTGGTGGCCGTCACCATTGCCCTGGCAGCTACGATTTTGACCACCGCCCTCCTGATGGGGTTGGGCCGGCCCGCAAGTGCGCTCGAGCGGTTCTGGGCGCCGGTGTGGGATGGCGCCGACTCGGTGCTGGTCTGCCTGGGAGTAATCCGCGATCCTTCCCGCGACGGGAGCGCTCCTCCGGCTCCCGATCCCACCCAGCGGCAGGTGATGTGGAACGACCGGGTGGCCTTCGCCGACGCCCTCACCATGGCCAGACTGACCGGCCTGCTGGAAGCGCACGGGAAGAACTACGATATCCGCGGCAGTTCCACCTTGACCCTGGAAGACCTGCACAAGCGCCCGGCGGTGCTCATCGGAGCGTTCGACAATCCCTGG
Source organism: Bryobacteraceae bacterium (assembly GCA_030038565.1). Taxonomy (GTDB): domain Bacteria; phylum Acidobacteriota; class Terriglobia; order Bryobacterales; family Bryobacteraceae; genus JOPF133. The sequence goes on from JASHSS010000784.1 coordinate 5,856, forward strand.
ACGCTGGCCCTGAGCCACGCGCTGCGATTCTCCCTCGAATTCGAGGAGTCCAGCCATACGCCCTTGATCCGCGACCGGCAGAATCCCACGCGGGTGCTATGGCGCGGAGATTTCCAGCGCCCCTACTCGGCCGTGACCGAGGATTACGCCATTATTTCGCGCTACCTGGATCCGCAGGTGGAAGGCATGGTAGTAACGGTCGCGGGAATGGGGAAAGACGGCACGACCGCCGCGGGCGAGTTCGTCACCGACCCCCGTTACCTGAAAACGCTGGCCTCCACCGCCCCGGCGGACTGGGCCAGCAAAAACATGCAAGTGGTCATCGCCACCAAGGTAATCAACGGAAATTCGGGGCCTCCGCGCGTGCTGGCCACCTATTATTGGTGAGTCCCTTGAAAATCTCTGCCGGCAGCGACTACGGAATCTGCGGGTTAGACTCGGCCAGGGGCGTCAGAGCCACGTTGTGCCCGAGGCGTTCCAACCGTTGCACCAGACGGTGGGTGGTGCGTTCGGGATGCAGCTTGTCGAAATAGTCGCTGCCCAGATCCTGGTACGGCAATCCGGTCCTTAGCA
>JASHSS010000785.1 GCA_030038565.1 Bryobacteraceae bacterium
CCTGAAGGACTACCTCTACGAAGCCATCGAATTGGAGGAGTCCGGGACGAAGATAGACCTGAAGAAACCTTCCGAGTACCCGGTTCCTGAGGAGTTGCAGAGGAGGCTGGATGACAACGCGGTTCTCAGGTCGGCATTCGCAACGCTCACGCCAGGCCGGAGGAAGTCATACATTTTCTACGTCTCATCTGCCAAGCAGGCCAAAACCAGAGCAGCGCGGGTGGAAAAGTGCGTGCCAATGATCCTGAGTGGCCGCGGGTTCAATGAGTTGCCGGACTGAGGCTCGACTCGATCCGAACACCGCCAGACCCAATGCCGCTCAGTCAAGGACGGGCCACGCACATTCCCGTTTTCACGCTGGGATTCTGCCGGTAACGCGACCCCGTGGCCCGCCGGCCGCTCAATCCCGGAAGATGGCCAGCGTCTGCACGGCCGGCTCCTCCAGTTCCTCGTATTCCAGCGCGCCCACCTGCCAGTGCTCCAGGCGCTGCCTGCGCACCCGCGCCCACACCGCCAGCATTAAGCCGAGAGCGATCAGGTAATAGCAAGGCTCATCCACGCTGGTGACAATCAGGCCGCTCAGGATCAGCACATACCCGGCCACCCCCGCGGCGTACAGGCAGACCGTCTCGATGAGCGGCCTTGATCCGGGCAGGTACGACGAAGTGAACGGGATGCGGTCGAACCCGAACAGCAGCAGCTCATCCACGATGAGCGACGCCAGGGCCGCCAGCACCACCACCGCCGTGCCGGTCGCCGGGCCGAAAACCCGCAGCTCCAGGGGCAACGTCAGAAGCGCCACCGGAACCACCCCCAGGGCCAGCACGAACCGGTCCGCGCCGCGCAGGAGCAGCTCGCGGTTGCCCGTTTCATTCACCCGGAATACCCAGTTGGCGCGCAGTTCCACGGGCAGGCGGAACAGGTACCGCAGCCCCGCCAGCACGAAGAGCGAAAGGGCCAGTGGCGCGGCCACGGTGGCTTCCTTCAGGGCGAAGGTCTGGACGCGGAATCCGCGGAAATCGCCGTTGAACACCAGGGAAACGAAGCTCTCCACGATCAGCGCCACGGCCAGTGCCACGAAGCCGGTAAGCACCATCCGGTGCACGCGGCTGCGCGCCAGCGTGGCGGCGGTGAATCCGAAGACCGCCTGTTCCGGCGGAGCGGACAGCCAACGGTCGCTCCAGCGCTCTCGCCAGCGGCGCAGCCAGCCCAATTCGTGCCGCACGGCAATCGGCGTTTCCAGCAGCCGCACTTTCTGCCGGCGATAGCTCCAGAGGTAAGCCGCCACCGCCGCCAGCGCCGCCGCGGCTACCGAAACCAGCGCCCGCCGCGCCAATTCCACCACAAACGGTTCGCGATTCCCCAGCATGGCTTGGTCCAACCCCAGAAACCACGCCGGCGGCAGCCACAGGGCCAACGGCGGGCGCCGGTCCATGTACTTAAAGAGGCTGGGAATCGAGAGCACCAGCGGGAGCGCGCAAACCAGCACCGTGATCAGCGATCCCTGCACGAACAGCGATACCCCCGGAAATACACGCGGCGAGGTCACATTGAGCAGTACGCCCTGTAGCGCTACCAGCACGAAAAAGAAGAACCAGGCGGCCAGCGACATGGACACGAACAGCGCCACCACCGCGAAGCCCCCGCCGGTGGAATATCGTCCGGCCATCACGCTGGGCAGGACGATGCTGGGCAGCACGTTCAGCCCTACAATAAAAATGCCCATAAACGCGATCAAGGCGGTGAACTTGGCGATGAACAAATCACGGGTTTTGAGCGGCAGCCCCGCCAGCACCAGGTAATCGCGCAAGCCCGGAAACAGCGAGGGCCATTCCACCGCCGTAATCAGGCCCGCCAGTGTCATCGCTCCCACGATCAGAAACAGGTGATCCGCCAGCCCGGCCAGCCGGTACGGCTCCGGCGAATCCAAGGCCAGCAGGGCCCAATACTTGTGGTAATACGCCTGGGTCATGATGATGCTGAGCGAAACGAAAATGGCGAAGGCCCCGATGGCCACCACCTTGAACTGGCCGGGCGACGCCACCAGGTCGCTATCGAAGAAACGGCGGAAAAAGTGGCGCCGCAGCTCGAACCCCGGGCCGTGGGTCTCCTCCATCCGGTCGCGAATCCTCGCGAGCAGGCGCGCGACGTTTTGGTCGCGGGCAAGGCCAAGCCCGGCCAGCGCCGCAAAGATCATAATGAATACGCCGGCGATTCCCATGGGCGGCCTCAGGTTTCGATCGCCGTGAGGATGCCGCGCACTTTGTCCGCGGGGTCCTCCTGCTCGGTGAGCTGGGCGAAGATGTTTTCGAGCGACGGCTGGTGCATCAGGTCGCGCAGTCGCTCCACGGCATCGTGCGCCACCACCTTGCCCTTGCGCAGAATCAGCACCCGCGAGCAGACCTTTTCCACCACCTCCAGCACGTGCGAGCTGTAAAATACGATGCGTTGTTGGAGCGCCATCTCGCGCAGCAGGGTGCGCAGCACCAAGGCGGTGGTCACATCCAGGCCCGAAAACGGCTCGTCGAAAATCAGCACCCGCGGATTGTGGATGAGGGCCCCGGAAATCAGGATCTTCTGGCGCATACCTTTGGAGTAGGAAGAGAGCGGCGAATGCCGGTCCTCCCACAGCGAGAAGAGGCGCAGCAACTCGTCCATGCGCGGCTCCAGAACGGCGCGGCGTAGACCGCGCAGGCGGCCCACCAGTTGCAGGTACTCGCGCCCGGTGAGATGCGGGTAGAGTTGCGCCTCCTCGGGCACGTAGCCCATCTGCCGCTGGAAGGCCACGAAATCGTCGCGCA
>JASHSS010000786.1 GCA_030038565.1 Bryobacteraceae bacterium
ACGCGGCGGACGTGGGGGCGGCGGCGGCTTCCAGGGGCGCGGGGGACGCGGGCGCGGTCCTTTCAACGGGCAGTTCGCGCAATTCGGAAACCGGCGGCGGGTGCAGCCGGCTTACACCGGCTCGCTGGCGGTCACGGTGACCAATTCGGCGCTCAACGCGGCGCCCTTTTCGCTGAACGGCGAAACCGTTCACAAGCCCTATGCGGGAAGCGAGCGGGTGGCCTTCAATATCGGCGGGCCGGTGCGCATCCCGCACCTGGTGACCAACGATAAGTGGTTCGTCTACCTGACGCTGCAGGACAACCTCACCAAGAACGGGAGCTATTCCACGGCCGCCGTGCCGACGCCCGCGGAGCGCGCGGGAGATTTTTCGGACGCGACCGTACGCAATTCGCCGGTGACCATCTATGACCCGCTGAGCCAGGCGCCCTTCCCGGGCGACATTATTCCCACCACCCGGATTAATCCGGCATCGGAGGCGCTGCTGCAATATTTCCCGCTCCCGCAGTTCACCGGGGTGGTGCAGAACTACACCATTACCCCAACCACGCCCAGCACCAGCAACGCCATCGGGCTGCGGCTGAACGGGCCGCTGACCACCAAGGACACGCTGAATCTGAACCAGCAATACAGCGGGAACGGCTCGACCAGCGAGCAGCTCTTCGGGTTCAAAGACACCAGCAGCGGCTACGGTTTGAGCACCACGGTAGGATGGCGCCACACCTTCAAGCCGCGCCTGAACAACAACGCCCAATTGGCGTTCAGCCGCAGCGTGAGCACCTCGACGCCGTTCTTCGCCAACAAGACCAATCTGGAAGGCAACCTGGGCATCGTGGGGCCGGACGAAACGCCGGTGGATTACGGGCCGCCCAACCTTTCCTTTACCAACTTCGGCAGCCTGTCGGACGGGACGTACTCGAAGAACCGCAACCAGACCACCAACTTCACCGACACGGTGACCTGGGTGTACCAGCGCAAGCACAACTTTTCGTTCGGCTTCGGCTACCGGCGGATGCAGCAGAACGCGCTCTCGTACGCCAACTCGCGAGGGGCGTTTTCGTTCAGCGGGCTGTTGACCGAAGGATACGATGCGACGGGCGCGGCGCTGCCCAATACGGGATTCGATTTCGCGGATTTTCTGCTCGGCTATCCGCAGTCCACGTCGCTGCGCATCGGCAACTCGAATACCTATTTCCGGGGACAGGCGTGGAACGTGTACGGGGTGGACGATTTTCGCGTGAGCCGCGGCCTCACCCTGAACCTGGGGCTGCGCTGGGAGTACTTCACGCCGTACACGGAACTGCGCGGGCACATGGCGAACCTGGATGTCAATTCGGCCATGACAGAGGCGGAAGTGGTGTGGCCCGGTTCCCCGGCCGCTCCGTTCGGCGGGCAGTATCCCTCCAGCCTGCTGGATCCGGATAAGAACAATTTTTCGCCGCGGCTCGGCCTGGCGTGGAGACCCTCGCAGAAGCACAGCCGCGTGATCCGGCTCGGGTACAGCATTTTCTTCAGCGGGTCGTCGTATTCGGCAATTGCGGCCCGCATGGCCACCCAGCCCCCGTTTGCCACCACCGGATCGCTGAGCACCAACCTGACGGACCCGCTGACTTTGCAGACCGGCCTGCCTTCGGAACCCGACCAGACCAGCAACACCTACGCCATCAATCCGAATTACAAGCTGGCCTACGCGCAGACGTGGGTAGCGGCGTTGCAGCAGACGCTGCCTTCGAACCTGCTGGTGGAACTGGAGTACGTGGGCACCAAAGGGACGCGGCTGGACGAGCTGTTCGTGCCTAACAGCTATCCGCCCGGGGCGGTGTTGCCGCCGGGCGCGATCACCGGTGCCGGGCCGCTGGTGTCGCTGCTTCCGGGCGGAGGCTACCAGTCTTCGCTCGGCGCCGCCACCGGCTTCATGTATGAAACCGATACCGGCAATTCGATTTACCATTCGGGGCAGGTGCGTCTGACGCGGCGCTTCTCGCGCGGCATGTCGGCGGCTTTTCTCTATACCCTGTCGAAATCCATCGACGACGCCTCGGCATTTACCGGCGGCGGAAGCGGAACCATCGCGCAGAACTGGCAGGACATCAGCGCGGAGCGGGGGCTTTCGAGTTTCAACCAAAAGAATGCGATTTCGCTGACCACTTTGCTTTCCTCGCCCGTGGGCATCCACGGGTTGTGGCGCAACGGGGGGTGGAAGACGCACGCCTTCTCCGGCTGGACTTTGCAGAATACCTTCACTTACCACTCGGGCAACCCGCTGACGGCCACCATCCCCTATGAAAGCGGCACGAATAAGTCGGCCGTGATCGGGCAATTGCGCGCGGAGGCTACCGGGCTGCCGGTTTTCGGCGGGAGCAATCCGTACTTCAACCTGAACGCCTTCGAACTGCCGCCGGCGGGGCAGTACGGCGACGCGGGGGTAGACACGATCACCGGACCGGCGCTGATCAGCTTGAACGGGGCAATCAATCGGGCCTGGCGTTTCGGGGATTCGCGGCGGCAGCTGCAGTTGCGGCTGTCGGCGAATAACACGCTGAATCACGTACAGATCACCAATTTCGGCACGCAGGTGAATTCATCGACTTATGGGCTGGCTACGGCGGCTTCGGGCACGCGCACGGTGACGCTGCTACTGCGGTTCAGTTTTTGAAGGAGACTTTCGGAACCGGGCGGGCGGCGTCTTCACCACGGAGGCACGGAGATCACGGAGGAAGCACGGAAAAAAAACAAGGGGGAGGCTGGGGGGAAAGCGGAGTTTGGGGCGGGCGGCGTCTTCACCACGGAGGCGCGGAGATCACGGAGGAAGCAAGCGAGTATGGGGAAGCGGGCGTTTTGCGGAGTAGGTAACACGGTGCGAAGTTATGGCCTTGTGGCTTTGCTGGCGCTTGGGGCGGCGGGCCAGCAGGGGCCGAGGGTCACAGCGCCGCAGGCTCCGGCGGCGGCGCAGGCGGGGCCGGACGTGAAGTTCACCAGCACCGCGAACCTGGTGGTGGTGGATGTGACGGTGAAAAATCCCAAGACGGGACAGACCATCGACGACCTGACGGAAAACGATTTCGCGGTGTGGGAAGACGGGAAGCCGCAGAAGGTCTCGGTGTTCGAGCACGAAAAGCTGGCGCTGGAGCCGGAGCCGCCCGAGCCGCCGCCCACGCTGGACAGCCAACTGGAGCTGCCCGAAGATCCCAAGACCATGATCACCACGGAGGGTCCCGGCAAGGTGCAGTATCACGACAAGCGCCTGCTGGTGCTGTTCTACGACTTTTCCAACATGCAGGTGCCGGACGAGCTGCGTGCGCAGGACGCCACCCTGAAATTCCTCGATAAGCAGATGACCGGATCGGACCTGGTGGCGATCCTGCTGTTCACGAGTGCGCTGCAGGTGAAATGCGACTTCACCAGCGATCGCGCGCAATTGAAGAGCGTCATCGAGAACCTGCCGATCGGCGACCAGACGGATTTATCGGACGTAGCCGATACCGGCGACTCGAACGAAGAAGATACCGGCGCGGCCTTCGTGGCGGACGAGACCGAGTTCAACATCTTCAATACGGACCGCAAGCTGGCGGCCATCGAGGACGCGGTACACAAGCTGGCCCAGTTGCCGGAGAAGAAGGTGCTGGTGTATGTGACGGGAGGGATCAGCAAGACGGGCATCGATAACCAGGCGCAACTGGAGGCTTCGATCAATGCGGCGGTGAAATCGAACGTGGCGATTTACCCGATCGACGCGCGCGGGCTGATGGCGGACCCTCCGGGCGGGGCGGCCAGCACGGGAGCTTCGCGGGGCACGGGAATCTTCAACGGCTCGCAGTACAACGCGCAGCGGGCCAGCATCAACGATTCGCAGGAGACCCTGGCCACCCTGGCTTCGGACACCGGCGGCAAGGTGTTTCTGGACAGCAACGACCTGAGCCTGGGAATCGTGCAGGCGCAGCAGCAGTTCCGCAGTTACTACATTCTGGGTTACTACACCACGAACAGCGCGCTGGACGGCAAATACCGCAAGATCACGGTGAAGTTAAAAACGGACCAGGTGGCTAAGTTGGAGTTCCGCCAGGGTTACTATGCGGGTAAGGTGTGGGGTAAGTTCAGCGGGGCGGACAAAGAGATGGCGCTGCAGCAGGCTCTTTCGGCGGCCGATCCGGCGACCGACCTGCCGCTGGCGCTGGAGGTGGATTACTTCCGCATTTCGCCGACGGCGTATTATGTCCCGGTATCGGTGAAGATTCCCGGGTCGCTGATCGCGCTGGCGGCCAAGGGCGCGGGCGGAGAGACGGAGTTCGATTTCGTAGGCAACGTGATGGACGAACGCAAGGCGGTGGTGAGCACGTTCCGGGATTACATCAAGGTGAAACTGGACGCGGGCGATAAAGAGCGCCTGGCGACGCGCAATTTTCACTATGATGCCGGCTGCACGCTGGAGCCGGGGCGGTACCGCATCCGCATGCTGGTGCGCGAGAACCAGTCGGGTAAGATGGGCACGTTCGACTACCGGTTTGTAGTGCCCGACCTGGCGGCCGATTCGATGCAGTTGAAGACCAGTTCGGTGATCTTCAGCAGCCAGAGGGAGCCGATCAAGGCGGCGGTGGGCGCGGCCGAAAAGAGCGACCGGAAGACGCTCGAATCGAGCCCGCTGATGTTCGGAGACGACAAGCTGGTGCCGAACATCACCAAGGTATTCCGGCGCAGCCAGAACCTGTACATCACCTTCGACGTGTACGACGCCGCTCCCGATCCGGCGGCCTCGAAGTTGCGCAAGGTGGCGGTGAGCATGAGCCTGTTCAACCAGAAGGGCATGAAGGCCTTCGAGACCAGCCCGGTGGAGGCGACCGAAGTAGCCTCGACGCGGCCCAACGCCGTGCCGGTGGAGATGCAGATGCCGCTGAAGGGCCTGGCGCCGGGGCGGTACACGGCCCAGTTGAACGTGGTGGACCAGGTAGGGCGGCGGTTCTCGTTCCCGCGGCAGGCGATCGTGGTGCAGTAGGAGGGTTACAGGCGGAGCCACGAGGGCAGCGGATCGGCCCGCCAGACTACCGCGCCGGTCTTCGCGATCAGGATAAGGCGGGCGTGGTCGCCGGAGTTGTCGTAGACTTCTCCGGAGTCCGCCAGACGGAGCGCTGCACCGGCATTGGCCATACTCTTGGAGTAGCGGCGCCGGACATCGACCTCCGGTACGAAGTGACCGCCCCTTGCCGCACGATTCTTTATGCGGTCGACCTATGTTCCGGGTTTTCGACCCCAACAAATATGAGATGGATGGCATATCCCCGGGACTTAGCGTTGCGGATCAGCGCCTGCCAATGGCTGCTGGAGAGGGTTGTCTCTACCGCAAAATCAACTCCACGATTGAGGTACTC
>JASHSS010000787.1 GCA_030038565.1 Bryobacteraceae bacterium
GATTCAGTGCACGGTCTCCTCGCGCTCGGTTGTCTACCCGTCGGCAGTTCGATCGCTGCTTCGCCGGTTCGGCCCGTACGATGCCATCCACAGCCACGTCCACCATTTCAGCGGATTTGTGCTCGGGCTGGCGCGCAGCTTGAATGTGCCACTGAGAATTGCTCACAGCCACTCGGATACTTCCCGGCAGGACCTCGCGTCCGGCTGGGTACGGCGCCGGTATCTTCAACTCGCCCGATCCCACCTTCGCCACCATGCGACGCACTGGCTCGCCGCCAGCCAAGCCGCCGGTCACGCCCTGTTTGGCGAACCTTGGGGCGTGGATCCGCGGTCCCAGGTGTTGCACTGCGGCATCGACTTGCAGCCCTTCCGCCGCCGAGGGGTGAGGGAGGAGGTCCGAGCCCGTCTGGGGATCGCTGCCGATGAAGTAGTCATCGGTCACGTGGGCCGGATGGACACACCCAAGAACCACACTTTCCTGGTATGCGTGGCTGCGGAGGCTATTCACCTGGAACCTCGCTTACGGCTGTTCCTGATTGGAGAAGGGCCCGGTCGGGTCTTGCTTCAGGGGTGTGTACAATCCCTCGGTGTGGCCTCGCGAACGACGTTTTTGGGACCCCGCGCCGACGTCCCTTTCCTGCTTTCCGCGATGGATGGGTTTCTGTTCCCCTCCTTGTGGGAGGGCCTCCCCCTCAGCGTAATTGAAGCACAGGCGGCCGGCCTGCCATGCCTGATTTCCGACTGCATTTCTTCCGAAACGGATGTGGTGCCGGAACTGGTACATCGCCTGCCTTTGGCGGCAGGCGCGCGTGTATGGGCGAAGGCGCTGGTTGCCATCGCCGCCAAGCGGGGCGGCCAATCGTTAGCCCTGGCCTCTGTGGAGAATAGCGACTTCAATATCCAAAGATCTCTTGAAGGACTGTATGCGCTCTATCGCATTTGATCCGGCTCTGACGCTTCCAAGCCTTGCCCTATCCGCGGAATACAGCCGCTCTCAGGCCATTCTGCTGATTCATATCATGTTCACCGGCGTCGTTGTATGGGCGGGCGTACTTACTTCAGTGCTGCAATTCAGCCCGGAGCGCCTCGTGTATCCGGCGTGCCTTCTGGTTACCGCATCGTTCGCGTGGATCCTGTGGAGCTGGTACACCCTTCGTAGAACTTTGTTCGAACCTTACTCCTTGTTTATGATCGCCGTCGGACTTTTCAACGGCGGCCAGGCCCTGCTCGAGCTCTTTGGTATAAATCCCGGTGGGATCTTACTCGGCAGAGTGGCGGACGATATCCTGACAAGGGCATTATTCCTGGTGGCTCTCAGCGTGTTATGTCTGCATGCAGGTGCGTTGGTAGCTCTGCGCCGCAGGCCCTCGCGCAAGTCGGCCGAGGAATCCGGCCCCCACCGGGAAAGGGCGGCGCGGCTCGTGGGATGGCTGTTGTTCGCCATCGCATTGGTTCCCACGGTGGATCTACTGAAGATGTCGTTTGACCTGGTCCTGGACTACGGATACCTGAGTCTCTACAGCCAACACGCCTCCACGCCCTTGTCGTGGGCCCTCTCCGCGTTTCTCGTGCCCGCCGTTATATTCTTGTTAGCCGGATCCAAGAAGAACCGGGGGACCCAGTTCTTCTGTCTGGCCCTTCTGGCGCTTTATGGAGCGGTTTCTCTCTTTCTGGGTGCGCGCGGCGCAGCCACCATGAGTTGTTTGGCCTGTGCCTGGGTATTTGAAAGCAGCATTCGCCGGGTTCCGCGGTCCCTGATCTGTTTCTTCACCGTCGCCGCGCTCTTTGTCTTCCCCCTGGTACGGGAGACCCGTAACACCAGTGGGAGGGATAGGCTTTCTTGGGAGAGTCAGTGGGAGAACCTGAGCCACCTGGAGAATCCAGCTGCCTCTACGATCGCGGAGATGGGGTCGTCGCTGGTGACCGTGACACACACACTGGCTCTGGTTCCGGACACACGGCCTTATGATTGGGGTGCAAGCTACGTTTACGCTGTCGCCGCAGTCATTCCCAATCTGGGCTGGGAAGTGCATCCCAGCGTGGCTCATGGGCTTCTGTCTGATTGGTTGATTTCCACGGTCGATCCGGTGGTCTTCAATTCGGGAGGAGGATTAGGTTTCTCCTGTATCGCCGAAGCCTACCTGAACTTCGGATGGATCGGGGGGCCACTGTGGCTGGGTTTCTTGGGCTTCTGGATGGCCTGGCTGTTTCTTGCCGCTGACGGCGCCGATCCGGCCAAACACGCTCTAGCGGCCAGCTTTCTCTCGTTCCTTTTTGTCTTTGCGCGCGGGGAATCGGCGATCGTCGCCAGAGGCCTGATCTGGTACGCCGTCGTGCCTTATCTGCTGGTGACCGCTCTCACGATATCCCGCCGCGCCAGGAAGGCTCACTCATGAATGTCGCTGTGACCGTCGAGCACCGCTTTTTTCGCACTCCGGATGACACCGTCTGGACGGAGGGACTGCACGCCTACCCTTTCTGGACCCGCTACTTATCGGTTTTCGATGGGGTCAAAGTCATAGCGCGCGTCCGCGATGTGCCGCGGCCGGAACCGGATTGGCGGAATGCGTCCGGGACCGGCGTCAGGTTCCTGGCAGTGCCGGAGTACCTTGGTCCGTGGCAGTATCTGAGAAAATCCGTCGCGGTGCGGCGGGCGATACGCCGGGCGGTGGACCCTCGAGATGCCGTCATCCTACGGGTCAGTTCCCAGATCGCCGGATGCGTGGAATCGGCTCTGGCCCGCCGCGGCCAGCCCTACGGAGCGGAAGTGATCAACGATCCCTACGAGATGTTCTCGCCACAGGCGGTGGACTACCGCTTGCGTCCGCTTTTCCGCTGGCACTTTACCCAGCAACTGCTTCGTCAGTGTAAGCATGCGGGGGCCACCGCATATGTCACTGAGAAGGCCTTGCAATCACGATATCCATGCGCGCGGTTTGCCGCAGCCGTGTCGGACGTCGAGATTTCCCCCGAGGCCATCAGGGAAGCGCCCAGGCAATTCTCCGGCGTTTGGGACCCGCAACGGGAACTCCGCTTGATCATGGTCGCCTCGCTGGCGCAAATGTATAAAGCGCCGGACGTGCTGATTCGAGCCACCGCGAAAGCACTGGCGGCGGGTCTCAACCTCAAACTTCGTATTGCCGGTGACGGCCGGCATCGGCCCGCGCTGGAGCGCCTGGCGGTAGACCTGGGGGTGGCGGAACGGGTCCAGTTCCTTGGGCAGTTACCGGCGGGTGCGCGGATACGGAAAGAACTGGATGCCTCTGACCTGTTCCTCCTGCCCTCGCGCAGTGAAGGGTTGCCCCGCGCACTCGTGGAAGCGATGGCACGGTCGCTTCCCTGCATAGCTTCCAACGTCGGGGGAATTCCAGAGTTGCTGGCGCCCGAAGATATGGTGGCGCCGGGCGATGAGACCGGCCTGGCTCGCAATATTATCGCGGTGCTCCGGAATCCAGGCCGCATGGACGCAATGGCCGCGCGGAACCTCCGCCGTGCCTCCGATTTCCGGGAAGACATCCTGGTACCCCGGCGAGACGCGTTCTTGCGTGAAGTGCGCCGGATCACCAACCGGTATTTCGAGTCGAAGGCCGGACGCCAAGTGCTGAGAGACCCGGAAACGGAGGGCTGCTGAAAATGGGATCCGCAGTGTTCCCTGTTTCGACCCCTGGTATCTGGGTTCCGCAAAACCAGAGGTCCCGGGCGCGCCGCGCGAACGATTCGCAGGCCGGCCCGAGGTATCACCGGAACCACCTGCCGACGGCCGCATACCCTGGCGCTTACGCCGGCGCCTTTCGGGGTGATTTGGCGCCGCGTCACAAGCCCGCATGGCGCCTGGTCGATGAGTATGGCAGTGACCGGAATCCGACGACTGCTGGTCGCCGTAGTCAGGAAGGGCGCCTGAGAATCGTCGTGCTGGGCCTCCGCAAGGCCGGCCTGATTCGCTGTCCCCACGGATTAAACGGCGTTTCCGACGTGGCCACCACGACTGGCCACTGTCGGTTCTGCCCGCCGTGGCACGCGTTCTGGCGGGTTTGGTGCTTGCGGTTCCGCTGGATGGCTGCCGCCGTGCTAGCCGGAGCTTTCGCTGTTGTTCGAAAGGAGCAATGACCTACATGCCATCTCCTGCAATCGTCTTCGGTGCCAACAGCATCTTCGCGGTCCGCCACCTTCTTCGTGAAGTCTTGTCAATGATCCGGGACAGGGGCATGGACGTGACCGTGGTAGCTCCCGCCGGACCGGAAGAACAGGCTCTCAACGCTCCCGGCATCCACTTCCGCCCCATAGCCATGAAGCGGGAGATTTCTCCTCTCCGTGACCTGGGCACTCTGTGGCGGCTATGGCGCCTGCTCCGCTCGATCCGCCCGGCAATCACCAACATGAGTACGCCCAAGATGGGCTTTCTAGGCGGGATCGCAGCCTGGAGCGCCGGCGTGCCGCATCGCATTTATACGTTGCGCGGCCTGCGCTATGAAACCACGCGTTCCTGGAAGCGTGTCTTGTTGAGGGCCTGCGAGAAAGTCGCGTGTCGTTCGGCGCATCAAGTCATCTGCGTCAGCCGCAGCTTGAAAGACACCGTCTTGCGCGATGGCCTCACCAGCGCAGGCAAAGTGGTGCTGCTGGGCGAGCGCGCCAGCGAGGGCGTAAGACTTCCCCAGCAGCCGGCCCCCGACCCGGCCTCGCAACTCGCCATGCGCCGCCTTTTGGGAATTCCGGAAGGTAGTCAAATCCTCGGTTTCGTGGGCCGCCTCACGCGGGACAAGGGGATCCAACAGTTAGTGGAAGGCTTCCAGATTCTCCGGGGCCAAGGCCGGGACGTGCATTTGCTTTTACTGGGCGCATTCGAATCGGGCGATCCGGTGGATCCGTCGACCGCCGCCTGGATCCGCAACTCCCCGCAGGTCCACTGGCGCGGTTACGTGGCGGACCCCTGCCCTTACTATTCATTGATGGACCTGTTCGTTTTTCCTACCCATCGCGAGGGCTTGGGAAAGGTCTTGCTGGAGGCGGCCGCGGCCGGAAAACCGGTTGTGTCCACCCGCACCACCGGGGTTATCGATGTGGTTCTGGACGGCGTCACGGGAATCCTTGTCCCACCCGGAGACTCGCGCGCCCTGGCTCAGGCCGCTGCCCACATACTGGACGACCGGGAGATGGCTGGACGCATGGGCGATGCCGCCCGGCGCATGGTGTGCGAACACTTCGACAACCGGGTCTATCTGAGCCGTCTGGGGAACATGCTCCAGTCTTTGGTGTGGGACGAGCCGCTTGAGGCGGTCACGGAAGGTAGAGAAACATCATGTACTCAATCTGTCTGCTCAGCCTGGTCTCCCTGGTTCTAAGCCTGGCCCTGACTCCGCCCATCCGGAAATGGTCGATTCGGCTGGGCCTGGTGGACCGTCCGGACCACCGCCGCAAGCTCCACAAGGTCGCCACCCCGCGCACCGGGGGCATCGCCATCATGGTTTCCTACGCTGGCGCGTATGGACTCCTGCTGCTGCTCCCATTACGGACCGCTGGATTGATTCGAGAAAACTTCGGCACGGTTTGGAACCTGCTGCCGGCGGTGGCAATCGTATTTTGTACCGGCCTCCTGGATGATTGCATCGACCTCAAACCGTGGCAGAAACTGCTCGGTGAGCTGGCTGCAGCCCTATGGGCGTATATCGCCGGGGTCCGGATCCTGGGAATCACCGGGCATGCCACGGCTCCCTGGATCGGCTTTGTTCTCACCCTGGGCTGGCTGATTCTGTGTGCCAACGCGTTCAACCTGATCGATGGGGTGGATGGTTTGGCCACCGGGGTCGCGGTGACGGCCACCCTGACGATTCTTGTCGCCGGAATACTCCAGCGGAACCTCACTCTCGGGTTGGCGACCGCTCCTCTGGCCGGTTGCCTGCTCGGGTTCCTGCGCTACAACTTCAACCCGGCGTCCATCTTCTTGGGGGACTCCGGAAGCCTGGTGCTCGGATTCCTGCTGGGCGCATATGGCATCATCTGGAGCCAAAAGGCGGCCACCATGCTGGGGCTGGCCGCTCCGGCCATGGCGCTGGCCTTGCCGCTCCTCGAAGTAGCGCTCTCGATCGTGCGGCGTTTCCTGCGGAATGAACCGGTTTTTCTGGGCGACCGGGGACACATCCATCATCGCCTGCTGGATCGCGGCCTCACCCCCAAGAGGGTGGCCCTTCTGCTCTATGCCGCCGGGACCGTGGGCGCGGTTCTCTCCCTACTGGATAGCGTTCTCCAGAACCGTTATGCCGGCCTGGTCATTCTCCTGTTTGCAGCAGTCACCTGGGCCGGAGTTCATCATCTGCGTTACGCGGAATTCGACGTCGCCAGGCGTTTTTTATGGGCCGGGCTTCGCCCTTTGTTGAGCGCCCACGTGAAACTGCACGCGATGGAGCGATCGCTTCTTGCGGCCACCAGCGTGGAACAATGCTGGCTGGCGCTCGATCAGGGGGCGCGGTCCTTGGGATACAGCCGCCTGACAGCGCGACTGAGGGGCATCCGCTTCGCCGAGGGAGTCGATCGAGCTCCGGCTGTCGCCCACTGGCAGATGCGTCTTAACCTGCCGGAGCGCGATTTTGTGAACATCACGCAAAGGGATGCCGGACCGGATCAGCCGGTGCTGATGATGCCCTTTATCGAAGTCCTGCAGCGGATCCTGCCCGGGAAACTCGCGGAACTCGACACTCCTCGTGCGGAGGCCGGAGCAATGGTTTCCGGCCTGGCTCATTTGGCTGCGGCCGTCGAGTGGCGCTATCCAGCCACGCCGCGGAACTCCAGTACCAGCACGGTAATGTCGTCCGATTGCGGGGCCCCTTCCGTGAAAGCCGCCACGGCTTCGTGAATGGCGTTGTGAATGGCGGCGCAGGTGCCCGCCGCGTTGGCCGTGACAATCTCGCGGAGGCGCTTTTTTTCGAAAAACTCGGATCTGTCGTTCTGCGCCTCGGTGACCCCGTCGCTGTAAATGACCACCTTATCTCCGGGCGCCAGAATCTGCTCCATCACCGTGAATTCGGCCGATTCAAGCAACCCCACCGGAACGCTTGTCGCCGGCAGTGTCTGCAACTCCCCATTACCTCGCACCACAATTGGCGGACAGTGTGCCGCGTTCACGTAACTGAGCCGGCCATCCGTATCTAGCAGGCAGAAGAACACCGTGGCATACTTCTCCCCGCCGGTTCGGTCGAAGAGGAAACGGTTCAGCCGCTCCAGGCGATTTCCCAGAGACTCCGGATGGTCGCTGGCCGCGATCAACGCCCCTTGCATGAGCGAAGCCAGCAGCGCGGAGCTCACGCCTTTTCCGGAAACATCCGCCACCACTGCCGACCAGCACCGCGGATTCACCGGATTCACATCGAAATAATCGCCCCCTACTTCGTGCGATGCCACGCTGCTGCCGCGCGCCGCCATCCATCCGGCCGACGGCAATTCTCCCGGCAGAAGACTTTGCTGGATGGCGCGCGCCAGCTTCAACTCCTCTTCCATCTGGCGCTTGGCCCGTTCCTCCTCCAGCAGGCGGGCGTTCTCCAACACCGTGGAGGCCTCAATCGCCAGCGTTTGCAGCAGCTCGCGGTTGCCCCCGGCCATATCCGCCGCCGCCAGCCGCGAATCCATGTACAGCACCCCGACCGTCTCGCTCCCCGCGGTCAGCACGCTGGTGGCGTCCCCCTGGCCAGTGCGAATACGCACCAGCGGGACGCAGATGGCGCTCCGCAATTCCAGGTCGGCAATGCTGTTCTGCGGCTTGGTCTCATCCACGCTCGCCGGATCGAAGTTCATGAAGAGCAGTTCCCGGCGGTGGCGCAGGGCCCGGTGAATCACTTCGCGCGGGACCCGCAGGTCGCTTTCCAGAAGATGGCGTCCGTGACGATGGCGGGCGACGCGTGTTTGCAACCCTTCGCCCGCCCGCAGCAGCAGGAACCCCCGCTCCGCGCCCGTGATCGCCAGCCCCGTATCCACCACCGAGGTCAGCACGTCGTCCACCGAGAAGGAACTCTGCACCGTGCGCGCCAGGTCCAGAATCGCCCTCAGCTTGGCCAGGTTTCCGCCCGTTCCGAGAGCGGCCGGCGCCTTCTCCGAGGCGGCCATCTGTTCCATCAACTTCTTGAGCTCGCTTCCGTCGAGCAGAAAAATCAGGTGATAAGAGTCCTGCGCTCCGAATTCGATTTTGTCCGAGCCGCGCAGATCGTGCCGCGAAACGCGCTTCCCGTTGACGTAGGTGCCATGCCGGCTGCCGCAGTCTTCCAGCACGTATTGCGCATCCTCCAGCAGAATCCGTGCGTGCGTGCGCGAGACCCGGCTGTCGCGGATAATCAGCTCGTTTTCCGGCTGGCGTCCGATCCGGAAGGGCACCGGCTCGATCGGCACCCGCGTGCGGTGGCCTTGCGGATCCACCACTACCAGGGAGGCCGCACCCGCGGCAGCAGCGACCGGATTGGTGCCCATTCGTACCAGGCCCTCAACCGCGGCTCGCGCGGGGTTGGCGTGCCCGCGCCGCGTCGCGCGCCCGGCGGCGAGGGGTCGGCTCTGCCGGACGGTTGCGGACCTCTTCCACCTCCCGCGCCCGCAGGGTCTGGCAGTGAGCACAATAGCCGCCCACTTCAGTCCGGGCCAGCAGCACCTGAAAACCGAAGTGGCCTTCGATCTGCTTCCGCAACCGCTGTAGCGGCTCGCCGAAAAACTCCTCGACCTTGCCGCACCGCAGGCAGATCACGTGCGCGTGTTCCTGCTTGAGCCGCGTTTCGTAGTAATGCTGGTCGCCGCCGTAGTGCATCAGGTCAAGTTCGTCCACCAGTCCGCCGGCCTTCAGCATTTTCAACGTGCGATACACCGTGACCCGGTTGAGCTTGGGATCTTTCTCTTTGGCCAACTGGTACAGCCGCTCGGCGTCCAGATGATCGCCGGTCTTGTCGATCAGTTCGAGCAGGATCTGCCGCTGGCGGGTCAGGCGAACGCCCCGCTCTTTCAGCGATCCTTCAATCGAGTCGAGAGGCATGATCGGTCCTTTCAATTCTATCAGCACTTTTCATGCCCAGCCCGGCGAAAAGCGCCTTCATAGCCTTTGTGCCACCGTCAACACCGAGTTCCAGGCGCGGTGTTCCGCGGTCCTGCGGCAGAGACGCCGGGCGCACGGCGCCGGCGGACCCAAAAGCGTATCCCACTTTGCCTTCTGCGGTGGGAATCGGGCCGCTACCCGGGCAGGCATCCGGCGCCAGGACGACGGCCAGTACCGGGGCCGGGGTGACCACAGCCGCCGATACCCCTGGGCACTCCCACCGGCGGCTGCAGTCAACACACGCGCGACCGCGGCCCTGGGTGACCGCAGCCGCCCTCGCGCGACCACCCCCACCGCGGGCGGCCGCAGTCATCGGCGCGGGCGGCCGCGGACACAAGCACGAGCGACTGCATTCACAGGCTCGCGAGACCTCCGGTGGCGGCACGCGCGACCGCAGGCGCCGGCACGGCGAGCGCGGACATAATCACAGGCGACCACCGTCTCCGACGCCGCTTGTTAAGCTATTACATACTTTCGAGCTTATGCCAAACACTACCGTTACCTTCGGGGAGCTCATGCTGCGGTTGGCCCCACCGGGATTCGAGCGGTTTCTGCAAACCCCGCAGTTTGTGGCCACATTCGGCGGGGGCGAAGCCAACGTCGCCGTCGCGCTGGCGATGTTCGGGCTGCCGGCTTCCTTCGTTACCGCTCTGCCGGATAAACATCCCATCGCCGAGGCAGCCATCGGCGAACTGCGCCGCATGGGCGTCGATACCACGCACATCGTGCGGGGCAAGGGCCGCCTGGGCATCTATTACCTGGAAGCCGGCGCCAACCAGCGGCCCTCGAAGGTGGTCTACGACCGCGAAGGCAGCGCCATTTCGCGGGCCAAGCCGGGCGATATCTCCTGGGAAGTGGCCTTCGCCGGCGCCGGCTGGTTCCATATCACCGGAATCACCCCGGCCATCAGCGCTTCCGCTGCCGACCTGGCCCTGGAATCGGTCGCCCGCGCCCATGCCCTGGGACTCACCGTGTCCTGCGACCTGAATTATCGCAAGAACCTGTGGAAGTGGGGGAAACCCGCGGCCGAAGTGATGCGCGAACTGGTGCGGTCCGTGGATATCGCCATCGCCAACGAGGAGGATGTCCAGATGGCGCTGGGCATTCAGGCCGATGTGGACGTTGAAACCGGCTCGCTCGACCGCGGGCAGTACCAGAAACTGGCCGAAAAGGTGCTGCGGGAGTTCACCAACCTTCAGGCCATCGCCATCACTCTTCGCGAATCGCGCAGCGCCTCGCACAACGGCTGGTCGGCCTGCCTCCACAACCGCAAGGAATTCCTGCTGAGCCGCCACTACGAGATCACCCACATCGTGGACCGCGTGGGTGGCGGCGACAGCTTCGCGGCGGGCTTGATTTACGGCATCCGGGTGCTCGGCTCCCACCAGGAGGCGCTGGAGTTCGCGGTGGCCGCGAGTTGCCTGAAGCATTCCGTACCCGGAGACTTCAATCGCGTCACTGTGGACGAAGTCCAGGCCCTGCTGAAGGGAGGCGGATCGGGCCGGGTGCAGCGGTAAGCCTCGCCGCCAGGCGCGCCGCAACCCGCACCACCGGTCGCTATAACCGCCGCTTGCACCCGGTTCGCGCCCGTCCACGCCCCGCTTGCGGGCATCGAGCTTCCGGGCTGCGCTATCATGGTTTTGCAGTCTTCCTATGCCCGCACCCACCCAGGCCGGCGTCGATGAATCGACTCTCGTGGCGCAGTCGCGCGAGGGCAATACATCCGCCTTTGCCGAGCTGGTGCGGCGCTACGAAGGCAAGATTTTCCGCCTGGCGCAGCACGTCACCCAGAATCGCGAGGATGCCGAAGATGTGCTCCAGGAGACCTTCATGAAGGCCTACGAGCACCTGGACCAGTTTCAGGGCAACTCCAAGTTCTACACCTGGATCGTGCGCATCGCCGTGAACCAGGCGCTCATGAAATTGCGGCGCAAGAAAACCGGCAAGACGGTGTCTCTCGACGAGACCATCGACACCGGCGAGGATACCGTGGTGCGCGAGATCGCGGCTTGGGACGAAAACCCCGAACAGCGCTTCTCCCGCGAGGAACTGGGCGAGATCCTGGATTCCGCCATCCAGGGCCTGGAGCCGCCCTACCGCTCGGTCTTCGTGCTGCGCGACATCGAAGAGCTTTCGACCGAGGAGACCGCCGACGCGCTGGGCCTCTCCATTCCGGCCGTCAAGAGCAGGCTCTTGCGGGCCCGCCTGCAGTTGCGCGAAAAGCTGACCCGCCAATTCAAGCGCAAGGGAGAAGACGCCTTTGCTTACCTGTAAGGAGTTTCTCAACGAGCTGAGCGAATACCTGGACGAGAGTATCGACGCCGAACTGCGTGCCAAGCTGGAAAAGCACATTACCGAGTGCCCCAATTGCTGGGTGATCTTCGACACCACCCGCCGAACCATCCAGATCTACAAGGGAATGAATCCGTATCCGATTCCCGCGGATGTGGAATCGCGTCTGATGAACGCCCTCGAGAAGAAAATGGCGGCCAAAGGGAGATAGGACGCCGGTCCCGGTCCACGCGGCCCCTCCGAACCGCCACTCGCGTCACGCCGCCGCACCGATCCTCCCGGGTCTCACACCCGCCGTACCTTCACCCCGGCCTCGCTGAACAGCACCTCCACCATTCCGAAGTGCTCGTCGTAGTAGGCACTGGAATACTGGGTCATCCGCGCCGACGAAACCACCACCGCCGTGATCCCCGCCTGCACAATCGCCCGCGCGCAATCCATGCAGGGCATGATCTCCACGAAGATCGTGCAGCCCTCGGTGGCCGTGCCCGCGCGCGCCGCGTTGCAGATGGCGTTGCGCTCGGCGTGCTCGATCCACAGGTACTTCGTGGGCCGCTCCAGGCGCTCCGGAACATCGTCGCGAATCCCCCGCGGGAAGGAATTGTACCCCGTCGAGCGGATCTCGTGATTCGGTCCCACGATCACGCATCCGATCTGTGTATGCGGGTCCTTGCTGCGGGCCGCTACCACCTTGCAGATATCCAGATAGTATTGGTCCCACCCGGGTATGCTTCGCATGGCTGCCTATTCCCTCCTCGCAAAAACGAACTCTTCCACCGCGCGGCCTCCGATCAGGTGCTCCTGAATAATCCGCTCCAGCACCGCCGGGGTGGCCGAGTGGTACCAGACGCCCTCGGGATACACCACCGCGATCGGCCCCTGCTCGCAAATGCGCAGGCAATTAGCCTTGGTGCGGTACACGCGGTCCAGCAGGCCCAGTTCCGCCAGGCGGCCTTTCAGATATTCCCACGCTTCCAGGCCCGTCTCCCGGTCGCAGCATTTCGGCTTGGTCTGGTCGCAACAGAGAAAGATATGGCGGCGGATCCCGGCAATGTGCAGGTTGGCGGCGATCTCAATCAATCGCCCGGCGCCGTCCACGGCCTATTCCGCCACAGCCGCCGGATTGGACAACTCGCCAATCTCGGGAATCCGGATGGTCACCACATCGCCGGGCGCGAGAGCGGCCTCCTGCGGAACGATGATGCCGGTTCCGGTCAACAACACCGCGCCGCACGGCACCCTGTTGGCCCGCAGCAGGTATTCGATCAGCGTCTCGATGCGCCGGTGCAATCGGGCGGTCGAGACACTGCCGGCAAACAGTTCCTTGCCGTCCCGAGTCACCGTGCAGGTCATTTCGAGCGCGTACGGGTCAGGCACATCTTCGACCGGCACGAGCACCGGTCCCAGCGCGCAGCAGCCGTCATAGACCTTCGATTGCGGCAGATACAGCGCATTCTCGCGCTCGATGTCCCACGCCGAAACGTCATTGGCCAGGGTGTAGCCGGCGATCCTTCCCCGGCTGCCCAGAATCACCGCCAGCTCCGGCTCGGGCGCCGTGAAGCGCGAATCCGGCCGGATGCCGATCGAGCGGCCGGGGCCCACGCACACCCGCCCGGTTCCCTTGAAAAAAATCTCCGGGCGCGGCTCCCGGTAGACATACCCGTACATGCCTTCGCGCGTGCCGTGCTCGGCATCGCGGAAGCTGGCGCTGGTTTCGTAGGTGCAGCCGCACGCCCACACCTCGGGCGGCGATATGGGGAGAATCGGGCTGGCCTCTTCCCCGTGACGGCTCGCCAGGCGCGCCGCCAGTTTGCTCAGCGTTTCTCCCTGCGTTTCGGCGCGGCGTAACAGGTCCAGCATTTTGTGCTCCGGAATCGGCCGCGCCCGGCCCTCTTCAAACACTGCGGCAATCGCCGCGCCATTGGATTTTATTTGTCCGAGTTGCATCAGTATTTCAAATAAACGGTCTTGTAGTCGCTGTAAAATTCCAGCGCCGCCGGCCCCTGTTCCTTGGGACCGAAGCTGGAATCCTTGGAGCCTCCGAAGGGAAGCTGGTATTCCACGCCGGCACTCGGCAGGTTGACCGTCAGCAAGCCGGCTTCGGCGCGGTAAATGTATTCGAACACGCGCGACAGGTTGGTGGACTGGATGGACGAGGAAAGCCCGAACGGAATGGCGTTGGCGATCCTCATGGCGTCCTCGAAATTGGCCGCCCGCATGATCGCCAGCACCGGTCCGAAGATCTCTTCGCGCGCAATCACGTGGCTCTCCGCGACGCCCGCGAAGACCGTCGGCTCCACGAACCAACCTTGCGCGAAGGCCCCCTCCGTCAAACGGCGCCCGCCGCACAACGGCTGGCCCGATTCCTGCCGCCCCGCTTCGATGTAGCTGAGCACGGTCTCCATCTGGGCGCGATCCACGCACGGCCCGATCTCCACGCCCGCCTCCATCCCGTTACCCACCTTCAGCCGGCGAGTCCTCGCCACCACGGCTTCCACAAACCGGTCGTAGATGGCGTCCTCCACAATCGCCCGGCTGGTGGCCGTGCACTTCTGGCCGGTCGAGAAGAACGCCGCGTTGACCACGTTTTCCACCGCCGAATTAAAATCGGCGTCCGCCAGCACGATGGTGGGGTTCTTGCCGCCCATCTCGAGCTGGATGCGCAGCCGCCGCCGCGAAGCCTCCCCGTGCAGCCAGTTGCCGATCGGGCACGAACCCGTAAACGATACCGCCTTCAAGGGGGCCGCATCCACCAGCGCCTGGCCCAGCGCTCCGCCGGGACCCGCCACGAAATTCACCACCCCCCTGGGAAGCCCGGCTTCGTGCAACGCCTCCACCAGCCGCCACGCGCTCAAGGGCGCCGCCGATGCCGGCTTCAGCACCACCGTGTTGCCGCAGATCAGCGCCGGAGCCAGTTTCCACGCCGGAATGGCGCTGGGGAAATTCCACGGCGTGATCAGCCCCACCACGCCCAGCGGCTTGCGCAGCGCGAACATATGCACCCGGTCGCGCTCCGAAGGCACCAGCATGCCCGGCATCCGCGCGCCTTCGCCCGCGAAATAGCGGAAGATGTTGATCGACCGGCGCACTTCCCCCTTGGCTTCGGGCAGCGTCTTGCCTTCCTCGTGCGTCATATCCGCGGCGATCTGCTCGAAGCGGCGATCCAGAATATCCGCCGCCTTGAACAGAATCGCGCCGCGCGCGGGTCCGGGGGTCGCGGACCACCCCGGAAAGGCCGCCGCCGCGGCTTCCGCCGCCGAAGCGATATCTTGCGCGGTGCCGGCCACGAACTGGCCCACCAGTTCATGGGTATTGGCCGGATTGCGATTCTCGAAAAGCGCACCCCCGCCGATCCATTCGCCGTTGATGTAGTTGGAAAAGGTCTCTGCCATGGTATGGATTCTCTAAAACTGTACCTTGGCGCCGCCATCGGCGCCGTCGGTTCGGAAATAAGCGTCGTTGCGCCGGAACCCGTAGATCGACGCCACTACGTTATCCGGAAAAATCTGAATCTGAGCGTTGTAGTGTTCCAGAATTTCATTGTACTTGCGCCGCTCGATGGCGATGCGGTTTTCGCTGGCCGCAATTTCATCCAGCAGGCGCAGGAAGTTCCGGCTCTTCCGCAGCTGGGGATAATTCTCCGTTACTACCAGAAGCCGGGCCAAAGCGCCGGACAGCCGGTCGTTGGCCTTCACCCGGTCCTGCGGCGCGTGCGCCCCGGCCAGGGCCGAACGGGCCTTTTCGAGCTTCTCGAAAAGGGGGTCTTCGTGCGGCGCAGCCTCCTTGACCGCCTCCATCAGGCTGGGAATCAGCTCCGCGCGCCCGTCGAGCGCCGCATCTACCCGCGCCCATTGCGCGCTCACGGCGTCGCACTGCGCCGCCAGACCGTTGTGCACCGCGATTAGCTTGACCACCGCCGCTACGCCGAGCACGATCAGCGCCGGAACGATGATGAGAACCTTCTTCTTCAATCGTGCGCTCCTAAAGGGCCAGCCGGTCGACGGCTTCGATCACCGCCACGATCCCGTTCAGGTAAGACCCCAGCAGGGCCGCCGCATCCAACTCGCGGGCTTTCACCTTCCCCTCGCGCACGTCCAGCAGCCGCTCGAAGGGAGCCGGATCGAAGCCGAATTGCGCCCGCGCCAGGGCGATGGTCTCGCGCTGTTGCGCCGGCGGTCCCGCCCCGGCCAGCGCCAGCGCATGGCGGAACAGCACGCAGAAATTCGAAACCGAATCCAGCAGCAGCGTCCGCAGCAGGCCGCCATCGTGCATCACGCCCGCGGCCTTCTGGCGCAGGCGCAACAGCTTGGCACGCAGGTCGTGCTCCACCTGCGCGCGATAGAACGAATCGTCCAGCGCCAGCCTGCCCGTCACGTCCCGCCCGTCCAACAGGCGATGATGATCCCGGATGTCGCGAAATTCGATGGCGAAACAATCGGTCGAGGAGGCCACTTCGCGCTCGGTGAGCAGCAGCGGCGCGGGATTACCCAATCGCCGCCACCAACGGAATATCTCGCCGCCGGCCGCCAGTTCCCGTGCTGTAATCTGGCTCAGCACGCACAGTACGTTCAGGTCCGAGAAGCGCGCGTGATAATCTCCGGTCGCCGCCGAGCCATACAGCACCACCGAAACCAGGCCCTCGCCATAGGCCTTGCGCAGCTTCTCCACCAGTCGATTGAGCGCCTTTTCGTGCATCCGGATCACCAGTCGCTGGAGGCGCCGCCGAAGGGGCCCGACGGGGATCCATCCCCGCCTCCAAAACCGCCGAAGCTGTCCGCGGAATCGAAGCTGCCGAATCCGCCGCCGCTGCTGGTTCCGCGCGCCTGACCGAGGGCGCGTGGAATCAGGAACAGGAGCGACCCGAGCAAGACCAACTCCCCAATCCCGAATAAGACGAAGGGCCAGGGAATCGAGTTAGCGATGGTCGGCCGCATGTGGCGCGGCAGGCTGGCATCGAGCCTGACCTTCCGGGCGCGCGCGACCGCAGCGCCCACCGTATCGGCTGCCGCCATCAGGGCTTCGCCATAATTCTGTGCTCGTAATGCCGGACGCATCTCACGCATCACGCGGCCATCCAGGTCCGCCGGCAGAAGCGGGTTCAACCCAGCGCCGATTTCCAGGCGGGTGCGCCGGTCGCCGATAGCCACCAGCAACAGGATTCCGTCGTCCTTGCCTGGGTGCCCGACGCCCCAGCCGCGGGAGATGGCCCTGGCGACATCGTCCAGCGGTTCGCCTGCGAGGGACGGAATGGTCACCAGGGCCATCTGCGTGCCGGTGGCCCGTTCGAGTTCGGCCCCGTAAGCTTCCAGGTGCGCCCGGCTGGCCGGATCCACCACCCCCGCAAAGTCGCTGCAGTACCCTTGCCGTTGGAGCGACTTCCAATCGACCGCCCAACCAGCCGAGGCGGCCAACCAGAGCGCGGCGCCCAGGCTTAGACACGTGCGCATGCAGCGTTCCCAGTGTACTACGCGACACAATCCGGCGAACACCCGGCCAGGCATAGCCGGCCCAACCGTCGCCGCCGCGCGCAGATTCCGAATGCCGCTGGGCCCTACCGTCAACCTGCAGTTCGCGGCCTGCCGCCGCCTGGGCCGCACAACCGGTCCGCCTCGGAAACTCCGGCCGCCGGCCCGCCGCAGCAGTCGCGGCTGGTGACACCCGGCCACCGAACCGCAACGCCGTCGCAACGGAAAGCCTCGGCCACTGGGTCAACGGAGCGCTCGCGCCGGAAGGCCCGGCCGCAGGGCTATAACGGAGGGGTCGCGGCCGGGAAGGCCCGCCCCTTCCGCCCCCACGACTTCCACCCGTCTCCCGCATGGCATATGGGAAAATAAGTACGAAGTGATCGTCCTGGATGGGATCTACTACGCGGCCGCCCTGGCCGCCGGAGGCGCCCTGACCGCCTGGCTCGCCGGCGCATGGTTCGGCGCCCCGCTGTGGGTGCTGGCCGTCTTCTGCCTGTATTTCTTTCGCGACCCCGAACGCACAATCCCCCCCGGGCCGGTGGCCGTCTCGCCGGCCGATGGAAGAGTGGTCGCCGTGGCGGCCGAGTCGCCCGCTCTCCGCCGCGTCAGCATCTTCCTGAATATCTTCGACGTGCACGTGAACCGCGCGCCTATCGCCGGAGCCATCTCCAGCGTGCAATATCGCCAGGGCCGCTTTCACGTCGCCAGCCGCGAAGCCTGCTCCTCGGAAAACGAGCAGAACGTGGTCACCGTGGAAGGCGAGGGGCCGGCCGGCGGCTCCCGCGTAGTCTTCAAGCAGATCGCCGGCCTGATCGCCCGCCGCATCGTCTTCCGCAAGCAGCCCGGCGACCACGTCTCCACGGGCGAGCGCGTGGGCCTCATCAAGTTCGGCTCGCGCGTGGACGTGCTCTTCGGCCCCGAATGGGAGATCACCGTGCGCCCCGGCCAGCGCGTCGCGGCCGGCTCGAGCGTGATCGCCCGGCGTATCGACCGAGGTGCGCCTGATGGGGCTTAGGGAACGGCTCGAAGATCCGCGCTCACCCGACCGCCGTCCGCGCCGCGCGGCCTACGTCCTGCCCACGCTGTTTACCGCCGGCAATGTCTTCCTGGGCTACATTTCCATCATGCGTTCTTTCAAAGGCGCCGTGCTGGCCTCTTCCGGCGGCGCCGGCACATCCGAGAATTTCAGCGTTGCCGCCTTGGCCATCGGCGCAGCCGTGTTCCTGGATGGACTGGATGGCCGCATCGCCCGCATGACCAACACGGTCAGCGATTTCGGCCGCGAAATGGATTCCCTCGCCGACGTCATCAGCTTCGGCATCGCCCCCGCCGTGCTGGCCTTCGCCTGGGGCGTCCAGTTCGTCGATCCGGGCTTCGGCGAGAGCCTCCGCGCCGAACTCTTCAACATCGGCTCGTTCGTGGCCTTTCTGTTTCTGCTCTGCGGCGCCGTGCGTCTGGCGCGCTTCAACGTGCAGAAAAATCCCATCCCCAAAAATCCCGGCCGTCCCGATCGAAAGTATTTCGTCGGTCTACCCATCCCGGCAGCGGCCGGCATGGTGGCCTCCGTGGTATACGCGGCGGACGCCCAACCGTTGGCCTGGTGGCCGCTCTCGGTAGCCTGGCTGGCCCTCCTGGCCCTGCTCGGTTTCCTCATGGTGAGCACCTGGCGCTATTACAGTTTCAAAGGCATCAACCTCAACCGTGCTTACTCGCCGCTCATCCTGATCCTGCTGGGCGCTTTCATTTACTCCGTCCGCAATTATTCGCGCACCGTCCTGCTGGTCATGTTCTCGGCTTACGTGGGCAGCGGCATCGCCATTCGCATCGGCGGCATCCTGCGGCGACGCGTGCGGCCTCACCCACATCCCCATCCTCCCGCTCCGGAGCATCAAATTGGCTGATCCCGCAACTCACTTGGCCCTCGTCGGCAGCGAAACCCTCATCGGCCGCGAAATTCGCGACTTGGCGAGCGCCTCTTCGCAAGACTTCGATCTCCGCCTGATCGATACCGGCGACACGCGTCCCTCCGGGGAGGACGACGACGATGGCGCGCCCGTTCCCGAGCAGCTTAACGCCAAAAACCTGTCCGGCGCTCGCGCGGTGTTTCTGGCCGGCTCCCCCGCGGCCAATCGCAAAGCCATCCACCTGGTGGATGGCGCCATCCCCCTGATCGATCTCTCATTCATCGCCGAAGAGCTTCCCGAGGCGCGCCTGCGCGCTCCCTTCGTGGAATCCGGCAATTCGCCTGCGGAGGACCAGGAGGATCGCGGCGACGAAGAGGTTGGCGCCGACGATTCCGCCGGCTTGCACGTCATCGCGCACCCCGCCGCCATCGCCCTGGCGGTGTTTCTGCGCCGTCTCCAGATGCACGACCCGATTCGCCGCTCGGTCATCCAGATCTTCGCCCCAGCCAGCGAACAGGGAGCCTCCGGCGTGGAGGAATTACAGCAGCAAACCATCAGTCTGCTCTCCTTCAAAAACCTGCCGCGGGCGGTCTTCGATACGCAGGCCAGTTTCAACCTGCTGGCCCGCTATGGCGACCATGCGCCCACCCCGCTCGAAGAAACCGAACTGCGCATCGAGCGCCACTTGGCCACCCTGCTGGCCCTCCCCGGCGATGGCGAGCGCGCGCTGATGCCCTCGCTGCGCCTACTCCAGGCGCCGGTTTTTCACGGCTACAGCTTTTCGGCCTGGGTCGAGTTCGAGAGCAATCCCGGCCTGGAGGCGATCGAGAACGGCCTGGTGGCCGCGCAAATCGAGGTGCGCGGCGCGGAATTCGAGCCCCCCACCAACGTGGGCCACGCCGGGCAAACCGGCATCGCCATCGGCGCCATCGCCGAGGACCGCAACCATCCCGACGCCGTCTGGTTCTGGCTGGTGGCCGATAATCTGCGCATGGCGGCCGAAAACGCGCTCGCCGTGGCCCGGGAGCTCTTATGAAGCGCGGATTGCCAATCGCGCTCGCATGCCTCTCCGCCGCCTGCGGTTATCATGTGGGCGGCCACGGCGAGGCGGTGCCGGCCACCGTGAAAACCATCGCCATCCCTCCGCTTGTCAACAACAGCATGCGCCCCAAACTCCCGGCCATGCTGGCTGCCGATATCACCCGCGAGTTTCACGCCCGCACCAAATACATCATCATCACCGATCCCACCCAGGCGGATGCCGTCCTCAAGGGCGCCATCGCCAAGTTCGTCAACTTTCCGACCATCGCCGATCCCACCACCGGCAACGCCACCGGCGCCGGCTGCGTCGTGACCATGAACCTTACCCTTACCGAGCGCCGCACCGGCAAGGTGCTTTTCTCGCAGGCCGGTGTCGAATATCGCGAGCGCTACGAGATCTCGCTCGATCCGAAAACCTACTTTGATGAAAGCGACACCGCCCTGGAGCGCCTCAGCCGGGATCTGGCGCGAAGCATCGTGACCGCCATCCTGGAGAAATTCTAGGTGCCCACCCCGGCGCAGTTCCTGTCGCGCGTGAAACGCTCCGGCCCGCCCGCGGCCGCGCTCCTGCTGGGCCCCGAGGCCTACGAGCGCCGCCGCATCCGCGAGGCGCTGACCGCCTTGTATCCGGAAAGCGCCATGGCCCGTCACGACCTGGCCGAGGTTTCGCTAGCCGAAGTCCTGGACGACGCCCGCGCGCTTTCCCTGTTTGCCGTCGAACGTCTGATCTGGGTGGCGAACGCCGAGGCTGCCCTGCCCCGCGTGCGCGCGGCCACCGCCGATCCCGAGGGCGAGTCCGAAAGCTCCGGCGACGCTACCCCTCTTAACCACTACCTGAAGGATCCCACTCCGGGGGTGGCCCTGGTGTTCGAAGCCAGCCGCTTCGATTTCGAAGGCGACGACAAGCGCAAGCTGGAGCGCGTGCGCAAGTTCTACGCCGCCATTGCCGAGACCGTCGAACTACGCAAATACTCCAGCCTGGATGCCCGCCGCGAAGCCGAGACCCTGGTGGCTCGCGCCGGGTTCCTGATCGAGGAGGAGGCCCTCGACCTGCTCGTGGATGCGCTGGGAGCCGATATCGCCCGCATTGCCGTGGAGATTGAAAAGCTGGCCCTCTTCGCCGGCGGCCGCCGGGTGGGCGTGGACGATATCGCCGCCCTGGTGGCAGACGCCCGCGCCGGCAACGTCTACGCCCTGGTGAACGCCCTGGCTCGCCGCGATCGGGCCCGCGCGCTCGAGATTCTGGACGCCCTGGTGCGCGAGGGCGAATACCTGCCCCTGGCGCTGGCCTTTCTTTCCACCCAGTTCCGCCTGGCCCTGGCGGCCCGCGAAGCCGGCCTCAAAAGCGCGCAGCAGATCCAGAGCCATTTCACCAGGCTGGGAATGCCCATGTGGGGGTCGCGCGCCGACCAGATCTGCCAGACCGTGACCAGGTTCGCCAAACCGCAACTGGAGCGGGCCCTGCGGGTGATTTACAAAGCCGACCAGGGCCTCCGCGACACCCGTCCCGACGACCGCATCGTGATGGAGCAGTTCATCCTGGAACTGGTGGGATAAGACCGCTGGGGCAGGCATTGCGACAGGCCTTCCGCCTGCCGCTCTTCTTCCGCGGGCGCGCTAGGCCGAGAGGGCTTTCACGCGCAGATGCAGCTTGGACTTGTACCGCGCCGCGGTGTTCTTTTTGATGACCCCGACCTTGGCCGACCGGTCGATCATCGAAAATGTCTTCGACAGTAGCGCCGCCGCCGCCTTGGCGTCCTTGCCGGTGATGGCGCGCCGCATGGCGCGAATCTGGTGGCGCAGTTCACTCTTGTGCTTCCGGTTGAATTCCGTGCGCCGCCCGGTCTGGCGCACCCGCTTGAGCGCGGAATAGGTATTGGCCATCTTGTGTAAATCGAGTCCTTACAGAATCTTCGAGCTTCCAGGATACCGCACCGCGCCTGCCCGCGGCAACCCGTAGAAAATCATCCGGGTTGGGCGGAATCAAGCCAGGCCCAGCGCCGCTCGCAGGGCCTCCGCCATCACTGCCGCCGGCGCCTTCTGGCCGGTCCACAATTCGAATCCGATCACACCCTGATCCACCAGCATGGCCAAGCCATCCAGCACCGGCAATCCTCGCTCGCGCGCCCGCCCCAGAAAGAGCGTCTCCGGCGGGTTGAATACCACGTCCGAGACCAGCATGCCCGGACGGGCGCCGGTCAGCTCTACCGGCGGC
>JASHSS010000080.1 GCA_030038565.1 Bryobacteraceae bacterium
GTGGTCTTCCAGTCGCATCTGAACGGCGACCGGCACACCTTCACGCCGGAATCGACGGTGGAGGTGCAAGTGGCCTATGGGAGCGATATTCTGATGGCCCTGGACGAATGTCCGGAATTCCCGGTGAGCCACGAATACACTCGCGACGCTATGCAGCGGACCTTACGGTGGGCGCGACGGGCGACAGATTACTACAATAATAGGATACAGCCGGGCGAAACCGGCTTGGAGACGGGGCAGGCGCTGTTCCCGATTGTGCAGGGTTCCACCTTCATGGATTTGCGGCGGGAATGCGCGCGGGCGCTGGTGGACCTGGACGCCCCGGGTTACGCCATAGGCGGACTCTCGGTGGGGGAGCCGAGGCCCCTAAGCATGCAGATGGTGGAAGCCACCGAAGACCTGCTCCCGCGCGACAAGCCCCGATACGCCATGGGAGTGGGGACGCCGGCGGAGTTGCCGGAGTACGTGGCGAGGGGCATCGATATGATGGATTGCGTGCTGCCATCGCGGAATGCCCGCAACGGCTGCCTGTTTACCAGCACGGGGCGCCTGATCATCAAACACGCCCGGTATAAAGACGATGAGCGCCCAATCGAGGAAGGGTGCGAGTGCTATACTTGTAGGAGTTACTCCCGGGCATACCTGAGGCACCTGTTTCTGGCGGGGGAGATGCTGTACGCCGTACTTGCGACGCGGCACAACCTGCGGCGGTACCTTGACATCATGCGCGAGATCAGGCAGGCTATAATATCGGACAAATTTCCAGAATACTTGAGGTCTGTGCAGGCAACGTGCGCGGATCCGGAGTAGCGGTTTTGGCCCAAAAGTGATCCTTAATCTATATTTTCAAACGGCCACGCCTAATTCCCTGCTGGGGTTGCTGCCGATTCTGCTGATTTTCGGCATTTTTTATTTTCTGCTGTTCCTCCCCATGCAGCGGCAGCGCAAGAACACGCAAAAGATGCTGGCAGGACTGCAGAACGGCAATACAGTGATCACAAGCGGTGGGATCGTCGGAACCATCGTAGCCATCGAGGGTGACGATACCCTGGTGTTGCGGGTCAAGCCGGATAACGTAAAGCTGCAAGTGGCGCGAAGCTCGGTATCGAGCTTGGTCACGGGTGACAAGAAGTCGTAGTAATCTTAATTAAGCAGGCTCAACCCCCATGAAGACAAATGTAAAGGCCCGGACGATTACTATTGTCCTGACGATTCTGGTATGCCTCTACGGCATCTTCGGATTCCCCAAGTCGAAGGCTGACCTGGTGAAGAACTTCGAAGACAACATCCGCCTGGGATTGGATTTGAAGGGCGGCAGCCACCTGGTGCTGCAGGTTCAGGTACAGGACGCGGTGAAGGCGGACGCCGACCAGACCATGGAGCGGCTGAAGGAAGATCTGAAAAAGCAGAACATCACTTGGGTCAGCATGGACCGCAACGATCCCCAGACGATTCAGGGCGCGGACGATGTTGAGATCAGCATCAAGGGAGTGCCCTCCACCCAATCGGGCGCCTTCCGTTCACTGGTGAGCGAGCGCTATCCCACCTATCTTGCCACGGCGGTGAATTCCACCGATTACATGCTGCGGCTGAAGCCCTCGGACCTGGTGGAACTGAAGGCCGATACGGTGAAACGGGCGATCGACACAATCAGCAACCGCATCGACCAGCTTGGGTTGGCGGAAAAGTCGGTGCAGCAGTACGGGCAGGCGGGGGCGGATTACGAAATCCTGGTGGAAATGCCGGGCGTCGACGATCCGGCGCGGGTCAGGCAACTGATCAACACGGCGGCGGTGCTGGAAATCGACAGCGTCATGGACGGGCCGTTCGCCAGCAAGGATGCCGCCCTGGCGCAGCACGGCGGTGTGTTGCCGCTCGGCAGCAAACTGGTGCAATCGCTGCCCCGGGGCGGGCAGGTGGGCGACTGGTACCTGGTGAGCAAGAGCCCGGTGGTGGCCGGGCGGGAAATGCGCAACGCGCACCCCGGGCAGGACGAGTTCCAGAAGTGGGAGACTGCTTTCACGCTGTCCCCGGATGGCGGCAAGCGTTTTGGCCGCTACACGGAGGCGAATATCGGCAACAAGCTGGCGGTGGTGATGGACAACCAGATCGTCAGCGTGGCTACGATTCAATCCAAGATCGAGGATTCCGGGCGCATCACAGGTTTGAGCAGCGAGCAGGAAGCGGAGGATCTGTCGCGCTATCTGCGGTCGGGTTCCCTGCCGGCGGGGGTGCAGTACCTGGATGAGCGCACCATCGGTCCTTCGCTGGGCGCGGATTCGATCCACGAAGGCATGATGGCGGGCATCGCCGGGCTGATTGCAGTGATCGCCGTAATGCTGGTGTACTATAGGCGTAGTGGTGTGAATGCGGTGCTGGCGCTGGTTCTGAACACGGTGATTCTGCTGGCGGCGGTCTCCTACTTCCACGCGGTGCTCACACTGCCAGGGATTGCCGGAGTGATCCTGACGATCGGTATGGCGGTGGATTCCAATGTACTGATTTTCGAGCGCATCCGGGAGGAATTGCGGGGGGGCAAGAGCGTGGTGGCGTCGGTGGATGCCGGATTCAACAAAGCCTGGTGGACGATTGTCGACACGCACGTGACAACGATGGTATCGTGCGCGTTTCTCTTTTTGTTCGGCGAGGGTCCGGTGCAGGGGTTTGCCGTGACGCTGCTGATCGGGCTGCTGGCCAACATGTTCACGGCGGTGTTCGTATCCCGGACCATTTTCGATTACGAGCTGGCCGGACACCGCAGCATGGAAGCGTTGAGCATTTAACGATATTTCGGCGGCGGATGGGGCTTTACGGGGAACAAAAACGCGAGGGCTGGTGTCGAATGTACGTAGAACACCAGAAAGCAGAGTTGGCCGCTTTTCCCTCGGAGCGGATCCAGGCCGTAGAGTTGTGGGCCTGAGGACACGAGACGATGGAATTATTCAAGAACACCAACTACGACTTTCTGGGCAAGAAGTGGCCCTTTATTATTGCCTCGCTGGTGCTTTCGGCGGCCGGGTTCACCAGTATCGCGATCCGGGGCGGCTTGAACTATGGGATCGATTTCAAAGGTGGGGCGCTGATGACGGTGAAATTCGCGGGCACGCCTCCGCTGGAGAAGATCCGGACGGCGATGTCCCACTCCCCGCAACTCAAGGGGGAAGTAAGCGTTCAGAATTTCACCGGGGCGACGGGGCAGAATGAGGCGCAAATCGGCACCGAACTGGCCGATGAAAAGCAGTTGAACATCAACCGCCAGGCGATGGAACAGGTACTCAGCTCGACGTTCGGACAGAGTGGGGGGAAGGCGGACCTGAACAACATCAGCGCGGAGACGCTGGCCGACAAGTTGCGGGACCCGCTGGCGCGGGCGGGAGTGCCGATGAGCGAACAGCAGATTCAGGCGCTGGCCAAGGGGGTTATGGACGTTCGGGACCGGAGCTATTCGGGTCTGATTACCAATTTCAGCCAAATTGCATCCGCGCCGGGCATGAATCCTGGTATTATGAACACTCTTCAACAAGAGTGTTACCTGTCGCCGTACCACGTGGTGCAGGTGGAGATGGTGGGACCGAAGGTGGGGAAGGAGCTGCGGACCAAGGCCGTGCTGGCCACCTTATACGCCTTGGGCGGGATGCTGGTGTACATCGCCTTCCGGTTCGAGTGGATTTACGGGCTGGGCGCGGTCATCGCCTGCTTCCACGACACGCTCATTACGGTAGGGTTGTTTTCGATTTTCAACGAGCAGATCGACATGACCGTGATCGCGGCCCTGCTGACCCTGGTGGGCTACTCAATGAACGACACGATCGTGATTTTCGACCGCATCCGGGAGAACCTGAAGATCTCGCGGCGGGAGCCGCTCGAGCAGGTGATGAACCGGGCGGTCAACCAGACGCTGAGCCGGACGGTGATGACTTCGGGGTTGACGTTCCTGACGGTGATCGCGCTGTTCCTGTTTGGCGGTCCGGTGTTGCACGGCTTTTCGTTTGCACTGGTTTGTGGCATTATCGTGGGGACATACTCTTCGGTGTTTGTGGCCAGTCCGATCGTGTTGTTCTGGCACAATTATTCGGATACGCGGAGGAAAAGGACTTCTCCGGCGGTGACGGCGACGCGCGCCGAAGCCGTCCGGAAGGCTCCCACGAAGGCGGCCCGGTAACAGAGGAGGGCGGCCGGTTGGTTCTAGAACTCGCCGCGAAGTCCCGGGATGGGCGGGGCGGCGCGGACGGAAGAAAGGAAGCGTTGCATGTTTGAGCAAACATTCGTAGGGGTTGGAACTACCAAGAAAACCTGGACGGTCATGGTCGCCTTCATTGCGCAGATCGTCTTCCTCACCGTGCTGGTGATCATCCCGATGATCTGGTTTGACGTGCTCCCGATGGCCACCCTCACCAGCTTCCTGGTGGCGCCTCCGCCACCGCCTCCGCCGCCACCGCCTCCGGCGGCCGCGCCTCCGGTGAAAGTGGTGCACGTGATTCCGCGCCAGTTCGACGCCGGCAAACTGATGGCGCCCAAAGTCATCCCCAAAGAGATCGCGGTAATTAAGGAAGAAGAGCTGCCGCCTTCGACGGGCGTGGGCGGGGTGGTCGGCGGCGTACCGGGCGGCGTACCGGGCGGCGCCATGGGCGGCGTGCTGGGCGGGATTATCGGATCGGTGCCGAGCGCGGCGCCGCCTCCTCCGCCTCCTCCGCCGGTGGTCAAGAAGGAAGCTACTCCGCAGCGCATCAAGGTGGGCGGCAATGTGCAGCAGGCGATGCTGATTTCCCAGCCGCACCCGATGTATCCTCCGCTGGCCAAGCAGGCGCGCATCCAGGGCACGGTGGAGTTGAACGCGATCATCGGCAAGGACGGCACGGTCCAAAATCTTACCGTGGTGAGAGGCCACCCGCTACTGGTGCAGGCGGCGCTCGACGCGGTGAAACAGTGGCGTTACAAGCCGACGCTGCTGAATGGTGAGCCGGTGGAGGTGCAAACCACCATCGACGTGAACTTTACGTTGAGTCAGTAGTAACCCGGCGATCCCGCTGGAACGTCGGTAAGAAGTAACAATTCAACTCGCAGGAGAGAGAGACAACAATGTTTTTGCATCTGCACGTGCATGTTTGGTCGCTTTTTTTGCTCCAGGACTCTGGTAGCGTAGGTTGGGATCCGGTACACCTGTGGGCACAGATGGGCGCGCTCGCCAAAGCGGTCGTCATCGGCCTGTTTATCATGTCGGCGTATTCCATCGGCGTGATGATCGACCGTTTGATGGCCTACAGCGCGGCCCGGAAACAGTCGCGCCAGTTTGCGCCGGCGGTCGCCGGAGCGCTGCGTGAAGGCAAGCTCGACGAAGCCGTCAAGATCGCGGATCGTTACAAGAAGAGCCATCTTGCCAAGGTGGTGGTAGCGGGCCTTCAGGAATTCCAGGCCCACCAGATCAGCTCGGAGATTCCGGGCGAGGAAATCGAAGCTTCGAAGCGCGCCCTGGAACGCGCCGAGGCGATCGTGCACGCCGAGCTGAAGCGCGGCGTCAGCGGCCTGGCGACCATCGGTTCGACGGCCCCCTTCGTGGGACTGTTCGGGACGGTCGCGGGCATCATCAATGCGTTCAAGGGAATTTCGACCGAGAAGTCGACCGGTCTGGGAGCGGTGGCCGGTGGCATTTCGGAAGCCCTGGTGACCACGGCTATCGGACTTTTCGTGGCTATCCCGGCGGTCTGGATGTACAACTTCTTCACCAACAAGATTGAGGCCTTCGACGTGGAGATGGGGAATTCCAGTTCCGAATTGATCGACTACTTCCTGAAGCGGTCGCAGCGCGGCGCCTCGGCACGCAAGTAGCGAGGGCGCGCTAGAGAAATCGGATCCGGCGAGTTGAGGAAGGAGCCTGCGGGCCGGCACGCCATGGGCGGACGCCGCCGGCGGGCTCCAACTTTGGCCGTTATCGTGATCCGGGGAGAAATCGAATGCCCGTAACGAGACAACCCAAGGTCCCTCAGACCATGGCGGACATCAATGTCACGCCCATGGTGGACGTGATGCTGGTGCTGCTGATCATCTTCATGGTCATCACTCCCATGCTGTCCAAAGGCGTGAGCGTGGATTTGGCGAAGACCCACAATCCCATCGCGATGCAGGCGGCCGATAAGAGCGACGCCATCGTGGTGGCTGTCACGCGCGACGGAAAGACCTATCTGAATACCACTCAATTGCCGCCAGACGATCTGCCTCCGAAGGTGAAAGACCTGCTGACCAACCGTCTGGACAAGACGGTGTTCATCAAGGCGGATGCGCGCGCCCGCTACGAAAAGGTAGTGGATGTGGTGGACAACCTGCGTGCGGCGGGAGTGGACAACGTCGGTTTGCTTACCGAGCAGATTCAAGAGACTCACCCGGCCGCGGGCGGCGCAGCGCCGTCCGGGCAATAGGAGTTTTTGAGGCGGATTTATTAGAGGCGCCGCGGGGAGCGCGGCGCTTAAGGAGTAATTTTTATGGGAATGGCAGTAGGCGGACACGGCGGTCCGAAATCCGATATCAATATGACGCCGATGATTGATGTCCTGCTGGTGCTGATCATCATCTTCATGGTGATCACGCCCTTGACGCCGAAAGGCCTGGAGGCGCTCGTGCCGCAGCCACCTCCGCCGAACCAACCTCCGAACCAGTCCGATCAGCGCACCGTGGTGATCAGCGTAAATGCCGATCACTCCATGCTGATCAACCAGGATCCCATCGACGAAGCTCACCTGGGTTCGCGTCTGGAAGAGGTTTTCAAAACGCGCGCGGAGCGGGTGGTGTTCGTCAAAGGCGATCCGTCCCTGGATTTCCTGTGGGTGGCGAAGGCGATCGATATCGCGCACGGGGCGGGCATCGATAAGGTCGGGCTGATGACCGCCAAGGTGGAGGCCGGACAGTAACTTATGCGGGTTCAAAAGTGGACGTTGATGGTGGCCGTGGCCGCGTTGGCGGTTCTCGGCACAAGCTGCCGGCAACTGCAGTCTCGCGACCAGCTGAACAAGGGCGTGCAGGCCTTCAAGAACGCGCAGTATCCGGAAGCCGTGGAGAGCTTCAAGCGGGCCGTGGAACTGGACCCGGGCTTCGCGGCGGCGCGGCTCTACCTGGCGACCGCTTACATGCAGCAGTACATCCCGGGCGCCGAATCGCCCGAGAACGACCAGATGGCGCAGGCCGCTCACGACCAGTTCATGAAGGTGCTGGAGCAGAACCCCAAAGATAAGGTGGCGCTGGCTTCGATCGCCTCGTTGTACCTCAACCAGAAGAAATGGGACGATGCGCAGCAGTGGTACGAGAAGCTGATCTCGGTGGACCCGAACAATGTAGACGCCTACTACAGTATTGGATTCATCACCTGGTCCAAGTGGTACCCGATCTACGGGACGGCGCGCGCCAACCTGGGGATGAAGCCGGAAGATCCCGGTCCGATCAAGGATAAGAAGGTCCGGGAGGATTTGAAATCCAAGTACGGCCCCATGATCGACGCCGGATTGCAGGCATTGGACAAGGCATTGCAGATCGACCCCACCCGTGATGACGCCATGGCCTACGAGAATCTTCTGGTGCGTGAGCGTGCGGACCTGGCGGACACCAAGGAAGACTACCAGAAGCAGGTGCAGGTGGCGGACGACTGGGTGCAGAAATCGCTGGCCACCAAGAAGGCCAACGCCGAGAAGAAGGCCCAGCCGCAGGGCGGTATTACTACCGATTCACCCAAGTAGCCGACGGGTTTCCATCGCGGCATCTATCGACTGGGGGGTGCGGGTCCGCTATAGCGGCACATGGGTGGGTGTGATGACCTTACGTGAGCAACTTATAGCCGACCAGCGTGCCCGCATCGCGCAACTGAAGGAAGAGGGATTGCCGGCTGACAGTCTCATGGTTGAGGAGGCTGACCTGGTACGAGCCGAAGCCGGCTCGGACCACATCATGAACATCGAGCGCTACGGTGACCTGGAAGTTATCGGCATGCGCCGGTTCATCAGCGAGAGGACCGACCCGGGAGTTCCTCCAATCGTGCTCTTTAACTGCAGGCCCGACATTCTTGTGCTGATGTTCACCCGACTTTGCGACTGGGAGGAGAACTGGACCGGACGCTACCGGTCGAGCACCGAACTGGTACGAGTATATGGCTCCTGGTCACGCTCGCCCACACCCGAGACCGAGTAAAGAAGGCTCGGTATGCGCGCTCCGATGCGAAGCGCGGGGCTGCGCATGTGGTTGGTATAATGAATGATGGCCTCCGAATCCGCCAGTCTTTCGGAATCCGTGTCCTCAGAGTCCCCTCCCGATCAAGTAGAGCGCCTCTACCGCGAACTCGAGGCCAAGATCCGCGAATACCGTCCCAACGACGACCTCGGCATCCTGCAACGCGCCTTTCGATTCGCCAGCAAGTGCCATGAAGGGCAGAGCCGCGATTCCGGCGAGCCGTACATGGTGCACCCCATCCTGGTGGCCCACATCCTGGCGGAAATGCGGATGGACCTGGTGGGTATGGTCACCGGCCTTCTGCACGACGTGGTGGAGGACACCAGCGTCACGG
Source organism: Bryobacteraceae bacterium (assembly GCA_030038565.1). Lineage (GTDB taxonomy): Bacteria > Acidobacteriota > Terriglobia > Bryobacterales > Bryobacteraceae > JOPF133. Next base: position 8,543 of record JASHSS010000080.1, read on the forward strand.
TGGAGCAGGTGCGCAAGGAGTTCGGCGAGGAAGTAGCGCGCTGCGTGGACGGCCTGACCAAGCTGAGCAAGCTGGATTTCTTCTCGGCCGAAGACCGGCAGGCGGAGAGCTTCCGCAAGATGCTGCTGGCGATGGTGGAGGATATCCGGGTCATCATTGTGAAGCTGGCCGACCGCATGCACAACATGCGCACGCTGGGGTTCCTGAACGCCGAGCGACGCGAGCGGATCGCCCGCGAAACCATCGAGATCTACGCGCCCATCGCGCACCGCCTGGGAATGGGCAAGGTGCGCAGCGAACTGGAGGATCTGGCCTTCCAATACCTGGAGCCGGACGCGTACCGGGATATCGTGCAGGCCATCGAGTCGCGGCGCCATTCGAACGAGGAGTTCCTGGCGGAGATCCGCCAGACGGTGGAATCGGAACTGCGCCACGAGGCCATTCCGGCGCGCGTGGACGGCCGCGTGAAGCGCCCCTACTCGGTATTTCTGAAGCTGCGCCGGCAGAAGATCACGGTGGACCAGGTCTACGACCTGCTGGCGTTTCGGATCGTCACCGATTCGGTAAAGAACTGTTACGCGGCGCTGGGCGTGATTCACAACAAGTGGCGTCCGATTCCGGGGCGGATCAAGGATTTCATCGCCATACCTCGGCCCAACTTGTACCAGTCGCTGCACACTTCGGTAGTAGGGCCGCACGGACAGACCTTCGAGGTGCAGATCCGCACCGAGGAGATGCACCGCATCGCCGAAGAGGGCATCGCGGCGCACTGGAAATACAAGGAGGGGCGCAAGGGCCCGGCGGCCGACGACCAGCGAATCGCCTGGCTGCGGCACCTGGTGGAATGGCAGCGCGATGTGCAGGATTCCACCGAATTCATGTCCACGCTGAAGGTGGATCTGTACCCGGAGGAAGTGTACACCTTCACGCCGCGCGGGAAGGTGCTGGTTCTGCCGCGCGACGCGACGCCCATCGATTTCGCCTACGCCATTCACTCGGATGTGGGCCACACCTGCGTGGGCGCCAAGGTCAACGGGCGGATCGTGCCACTGCGCTCTCCGCTGCACAACGGGGACATTGTCGAGATCATGACCCAGCCGGGCCATGAGCCGAGCAAGGACTGGCTGGCGTTCGTCAAGACCTCGCGCGCGCGCAACAAAATCAAGCACGTAATCAACGCCAACGAACGCGCCAAGGCGATTGAAATCGGGCAGAAGTACCTGGACAAAGAGTCCCGCCGGCTGGGGGTGCAGCTCGGAAAATTCAGCCGCGGCGATATGGAGCGGGTGGCTTCCGAGTACGGCTACAGCAAAATGGAGGATCTGCACGCGGCGCTCGGCTACGGGAAGTTTTCGGCGCGGCAGGTGCTGAGCAAGATCGCGCCGGGAGCGGTGAAAGACGAACCAGCGGAGACGCGGCCGGCTGCCGCGGAGACGTCCTCGCCGTCTTATCTGCCGCCGAACGCGCCGGGGCGCCGCGAGGATGGCGACGCGGTGATCAAGGTGCGCGGCTCGGACGACCTGCTGGTGTACCGCGCCAAATGCTGCAATCCGATTCGCGGCGAATCCATTGTGGGCTACGTGACGCGCGGCAAGGGCGTGGCAGTGCATTCCAAAATGTGCCCCAATGTGCAGAACCTGATGTACGATGTGGAGCGCAAGATCGAAGTGGAATGGGCGCGCGCCGCCGATGACGCCTTTCCCGTGCGCATTACGGTCCACACCGACGACCGGCCCGGCATGCTCAACCAGCTCACCGGCGTGCTCTCCGACGAGAGCACCAACATCCGTAGCCTGGAGGCGCGCGGGGCGCTGGACCACGACGGCGGGGTGGTGGAAATGACGGTGGACGTGCGCGACAAGAAGCAGCTCGAGAAACTGGTTTCCGCCATGCGGCGCATTTCCGGCGTGCGCGACGTGGAGCGGCTTTTCAACTGAACATGGCATTTTCGACCGACCCAGAACACATCGCCATTTCCAAGTCCAAAGGCATCAAGATCGACTGGAAAGATGGCCATCACAGCGAGTACGGGCTGCAGTATCTGCGCGACAAATGTCCCTGCGCCGCGTGCACCGGCGCGCACGGCACGCCGCCGCGCCAACCGGAAGCCGCAAATCCATTCCAGATGTACAAGCCCACGCTGAAAATGCTGGGCGTGGAGCCGGTGGGCAACTACGCCATTCGCATCAACTGGAGCGATGGCCACTCCACCGGGATTTACTCATACGAGCATTTCCGGGAGATCTGCCCGTGCGCGGAGTGTAGGGGGCACGAGACTTCCGCCTGACAGGCGGCGCGGGGCGGTGGCTTGTTCGACCGTCAGCAAGCGGCGGTACCACCGCGGTCGCGGCTCAGGCGTCCACGTGATGGCGGAAGAAGCGGTCGAGCGCTTCCTTGTTTTTCTGCGACAGGCGCGTAGAGAGATCCTTCATTTCGGCCGGGGAGAGCGGGCGGAAGGCCTTGGCCAAGCGGGTGTTCTGCTCGATGTGCTCGAACTTGGGCATGCTCACGACCGCCGCGGTGATGGGCAGGGAGAGCGTGTAATAGAGCAGTTTGTCGGGGCCCGCCTGCCCGATCAGGGCATCCTGGGCGAACACTTTCATTCCCAGAATCCCCATTTTCTTGCGCACCGCGACGGGCAGGGCCACGGTCTCGAAACTGGCCTGCATGGCCGGATTGGGCACCATTTTGCCGCCGGGGCCGCTTTTCATGGCCACTGTGCCGGCGTTCAGGGCCATCTGGGTGCAATCGAAATCGTGCCGCTCCAGCGCCTGGGCCAGCACCGAGGGATTGGTGTGGCTGGTCACGCCGATGAAGCGGGTCATTTTCTGGTCGCGCAATTTGCGCACCTGGTCCAGGACGCCGCCTTTGGCCTCCACACGCGCCAGGTCATCCTCTTCGGTGAGCGAGTGGATGTGCAGCAGGTCCACATGATCCACCTGCAACGACTGGAGGCTCAATTCGACCACTCGGGGCACATCGCCGGGATCGCGAGTGGTGACTTTGGTGGCCAGGAAGATGCGGTCGCGGCGGCCCTTGATGGCGGCCCCGATGCGCCGCTCGGAGAGGTGGTTGGGGCCGTAATCGTCGCAGGTATCGATGTAGGTGACGCCCAGATCGAGAGCCTTGTGGACCGCCTCGGCCGCCTGGTCCTCGGGATACTGGAGAAAACGGCTGCCGCCGCCCATGGCCAGGATGGATACCCGCGCTCCGGTCTTGCCCAGGACCCGCGTGGGCATGCCGGCGCTGCTGCCATCGGCCAACAAGGAACCAGCCGCCAGGCTGCCTACCGCGGCGGTCTCCAAAAACTCGCGACGTGAGACGCTCATAAGCCCTCCTCTCTCTACATTAGCCCAGTCCGGCCCAACAACCTCTTCCAACCGCCGGGTTTCTCGTCGCGAAGGCCCAGCAGTTTGCGGAACGGCTCCAACTCGGCTTCGGAGAGCGGCTGGATTCCGCGCAGCAGGTGGATCACTTCGGCCATGCGGCAGAAATGATCGATGCAGTGCCAGCAGGCGGTGGCATGGCGCTCGATCTGTTCGCGGGTGCGCCAGGTGCTGCGGCCGTCCAGCATGTCGAGGAAGGTTTTGGAAGGCAGGCAATCGGGTGTTTGGGCCGCCGCGGCCGCCCATCCGAGGGCGAGTCCGTTTTCCGCCAGCAGGCTGCTCGACCAGGTGTCCAGGGCGATGCGCAGCAGTTCCGCAGCGCGGGCGCGGATCTTCTCGATGGTGGTGGGCGCCATGCGCAGCAGGACCCCGGCTTCGCGCGGGGCATACCCCATGGTTTCCAGCCAGGTGGCCTGCTTTTCGACGAGAGTCAGCGGATTAAAGGCGGCGGCCAGGATTTCCAGGTCGAGCGGGGACGGCGGCCCGGCAATCTTCAGGCTTTCCAGGACCTTCTGTCGCAACTCACCGACGAACCAGCGCTCGGGGGCCGGGTCCAGGCTGGCGAAGAGGCTGGATTCGGGTTTGCGGAGACTTGCCAGCAAGTCTTCCACCGGGGGCGCCTGGGATCCCCCGTAATGCCCCAGCAGGTTGCGGATCACGGGCACGTAGTTGGCGAGGAAATAAGCCCAGCCCTCCGGCCGGTCGGCGCGGCAATCGCGCACCATTTCGTAGCAGGTGTAGACCATCCTCTTCGATTGTATGCGGTGCGCGCGCAGGGGATTGTGGGAAACTGCCCCGGCGCGATTTAGACTGGGACATGTCGCAAGTCAAGATTTTCGGCCTTCGGAGTCAGCTCGGGCCGGTGATTCCGCAGGTCTCCGAGGTGATTCACGCCTGCGTGATGGAGGCGCTGGAGTACCCCGCGGACAAACGGGCGCACCGCTTCTTCCCGCTGGAAGAGGGCGAGTTTCTCTATCCCGCGGGCCGGTCGCCGCGCTATACCATCCTGGAATTCAGCATGTTCGAGGGGCGCAGCGTGGAAGCTAAAAAGCGCCTGATCCGCCTGCTGTTCGCGCGTTTTGAATCCGAACTGGGCATCGCGCCCGCGGACCTGGAGATCACCATCTTCGAAACTCCCCGGCATAACTGGGGGTTCCGCGGTTTGCCCGGCGACGAGCACGCGCTGAACTACAAGGTCGAGGTGTGAGAACGGGCCGGTCTATACGCCTGATCTAAACGCCTACGCCGCGCCGCGGGCGGTCTTTGCGGACGTGGTCGGTGTTCTGGTTGGGATCGCCATCCAACTCGATGGCCAGGGTGGTGACGGGATCGTCGGGGGCCTTCAAGGGCAGCCCGGTGAAGCGTACGCGGAACTCTTCCTGGTTGAATTTCACTTCCTGGCCGGTGGCCAGCAGGCGCGCGGATTTCACCTTGTTCATCAGGCCGGCCAGCGCCACCGTTTCGCCGGGCCAGAAATGCACGTGCATGTAGAGGGTGTTGCCGTCGCGCGAGAAGCCGGCATAATTCGAACGGCCCGGCTGGCAGAGGTCGGTTTTATAAATCGACGGGCCGTTGCGGTCCATCCACTTCCCTACGGACGTCAGGATGCGGACGGATTCCTCGGGGATCGAACCATCCGGCTTGGGGCCGATGTTCAGCAGGTAATTGCCGGTGCCGTGCGCGCAGGTGACCAGGTTGCGCACGATGGTCTTGGGACTTTTCCAGTTGTCATCGGCCGCCTGGTAGCCCCAACTGTCGTTCATGGTCATGCAGGATTCCCAGGCGCGCTTCTCGGCCTGAATGCGCTGCTCGGGGGTGGCGAAGTCGCCCTCCAAGCCGTTGCGGTTGTTGACGATGATGTCCGGCTGAAGCTGGAACACCATGGCGTTCATCTTTTCCGACTCCCAGCCTTCCTTGGTGAGTGGCCAGCTCACGTCGTACCACAGCACGTCGATCTTGCCATAGTCGGTGAGCAGCTCGCGGACATGGCCGTGGATATAATCGACGAAGCGTCGCCGGGCGGCCTCGTCGGTGGCGCAGCGGGCGCCATCGGGGTGATGCCAGTCCATCAGCGAATAGTAGAAACCCACGCGCAGGCCTTCGGCGCGGGCGGCCTCCACGTATTCCTTCACCAGGTCGCGGCCGGGGCCCTGCTGGGGAGCGCAGTAGTTGGTGAGCTTGGTGGAGAAGTTGCAGAAGCCCTCGTGGTGTTTGGTGGTCATCACCATGTACTTCTGGCCGGCCTGTTTGGCCAGGCGGGCCCAATCGCGGGCGGCGTTAGGGCGGGGCTTGAAGCGCTTGGCGAGCAGCTCATACTCGGCCACCGGAATGCCTTCGTCTTCCATCACCCATTCGTGGCGCCCCAAGACGCTATAAAGGCCCCAGTGGATGAACATGCCGAAACGGGCTTCGTGCCACCACTTCATGCGCCGTTCCCGGTCAGTGGCATCTCCGGCGGCGGTGGCGGTCCAGGTATTCGCGGCGGCTACCGCCCCGGCGGCAACCCATCGGAGAGAATCGCGTCGAGTCATGGATTTGCTCCTGTAGGTTCAGCATATCATGCGAGGATTAGCGGTAACGCACACGACAGGGGGCCACAGGTGTGGAGGCTCCCCCTAGTTTACGGCTTCACGTACACCATCATCGTCATAGGGTCTCCGGGCGCGAAATTCACGCTCAGGGAGCCGGGGGCGGGCACGATAAACGGTCCGGCCGGCGTGCCGTTGTAATTGAAGGTCACCGAAAACTGATATTCCGGAGTTGTCCCGGGTAACCCGGTGCAGACCGAGGGCGCAGCGGGCATGGCCACATTCACCTGGTAGACGAAGTCGCCAACCAAAGCCGCGCTGGTCACCTGTGCCGAGCAATACCCCACGGTGGCCGATAAGTCGGCGATTTGCTGCACCGGCGGGAATCCCAGTTGAATCGCGCCAACGCCGTGCATGTAGAACGATACGGTGGTCCCCGCCGGAGCGGGGTTGGCGCAGGAGTTGGGCGTGCCATCGGCATTGTTCGCCACCGGCGTATATCCCTGGTTGCTCGGGCTGGCGCCGGCACACGAGCTCTGGCCGCCTGCGAGGTTCGCGAACAGGCTCAGGTTATTCAGAATGTACGGAAACAGGCGTTCCACAGTGGTGCCGTTTATGTTTAACTGCATCGCGGTGGCCGTAGGCCAGGCAGTTACCGCGCGCGAAGGAAGCGGTAGCGGCACGGCCAGGTTGATCTGGGTGGAAGAAACGTAGAGCAGTTGCGCGGGGTTGTCGCCGTCGAAGGTCGCCGACACGCCGGCGAGCGCCGGGTCGATGCCGTCCGGCGCCACCACGCCGGTGGCCGGCCCTAGATTGGCGCCCAGGATGGTGATCAACTGGAAGCCTGTAACCGCGCCCACATGGGTCAGGTTGCCGGAATCCAGTACGCACGCAATCGCCGGACCGGTATTGGGACCGGCGGAGAAATCGGCCGCG
>JASHSS010000081.1 GCA_030038565.1 Bryobacteraceae bacterium
GATTGCCCCCGGCGAAGGTCTCAAAATCTACCAAATTTGAGACGGTAGAGACAGCAAGTTTCCAAAAACCCACTTTCCTGGAAAATGGCCGCCGACTGTAAACTCCGGGTCGGCGCGCTGTTAGTTTTCGGTGGGCCTCTCCACGTGGTCGATGACGAGACGTCGACGCGGAGCTTTCGTGGCCACCAGCCTTAGGCCAACGTCCTCCAAAGCGTTGCGCACAGACTCCATGAACTGATCAGGGTCTACATAAGGCAGACTGTAACTTCCGGGTTTAGGGGCGTTCAACGCGATAAAAGGCTTGAAGTTGAAACGAAAGTACCCGTTAATGCCTGTACTATTGACAACCGGCGCATCGATCCGACGCATGGTGATGGTGCCTAACCACCAAGCAAATGCGTCCAAATTCATCGGCCAATCCTGCTGGTCCCTGGGGCAAGTGTCCTTAAGCCGTTCTAGGTCCGGTGTTAGGGCCGGGGAGAGCGGATTCTCTGGAGTGCAGCTTCCCACGAAAGGCCGTACCCTGAGGCCGCTCTTTCCGGGCATCAAAGCGTAGGCCAGTTCGTTATGCATCTCTGATCGAACCTTCAGTGCAAATCGGCTTTCCAACAGCGCCTGGAGCATCGGTCCCCGCATCACCATCTGACCGGGGGATCCCTCTGCCTTCGCGTCAACGGTATAACGCTCCGAGTCGGTCCAGCCAGGAAGCTTCTCAATCGGCACACTGCCAGCATGATTGCCCGTCAAATGGCCGCCCGCGAAAAAAACATAGGCGGTTTGGATCAGATCATGGAGAGAATAGCAGGAGAGTCTGATTCTGTTGGGAGACTTATCGAGTGGCTCCGCAGCTTGCTCTCCGCTGGGTTCACTTTTGCATGGTTTGACCGAAACCACTTCCCATTTTGTAACCGCTGCAGTCCGTGACTGTGCCTGGATGGTCGTCGCCTGCTGGACGATTCCTGCACAGGTCGCGATAGGAATCGCAAGTACGGACCTTACCGTAATCGACAGGATCGCGTTTTGCATAGGAGCCAGCCTCAACTCGGCTCGATTTAACAGTTGCGAACCGTTGCGCTCAGTAAGGCGGTAAGGCCCAAAACACCCACAATCGCACCATACCCAACTCCTCCTACACAAACGTCGACGCAATACCCTCAATTCCCGTGGAGCCGATTTCTCGCGAGCGTTGGGTCCAAACGGACCAGGAGCGAAAAAACAAGCCGGAAAGAATCAATCGAACCCGTTGCAAAACCTTTGTGCAACGTCCCGAAATCGGACCCCTGGTGAGACGGCGACTCTACTCCACTTGGCCGTGTTGTTGACCCTTGTTGGTGACGCAGGCGATTCTGCCGCCTCCGTCCGTGGGTTAGAATCTGCTCCATGCGCATTCCGCTTGTCTTTCTGTTGGCGGCCCAGGGGGCCTCGCTGTTGCCGGCCCAGCCGGCTGCGGCCCCGGGTCGGGGCGCCGTCCCCGCCGCCTCGCCTGCCGCGCCCGCCGCCCGCGCCCTCTTCATCCGCGAGAATTACACCAAGTTCGAATACCGCATCGCCATGCGCGACGGCGTGAAGCTGTTTACCTCGGTCTACATTCCCAAAGACGTCTTCACCGACGGCCGCACTTATCCGATCCTGCTGGAGCGCACCGGCTACAACGTGGCTCCCTATGGCGCCGACCAGTACCGAGCCAACCTGGGTCCCTCCGAATTGTTCGAGCGCGAGAAATTCATCTTCGCCTACCAGGACGTACGCGGGCGCTTCATGAGCGAGGGCGATTTCGTCACCATCCGCCCCCAGAAGGCGGTGAAGAACGGTCCCCGCGACACCGACGAGAGCACCGATACCTACGACACCATCGACTGGCTGGTGCACCACCTTCCGGGCAACACCGGCAAGGTGGGCATGTACGGCATCTCGCAGCCGGGATTCTACGCCACCGCGGGCATGATCGACGCGCATCCCGCGCTGGTGGCCGTGGCCCCGCAGGCTCCCGTAACCGATTACTACATGGGCGACGACGTCTACCACAACGGCGCTTTCATGCTGGCGCACCGCTTCAGCTTCTACATGGGATTCCGCAACCGCGAGGGCGATCCCGCGCCGCCTCCGCGCGCGCTCCCCTTCGATTACGGCACCCCGGACGGCTACGACTTCTATCTCAGCCTGGGATCGCTGGCCAATGCCGACGAGAAGTATTTCAAGCACCAGCAGCCCATGTGGAACATGAATATCGACCACACCACCTACGACGAAGAGTGGCAGTCGCGCGCCATCTGGAAGCACCTGAAGGCGGTCAAGCCGGCGGTCATGCTGGTGGGCGGCTGGTACGACACCGAAGATCCGCAGGGGCTGCTGCGGCAGTTCGATTTCATGGAGCACAACACGCCCCCGGCCGACATGCTGGTGATGGGTCCGTGGAACCACGGCGGCTTCGCGCGCGGCGATGGCGACCGCCTGGGCAACATCAACTTCGGCTCCAAGACCGGAGCCTACTACCGCGAGCGCATCGAGTTCCCGTTCTTCCTCTATTACCTGAAGGGCCGCGGCGAGGGCAAGTTTCCCAAGGCGTGGGTATTTCAAACCGGTCTCAACCAGTGGCGCCGCTTCGAATCCTGGCCGCCGCGTGAAGCCAAACCCACCGAAGCGTTTCTGGATGCGCACGGCAAACTGGGCTGGAGCCTCGCCGCCGAGTCGGGATTCGAAGAGTACCTCTCGGACCCCGCCCGGCCGGTGCCCTATGTCGGCCGCATTGTCCTGGGAATCCTCAATACCTATATGACCGAGGACCAGCGCTTCGCCGCCCAGCGCCCCGATGTGCTGGTCTTCAAGACCGATCCCCTGGACCGCGACGTGACGGTATGGGGACCGATCCAGGTGGATCTGAAGGTCTCGACCTCCGGGACGGACTCGGATTTCGACGTGAAGGTGATCGACGTTTTTCCGGGCGACTATCCGGACTACAACGCCGTTCCCGGCGCCCCGCCCGCGCCGAATGCCACGCCCATGGGCGGATACCAGGAACTGATCCGCGGCGAGCCGTTCCGCGGTAAGTTCCGCAAGAGCTTTGAGAAGCCCGTGCCGTTCGCGCCGAACCAGCCGGACCGGATTACGTTTTATCTGCCGGACATCGCGCACACCTGGCGCCAGGGACATCGCCTCATGCTGCAGGTGCAAAGTTCCTGGTTTCCGCTGACGGACCGCAACCCGCAGAAGTTCATGGAGATTCCCAAGGCCCTCTCGAGCGATTTTCAGAAGGCCTTCGAGCGGGTGTACTTCGGCGGCACGGATGGCTCGCGCATCGTGCTGTGGGTGATGGAATAGCGGCCGGTCGAGCGCGGTTCCGCGGCCAAACGGCCACGGTTTGGCCGTTTCGGAAAATTCGAGATCGTCGAATCAAGGAGTTACGGCCGGCTGAAGGCCACGCCGTGGCCGTTGGCGAAAGCCAGCCCGGATGAGCGTATGGCTCAACACTGCGCAGTTTCCGTAGCGGCTCGGGCGATTCCGCCGGGCTCGGCGGCGAACTGCCGGCGCGCACGGTGAGGGGCCTCAGGAACCATGATCGCGCGAACCAAGCCGCTGCGGGGATCACGCCTCATCCCCCCTACCGCGCCAGCGCATCCCACAACTGCCCGGCGCGCTGGATCACGAAATCGCGATCCTGGGGCAGCACGAATCGTCGGCGGATCAGATCGTCGGCGGCGCGGGTGACGCGCTCCACATACTCCTCGCGGCCGGTGTAGCGCTCGGCGATCGAGAGGCGCGGATCGTGAGCCTTCAGGCGCGCCTCCCTGGTCTTCTCCAGCGGGAAGGTGGACCCGTAGAACTCCGCCAGCTCCTGGGCCGCGCCGCGCTCGGGCGCCCGCAGGTTCCAGCCGGTCAGCGTGGCCAGCGGAACCGCCACCTCCGGCAGGCGCACGCCGCCGAGATCGTTTCCATCGGCATCCACCTGTGGCACGAGCACCGGAAATGCGCCCGTCACCTTGGGCGGCTCGGTGAGGATCACGCCGCGCGATTCGAAATCCGGGCCGAAATCCAGCCGCCGGGCCACCCGCGGATGCTGCGGCGTCCGCACGCCTTCAAGGGCCGGAAAGCGCAGGCCCGCCAGACCGGTCAACTGGCCGCCGGCAATCCGCGGATAGGCTGAATCCGGAGGCGCCACGCCATCCTCGATCCAGGCTTCCAGATCCGCCAGCAGGGCCCGTTGCACGGGGCGGTGATCCACCACGTTGATGTCGTAGGCGGTGCCTTGCTTCACGAGCGGCAGCGCGCGCGGAAAGTGCTGCACCCCGGCGATGAAGTAGATGCGCGTCTCGGGCGAAATGGGCGCGTCCGCCCGGCCATCGGCGGTGACGTGGATGAGCGCCGCCGCGCGCCCCCAATATTCCGAAGAGTCGTTGGTGAGGAACATCCGCGGAGCGACCCGCGCCGCCCGCGCGCGGTCCAGCAGGCCGCCGGTCTTGCCGGTCACGGGATCGGTTTCCACGGTATCGGTGAACGGAAACACGTCGGTGGGGTAGAAGACGTTGAGGTACGGCCATCCATCGCGCGAGGGCTGCGCGTAGCGGAAGTTGAAGCTGCCGCGCCCGGCGCCGGCCACGTCGGCCCACACCGCGTCGAAGACCTGGCGGCCGCTCTCATCGGCGTTGAATCCGTCGTAGACGAACTCGCGCAGCCAGCGCCCGCTCTGCGAAATGCCGAAGCCGATGGCCCGCTTCACCCAAGGCCGCGCGCCGCTCCAGCCGCCGGCCTCGCCGCCATATTTGAGGAAGGAAATGAAATCGCGCACGGCGGCCAGGCCCGCGCCGGCCACCACCGGGTCCTTCCCCTGGTAGACGAATTCGTAGAGCATGCCGGCTTCGAAGCCGCCGGCCATCTCCACGGAACGGCCATCGGCCCCCAGCGTGTACTGCCGTGGCGGAATGAGCCGCGCCTGGGCGTCCGTGCCGTCGCGAACGTACAGGGCAACCGCCTTGCCCACCGGGATGGCGTCCTGATTGCGGTCGCCCAGCGGCATGCTGGTCACGCTCTTTTCGGGCGTGAATTCGGAGCGCACCAGGCCGTCGGAGGGCGCGCCGGCGCGATAGTGCGGGGCGGTGAAGTGCAGCGCACCGCGGTTGGCCGCGGGGATATCCCATTCCCATCCCAGCCATGCCAGCGTGAAGCCCTGCTTCATGGTCCACTGGTCTCCGAAATCGTTGGCGCCGCGGGCGAAGTCGAACCGGCTCAGCATACCCTTGCCGCCGCGGTTGGAAACTTCGAACAGCACGGTTCCGTTTCGCCTGGCGGCATCGGTGGGCTGAAGGATTTCGAAATCGGCGGCGCACTCCGCCTCTCCCGCGGCGTTGAGCGGGGCCAGGTCCAGGTCGCGGACGATGCGGTTGGCTTCGAGCGCCGGCTTCAGGCCGAAGTGGACCCGCCCCACGATGCGTTCGTAAGCGCCATCGAGCACCGCCGTGCGCACGGTGATTTCCACGCTGCGCACCGCGGCTTGCGCACCGCCCGCGAGAGCCAGAAGGCCGCCCGCGAGGACCGGAAGACGGAGATACAGGCGAAGCATAATGACGAGTCTATCAGGCGTCGAAGGGAGGCTTACCGCGCCAAGGCCTGAATTGGGGCCTGAATTGGGGTAGCATCGACAGAGCTATGCCAGAAACCACGGTCCACGGCTTCGCCGCGGACAAATTCAGCCCGGTCCGCGATGCCTTCGAGGCGAATTTTGCGAGCGGCGCCGATGTAGGAGCTTCCTGCTGCGCCACTTTGGAGGGTGAAACCATAATCGACCTGTGGGGCGGTTTCGCCGACGAGGCGAAAACCCGGCCTTGGGAGCGGGACACCATCGTGAATGTCTTTTCCACTACCAAGACCATGACCGCGCTCACAGCCCTGCTCCTGGCCGATCGCGGCGAACTGGACTTCGATGCGCCCGTCGCCAGGTATTGGCCGGAATTCGCCGCCAACGACAAGGAACGCATCAAGGTCAGCCACCTGATGAGCCACTCCTCCGGCCTTTCCGGTTGGAGGGAGCCGCTCACGACGGAGGATCTCTACGACTGGGAGAAGATGACGTCTCTCCTCGCCGCGCAGGCTCCGCTGTGGGAACCGGGGAGCCGGTCCGGATATCACGTGGTCACTTTCGGGTTTCTGGTCGGAGAAGTGGTGCGGCGAATCACCGGAAAGTCGCTCGGCGCCGTGTTCCGCGAGCAGATCGGGGAACCACTGGACGCCGATTTCCACATCGGCCTGCCGGCCTCCGAGGATCCCCGCGTGGCCGACATCATTCCGTGGCCTTCGCCCAAGAGCGCCGTCAAGCCCGTCTTCAGCGAGATCCAGGAGATCACCTTCCTGAACATGCCATTCGACGCCGCCGCCACCACCCGCACCCGAGCCTGGCGCGCCGCAGAGATTCCCGCCGTGAACGGGCATGGAAATGCGCGCTCCATCGCCGGAATCCATAGCATCCTCGCCAATGGAGGAGTGGCGCGGGGGAAGCGCTTCCTGTCCGAGGCGGGTTCCCGCAAGGCACTGGAGCAGCAGATCGAAGGACCCGATCTGGTGATGAGCCACCTGCCGCCGGCGCGATTCGGTTTGGGTTTCGCTCTTCCGGGCCCGCTGCTCGACCTGCGTTTGCCCAACCCCAACACCATCCATTGGGGCGGCGGAGGCTGCTCCTGGATCTTCATCGATATGGACGCCCGCACCACGTTTGCGTATGCCGCAAACAAAATGGACCGCCGGCCGTTGAGCGATCCCCGGCCGTTCCGCACCATGCAGGCGATGTGGCAAGCCCTTGGCATTGGCGGCGCCGAGGGGGCCCACGCCGAATCCCGGAACGGCTGAATGCGGACGCCGCAAGTCCCCCGCGTCGGTTACAATCGTAGATCTTCTCACAACCTAGGAGGTGTGCCGTGTACAGCATGAGTAACCTCGGGAGACTCAAAACTCTGGAGGCGAACGCCCCGGACGCTCTCAATGCCCTTATTGCATCGAGATTCACTCGGGGAAAGCGCGGCAGGCCGGGGCAACCGATCCCGAGATCGCCGAAGTGGTGGCTATCGCCGCAGCCCTTCGGGCGGGAGCCGCAATCACTCACGGCACTCATGCGATCCCGGGAGCGTAACGGGCACCCGGGCGCCTGGTGACCGGCACGGCCGGTCAGGCTCCGAAGCTCATGGAACCTGTTGTGATTGTCGATGTAGGCTGCCGCTGGGGCGTGGACTCCAAATGGAGCGCGCTGCCGGGCGCCGTGATCGTCGGCTTCGATCCCGATCCCGAGGAATGCGAACGCCTCGCGCGCCTGTCTCCCGGACAGCAATTCGTCCCCAAAGCCCTCGATTCGTCGAGTGGGAAGCGCCCGCTCTACGTCACCGCGCAGCCGGCCTGCTCCTCCTTCTACCGGCCGCGGCAGGACCTGGTTCCGAAGTACGCCTGGTTCTCCGATATCGTTCTCGACAAAGTGATCGAGGTGGAAACCACCACCCTGGACGCGTGGGCCGAACAGACCGGTCTGGCCATCGATTTTTTGAAGCTCGACACACAGGGGTCCGAACTGGATGTGCTGCGAGGCGCCGTCCGCGCCCTGGAACACGTCACGATGATCGAAACCGAGGTGGAGTTCAACGAAATCTACGCCGGCCAGCCGCTCTTCGCGGATGTGGACTCCTATCTGCGCAGCCGCGGATTCACGCTCTGGAACCTCGATCAGTTCTGCCACTATCATGTGAACGGCCACCGGGAAACCCACATCGGCCAGCTTTACTGGTGCCAGGCCTATTATGTTCGCCGCCATCTGCCGGACAAGCCAAAAGCCTGTGCCATGGCGCAAGCCTGGGGCTATCCCGACCTTGCCGAGGCCATCGAGGCTGGGTTGCCTGGCCCGCTATAACGCCCGCCGGGGCCACCGGGCGCTTTCAACTCTGCGCCAGAGCCGCTTTCACCCGCTCGGGAGTCATGGGCAACTGGAGCACGCGGGCGCCCACCGCGTCGAAGACCGCGTTGGCCAGCGCCGCGCCCATGGAGATGATGGGCGGTTCGCCGCCGCCGAGCGCGGGCGTATCGGGATTGTCCAGCAGCACAATCTGAATCTTCGGCAGCCAGGAGAAGCGCGGAATCCGGTAGCTGTCGAAATTGTTGCTCAGCACCTCGCCGTTGCGGAAACGGATCTCCTCGCCCAGCGAATAGCCCAGACCCATCATCACCGAGCCTTCGGCCTGCTGGCGCATTCCATCCGGGTTGACCACCATCCCCTCATCCAGCGCCATCAGCACGCGCTTCACCTGGATGGCCCCCGTCGCGCGGTTCACGGCCACTTCCGCGATGGTGGCGTTGCAGGCATTCGAATACACCCCGCAGGCCATCCCGAAGCCGCGGCCCGAGGGCGTCCCGGCCGGCGTCCAGCCGAACTCGCGGGCGGCCGTTTCGAGCACCCGCCGGATTCTCCCATTGGCCAGGTTGTTGAGGCGGAAGGCCAGCGGGTCCATGGCCGCCTTCGCCGCCAGCAGGTCGATATGCGATTCCCGCGCGAAGGTGTTGCTGTTGACCGAGGGCGCCCGCCACGCGCCCACGCTGAACGGGTGCATCCCCGGCGGATTGCCGCCCTGCCAGCCGCCCACCGAGGCGATCCGCCGGTGGGGGATTTCGTAAAACGGGTCGGCCTCGCGTTCGCCGGCGCCGTATACCTGGCCGTCCCACAGCACAATCTTGCCGTTGGCCAGGCCGGCCCGGATCTTCATCACCGCCGCCGGGCGGAAACGGTCGTAGAAGAATTCTTCCTCGCGCGAATAGACCACCTGGACCGGCTTGCCGGTGAGGCGGGCCAGCCGCGCGGCCTCCACCCCCTGGTCGGCCTCGGTCTTGCCGCCGAAGCCGCCACCCACGTACCGCGAGATCACCCGCACCTTTTCGGCCGTCACGCCCAGCGCCGAAGCCACCGCGTTCTTCACCTGGAAGGGAGCCTGCGAACTGGCCCACACGGTGACCTTGCCGTCTTCCACCTGGGCGGTGGCCGAGTGCGTCTCCATGGGAGCGTGGGCCACGTAGCTGTTGAGATAGGTTTGCTCGACGACCGCGGCGGCCAGCCGCTCGCCCTCCGCCAGGTCGCCGCTATGGGCCACCACCCGCGGCTCCGGCGCGATCTTCAGGAAATGGTCGAAAATGGTGCGGTCGTCGGGACCGGCGGGCGGATTGTCGAACTCGGCGCGCACCTTTTCGCGCGCCGCCCGGGCCACATCGGGGCGTTCGTGCAGCACCGCTACGAGCGAACCTTCCCGAACCACGCGCACGCCGGGGATCTTCTCCGCCTCCGAAGTGTCGGCCGATTTCAGACTGGCCCCGTGCGCCGGCGGGCGCAGAATGGCCGCGTGCAGCAGGCCCGGCAGCAGGATATCGCCGGCATATCGGGCGCTCCCGGTGACCTTGTCCGGACCGTCCCTGCGGCGCGGCGACGAGCCCATCACCTGGAACGCGCCCGTCTTCACCGGCACGTTCGCCAGGCGCCGCTCGATGCGTTTTCCTTCCACCAGTTGGCCGTAGGTGACGGCATTCGAGGGATGGCTCGATTCGCTGATGATGCCCGCTTCAGCCCGCAACTGGCCGGCCGGCACGTTGAGCCGTTCCGCGGTCATCGCCAGCAGCACGGCTTTGGCCTCCGCCCCGGCCCGGCGCACCGCCGGAACCAGCAGCGGCGTACACATCGATCCGAAGGTTCCCATGTCGAACGGGCACAAGTCGGTATCGCCCAGCACCACGTCTACCGTGTCCAGCGCCACGGCCAGTTCCTCCGCCAGCGCCATGGCCAATTCCGTCATGGCGCCCTGCCCCAGCTCGACTTTACCGCCCAGGCAGGTCACCCGGCCATCCGCGCCGATCTTGAGATAGGCATTGAAATCGCTGGGACCGCTTTGCCGTCCCGGCAGCCGGACCGGCTCCTGGGCCTCCAGGTCCGCGCCGAAGAAGACGAAAAGCCCGGCGCCGGCGCCCAGCAGGTCGCGCCGCGTCATGGGTGTCGCTATGGCCTGTTCCGCCATCACGCACCTGCCTTGGCCGCCCCGGCGGCTTCCTGTATGGCATCCAGAATGCGCGGGTGCGCGCCGCAACGGCACAGGTTATCCTCCATGTGCCGCGCCACCTGTTCGCGCGTGGGATGGGGAGTCTTCAACAGCAGCGCATACGCGCTCAGGATCATACCCGGCGTGCAGTATCCGCACTGGAACGCCTGGTGGCTCAGGAAGGCCCGCTGGATGGCGTGAAGGCCATGCTGCCCGATGCCTTCGATGGTCAATACCCGCTTACCGGCGACCTGTTTCAGGGGAGTCGCGCACGACCGCAGCGCCTCGTCTTCCACGATCACCGTGCAGGCGCCGCACAAACCTTCGCCGCAGCCGAATTTCGTGCCCGTCAAGCCCAGATCGCTGCGCAGAACCCACAGCAGCATCCGTTCGTCGTCGGTCTTCACGGTGGTTGACTGGCCGTTCAGAGTGAATGAGACGCTTCGCTCCATTGGTAGAAGTTTAGCGCGGTACTGGCTTATGCCAGCCCGTTTCTAATTTCCCCTTTCAAACCGTGCGTGCCGTTTTCCGGCACACGGCTTAACGATGATCTTCTGGGTGTGGCTTGCGTCGGATATTTCACCGTGCCCATCAATCGGTACAGACCCATCCCGCGTAGCTGATCCCGGGTGAATGGAGGACGTTTCGTCGGCCTTTGCCCACCCCGCCGATATTGCCAGCGGCGCAAACTTTGAACCACGAACGCATCCATCCTGTTGAACTCCCGATCGGCATTCCCCGTTCGGAAATAATTCCCCCAGCCGCGAAGCACGGGATTCAGTTCCGCGATCAGCCGCTTCACATCCTTCCCGCTGTTCCTACCGGCGGTCAACTCTCGCACGCGGTCCCGAAGTTTCTTCGTCGCCTTCGGGCTTGGCCACCGCTGCATAAAATGCCAGCGAGGGTTACGCTGGATGCTCCGTCTCTTGCGAATCGTGCATCCCAGAAACACGAAGCCTTCTTTCCCACGCCTCAAGTCCACCATCCGCGTCTTCCCTGGATGCAGCCTCAGTCCGAGCCGGTCCATCACCAGCCCGATCCACCGAAGCGCCTCCCTGGCCGCCGATGCCGAGCGGCACATGGCCACCAGGTGAGTAGGCCCGGGGAATCTCACCCCGAGCCTCTCGCAGAACCGTACGTGAACGTCTCCGCTCATACGGCTCCCGCCATGGAACCTCGTCGCACGCCCATCTGCCAGTGCGCCCACAACTTCGGATCGCGTCTCGAGATTCGCGCGACCCAATGCGTCGCCCTGCGCAGATGTCCGCGCAGCTTCTTGTACTTCCTCTCGGCCCAGCGGGCCAGCGATCGTTCCAGTTGCTTCATCGGCGGATAGAGCGCCGACCGATAAAAGCGTCCATAATACTGGAGCCATCCTCGAATGATCGGGTTGAACATCCGCGACAGATCCTCGATTGCCTTGTCGCTGCGTAAATGCAGGTTCCAGCTTCCGATCTCTGCCCGAATCGTTTTCACCGCCTTGTCCGAGACTGCCGGGCTGAAGTTGATGAAGTACTTCCCCTTACGACTTTTCGATCTCCGCGGCCGAAACGTGTACCCCAGAAAATCGAACTTCTCGTTCGGATACGTACCCCACCGGTCATCATCCTTGCAATAGACGATCTTCGTCTTCTCCGGATGAAGCTCCAACCCACACTCCCGCAACCGCGCGGCGATTGCTGCCCGAACCTCCTGGGCTTCCGCTTCCGTTCTGCCATGCACGATGGCATCGTCAGCAAAGCGCTCAAACGGCAACTGCCGATACGTCTTCGCCATCCATCGATCAAACGCATAATGCAGAAACAGGTTGGCTAACAGAGGGCTGATGACTCCGCCTTGCGGCGTGCCCTTCTCACGCGGAACCATCTGGCCGTCCTCTTGCACCGGCGCTTGCAGCCAACGTTCGATATAGAGAACTATCCACTGTTCCTTCGCGTGCTTTCTAACCGCCCGTAGCAGCAGATCTCTCGGGATGTTGTCGAAGTAGCCCTTGATGTCCAGATCAATGATCCAGTCAAAGCGCCAGCATCGCTGCCGCGCCTGTCCCACTGCATCCAGCGCCGACTTCCCAGGTCGATACCCGTAGGAATCCGGATGGAACAGCGGCTCCACCGCCGACTCCAATCTCGACTTCACCACTTGTTGCGCGATCCGATCCGCCACTGTTGGTATGCCCAGCTTCCTTTCCCCACCGTTTGCTTTCGGTATTTTCACCGTCCGCACCGGCGGCGGAAAGTAACTGCCCGACGACATCCGATTCCAGATCCTGTACAGGTTCCCTTTCAGGTGCCTCTCGAACTCCGCAATCGTCTGCTCGTCGACCCCTGCCGCTCCATGGTTCGCTTTAACCCGTTTATATGCTTCCCAGACCTCCCACTTGGAAATACAGAACGGCTTTGCCTCACTCATCGGCTCCTCCCATTGCTGGTTGGCTCATTGAATTCGGCTCCATAACACAACCCCTTCGCTCCATCCCGTTTCCGGGACTTCCGCGCTACTACGGGTTGTTCCGCCCCTGGGCTCCGCTTCCGTACTTTCACCCTCGTGGTTCTTCCACTTGTGGCTTCTCCGTTCGCATCGGAGTCCCAGGT
>JASHSS010000788.1 GCA_030038565.1 Bryobacteraceae bacterium
GTGCCCGTCTGGCCGGTGATCAGGGCGGTACGGAAATGCGGGGCGATCCGCCTCACCCGCGCAAACACTTCGTGCATCAGCGGGCTCCGGCCAATCATGCCCTGGAAGCAGTGGGCCGCCAGAAGTTCGCCGTCCAGGGCATCGGCCTTCTGCCGGGTGCGCGCGTCGGCGACCAGCCGTCCCACCCGCTCTTGAAGCCGTTCGATCGACAGGGGCTTATTGAGGTAGTCGCACGCGCCTTTCTGGATCGCTTCGACGGCCGATTCGGTGGAGTAGTAGGCCGTCATGAGAATAACGTCCGTGGCGGGATCGTAATCCACGATTCGCTCCAACACCTCCATGCCGGACATCTTTGGCATCATCAGATCCAGCAGCACAATCTCGGGCTGCCTCTCGCGGACAATCGCAAGCCCTTGCTCCGGACCATCGGCTGTCAGGATCTGGACGCCTTCCTGCTCCAGAGCCGCTGCGACCAGGCTCAGGGACTGCCGGTCGTCATCGATCACGACAATGGTTACCATCGGCTCCGTTTTCGTCCCCATCAGCCGATACCCGAGGGCAGCGTGAAGGAGAAGCGGCTTCCCCGGCCCGGCGCGCTTTCCACCCGGATTCGTCCCCCATGCCGCTCCACAAGACTCTTCGCGATCGCCAGGCCCAGCCCCGTCCCTTCGTGGAAGCCGCTCCCGGCCACCTGATAAAACCTTTCGAAAATGCGCTCCTGCTCCTCGCGCGGTATGCCCGCCCCATTGTCGCTCACCTCGATCTCGATCTCCGAACCGGACGAGCGCGCGGCTACCGAGACGCGGCCTTCTTTTCGAGTGAACTTAATCGCATTGCTCAGCAAGTTATACAGGACCTGCTTGAACCGGACGCGGTCGGCATATACCGGCAGGCCGGCGCCGGCATCCTCCGCATGGATCTGGATGCCCTTGGCGCGCGCCAGCGGCTGGATCACGGCCAGAACCTCGCTGAGGCCCTCACCCAGATTGAAAGCTTCCTGGTGCAATTCCAGACGGCCCGCCTCGATCTTGGAAACGTCGAGCAGATCGTTGATTACGTTGAGCAGGTGGTTGGCCGCCTGCCCGATCTCCCCGGCAAAACTCTTTTGCCGGTCGTTCAGACTACCGGCCTTTTCCTGCACCAGCAACGTCGAGAAACCGATAATGGCGTTCAGCGGGGTGCGCAGCTCATGGCTCATGCTGGCGAGAAACTCGTCCTTGAGGCGGTTCAGCCGTTCAATCTCACGGTTGTGAGATTCCAGGTGGGTTTTCTGATCGGCCAGTTCGCGCACATGCCGCTCCATCCGGCCGTATTCGAGCGACTGGCTGCGGGCCCTCTGGATAATCGCCCGGTGCTCGTCGAATCTCTCTCCCGGCATGCTCAGCAGCAGGAACGGCCGGGTCGCCGCGGAAATCGCCGAAGCCTGCAACGTGCAGACAAGCCCCGCGGCGTCCGCTTGCATCCACGGGCCCGATTCGAGAGGAACATCCTGCGGTGTGGCCCAGAACTCGCCGGCTTCCGGGAGGAACGTTTCGAGCAGCGGGAAAATCTCCACCAATTCGGCGCTGGACAAACCGGCGTATTTCGAGAAAGCGAAACGCCCGCTCCAGTGAGGCGGCTCGCCCAACAGCGTAAATAATCCGCCGCTGTGGCACTCGAAGACCGCCAATCCCAGCCCCTTCAGTATCTCGGCCGCGCTGGAGCGTTCAATCACCCGGATTCCCCAGCATCCTGCAGGCCAATTGCTGGAAAGCCGCTTCGACCCCGTTCCCCGTTTTCGCGCTGGTGCGAAGGTTTGGCCAGCCAAGCCGGACGATGCCGGCCAGGGCTTCGTCGGCTTCCCATTCGTCGGTCAGGTCGGATTTGTTGACCAGAAGTATGAAAGGGATGGGTCCCAGCACTCCACGGATTCTACGCTCCAGGTCGAGCGCCGCTGCCAGGGTGGATTTCCGGCTTCCATCGGCTACCAGCAGATAGCCCGAAGCGCCGCGCAGATGGGACGCGCGTACCTGCGCCAGGTCGTCCTCTCCCGCCAGGTCCCAGATTACCAGCGTGACGTCCTGGCCGTTCGCCTGGATGCTCTTCTTATCAATCTTGACGCCGATGGTGGTCTGATAGCGGCTGTCGAAGATGGTTTCGACGAAGCGCCGCACCAGGCTGGTCTTCCCTACGCCGCACGCTCCCACCATGCAGATCTTCTTATGAATCATGGCGCAGGAACCACGCGAAACGTAACGCGCCGGCGGGACCAGTCTTTCGGGCCGCCAGTCCCGCTCTTCGAGACGCCGCCCGCCCGTGACACCAGGCGCCCGGCCGGAATGCCCAGGGCGGCGAGTTCGGACGCGACGCGATCGGCCCGCTCCTGGCCGAGTTTGGCATTCACCGCTTCCAGCCCGGAAGCGTCGGTCCAGCCCGACAGCTCCACGTTGACCTGCCGCCCCGCGGCACTGGCGGCCTCCAGGAGCAGGTGAAGTTCGTTGGCCACCGGCCAAAGCGCTTCGGGGGCGACCTGCGCGCTGGCGGTTTTGAAAAAGACGCCCTGAAGCTCCACGGCTTCCTTGTGCGCGTCGAGTCGCCGCGCGGCCGCGAATTGTGGAGCCGGCGAAATATAAGGTTCCCAGCGGGCGCTGACTTTCTCAGGCGCGATGCCGCTCCCTTCCAGGAATCGGTTCGGATCCGCCGCCAGCGGATCGCGCAAACCGGTAATGGTGCAGCCGCGGATGCCGCATTGAGCCGAGGTGACCGCGATGCCCGGTTCGGCGCTCAGCCTTTCCAGGTAAGCGGACCAGCGGCGCTGGCCGAGGAAATCGATGTACCCAAGCGTGACGGCGGCAAGAACCAACAGGATCGCCGCGGCCGAAAGGACCCATGGCGTGCGGCGCCGCGCGTGCTCCAGTTGTCCGGTGAGACACGACCGCAGAATCGGCCGCGCCGCATCGAACGGCGTGGCGTCGCCGCGGAAATCTTCCAGGGCAGCGCCCATCTGCTCGTGGATCCTCTCCAGCCGGTCCTGAATCATCGAACCAAGTTCGTGCGGCGGAACGCCCCGCACGACGCAGGCCAGCAGGGCTCCCGGTCCGTGCTGGACCCACACCTGGAACTCGCCCATCTGGATACTCTCCAGATCCTTGGCCTCGGCCGGCGCGAATGAATCCCGCACGAAATCCTGGATCGCGGCAAGCATTCCCGAGACCAGGTCGGCATCGCGGACCACCGCCGACTGCGCGACTTCATGGCCCAACAACAGCCCCGTTTCCTTGTGAATCAGAAAGACCTGCTCCACGCGGTACAGCAGGCTCCGCAGGAGCACGATCTCGCCGAATGACTTTCCGGTCCGCCAGCTTTCCAGCCGCCACTGGACAGCCCGAACCGAGACGCTCTGTTCGAGCGTCTTGTTCAGCGCATCCAGCATGCCGGTCAGGGATGACGCGACGGCTTTGCGTATGGCCGGCCCGATCACCGGGAATAGCAGGTTCGCCAGCATGTGGGGATCCCGCTGGACGGAGATTCGGAGGGCCTCCTCGATCGACGACTGAAGGGCCTGTCGCAGTTCGCCGCCGCGCCTGGACCGGAGAGCGATGGCCTCGGCGATGACCTGGCTGGTTTCGCCGGCGCGGACGGTTGGATCGTCCAGCCGGTTCCGGAGCGCATTCAACTCATCCAGTGCGGGCCCCATCACCAGAGCCCGCAGGCGGCTCAGTTGCTCATCCTGGAGGGTGTCCCCGTTATCTGCACGGGACCACCGTGCGGGACTCATACATCAGCTTTCCGGTTCGGGAACCCGGAACTCGCGATTCAGCCGCAGGGCCACTTCGGTGAGCAGTTCCGCCAGCGCGGCCCGGTCGGTCTTGGAGTTCCGCAATTCCTGGAAACGGCGTTCCAACACGGC
>JASHSS010000789.1 GCA_030038565.1 Bryobacteraceae bacterium
ACCGCGGCGGCGGTTTCCATCTCGTATTATCCCGGCAGGCGCACAGCCGGCAATGCCGCCTCGAAGATGGGCATTCAATTGGGTATCGGCGCCGCCGGCAATATTCTGAAAGAGTTCTGGCCCGACCTGGACCGCATGTTCCGCCGCAAACCCTTGCCCACGCCCGGCCCGCCGGGCGGATAGCGCGATCCCCGCGGGCTGTCCGGCCCGCCAGATGGGATCCTGCCTCGGGCGTTTCGGCATTGCCCGAAGGGCCGGCGCCCCCCCTCTACGCCATCCCCGCCGCCACGGCCAGTGCCCGCCGGGTGGCCGGCCCAAACACGGGTTGGTTGGCGCATTCCAGGCGTCGCCTTAGCCGTCGATTTCCGGGCGCCTGGGCCTGTGCTATATTCGGCGCGTATGAATCCCAAAACCGGTACCGGTTCCTATCTCGACCGGCGCGACTTTTTCAAGGCGGCCGGCGTGGGCCTGGGCGCCACGGGTCTGGCGGCTCAGGCGCAGCCGCAAGCCTCGCCCGCTCCGCCGACCGAAAAGCAGAAGCTCGAGCGGATCGCCTCCAACACCTGGCCGCTGCGGTTCCTGTTCAAGAGCCGCATGGGCTTCGCCCCCAACCAGCGCACCGGCGACATGAAGAAGAAGTACGGCGAGATCACCATGCTCGACTTCCCCCGGTTCACTAAAGACACGTTCCAGGGCGTTACCCGCATGGATATTTTCTCGGGTCTGTTCGGGGATGTCGCCGACGACAGCATGTATGTGGCGGTGCCCCTCACCGTGGGCGCGGCCACCCGCACCACGCTGGAATTCGATCCCTCCAGCGCATCCGGCAAGCGCTGGCTGGACAAACTCGCCAACACCATGGCGGCGACCGGTACCAGTTGCCAGCATATTTCCAACAATGCTCCCCGCGACATCAGCGAACTGGATACCCAGAAGCGCAAGGCCGGAATCGAAGTGGCTAAGAAATGGCTGGATGGCGCCCGGATTCTGGGCGCCAAATCGATGCGCGTGAATAGCGGCGGCCCGCGGATCGCACCCTGCGCCGTGGCCACCGCGGATTACCCCAAGAACGACGAAATCGCCCGGTACCTGGCCAACTGCATCGAATCGTTCAAAGAAATGGCGGATTACGGCGGTAAGCTGGGCGTGAAAGTCACGCTCGAAAATCACTGGGGGCTGACCGCCAATCCCATCAACATCCGCATCATCGTGGACTCCGTGGGGAGCCCGTTCTGCGAGGCTTCGCCGGATTTCTGCAATTGGGAGCACGAGTACCTGATGTACAACGGCCTCAAAGACCTGGCGCCCTATGCGCACACCAATGTGCACGCCAAGTACTGGAATCGCTGGAAGGATAATGACGTCCGGCGGTCGGTGCGGATCATGCGAGACGCCGGATTCGAGGGAACCTTCGCCCTGGAGTACGAGGACGGCCCGTGGGACGGCGTGGAAGGATCACAGTACCTGTATAAGGAAGTGCTTGCGGCGCTCTGACACTGGCGGAGCGCCGGCGGCTGCCATTCAACGTGATCCGGACGCCCGCCGGCCCGCGCCGGCCATCGCCGCACGGTGGGCCGTAGTCCTGATCCCGGGGGTCACGCTCTATTTCCTGCCCCTGGCGGGCATGAATCCCGCGCAGCGCCATCTTCTGGCGGTATTTGTGGCCACCATCGTGGCCTTGGTCGCGCAGCCCGTGCGCATGGGAGTCAGCGTGCTGCTGGCCACGGCCCTGCTGGCTCTGACGGGCACCTTGTCTCCGGCCAAAGCGCTCTCCGGTTTTTCCAACCTCACGGTATGGCTGATCGTTTCGGCGTTCCTCTTCGCACGCGCGGTCACGGCCACCGGTTTCGGAACGCGCCTGGGCTACCTGTTCATCCGCCGGTTCGCCCACACTCCCCTCCGGCTGGCTTATTCGCTGGCCGCCGCGGACCTGGTGCTGGCGCCCTTCATCCCCTCCGATACGGGGCGCGGCGGAGGAATTATCTTCCCCATCACCCGCAGCGTGGCGGCAGCCTTCGGTTCCGAACCGGGACCCACTTCGCGGCGCATCGGCTCTTTCCTGGTGCTGGTCTCCTTCCACACCACTTATGTCGGGTCGGCCATGTTCCTCACCGGCATGGCCTCCAACCCGTTGATTGCCGACTTCGCCCGCCAGATTGCCCATGTCGATCTCACCTGGCTCGCCTGGTTCCGCGGTTCGTCGCTGCCGGGCCTGCTCACCCTGGCCTTGGTCCCCTGGCTGCTGGGCCGCCTGATGAGGCCCGAGATTCAAAACACCGCTCCCGCCCAGGAACTGGCCGCCGCCGAATTGCACCGCATGGGTCCGTTGAGCCGCCGGGAGAAGCGCCTGGTAATAATTCTCCTGGCGGTGATGGCCGGGTGGGTAACTTCTCCCTGGCACGGCATCTCCAATACCTTCGTGGCGCTGGCGGGCCTTTGCGCCATCCTGCTGGCGGGCGTACTCACCTGGGACGATCTTCTGGACGAGCGGCGCGCCTGGGATGCGCTCATGTGGTTCGCTCCCCTCCTGATGATGGCCGATGCCCTCAACGAAGCCGGCGTCATCCGCATCCTCTCCGGGCAGCTGTTTCACGCCATGGGCGGCTGGCCCTGGCCGCTGGCGCTGGCTGCGCTGGCCACGGCTTACCTCTATATCCACTACAGCTTCGCCAGCATGACCGCGCAGGTCACGGCGCTATATCCCAGCTTTCTGGGTGCGGCGGTGGCTTCCGGCGCGCCTCCCATGCTGGCCGCGCTGCCGCTCGGGTACTTCTCCAACCTGAACGCCGCCTTGACCCACTACGGCACCGGGTCGGCGCCGGTTTTCTTCGGAGCGGGCTATGTGCGCCAGGGCGACTGGTGGCGCATCGGGTTCTGCGTCTCGCTGGTGAACCTGGTGATCTGGCTGGGCATCGGACCGCTTTGGTGGAAACTCACCGGGCTGTGGTAGAACCCGCCTCACCCCCGAAGCCGGATAGCTCTTTAGAGCTAAAACATCACATTTTAAAGGGAATAGGGCGGTCCAGCACTTTTGTACGGTAACTGCAACCGGTTTGGCAGCGCCTAACGGCAAATGGAGAATCCGGTGCATTCTCGCACACGCCCGCCAACGGTCCCCGGAAGAGTTCCCGGTATTCCCAGTTGGCCCGCGATGTTGCGCGGAGGGTGTCTGCTGGTCATGGCGGCGGCTGCACTGCCCGCCTGGCCGCAGGAGGCGCCCGTCGATTCGCCGGTGATCGCTCCAGCGCCGCCGGCCGCTCCCGTGGACGCCGCCCCCTCCCCAGCCCACAAGGACCCCTTCAACGAAGATCGCATCATGAAGGTGATGCCGGATTACCAGACCGTCCGTGATAACAAAGCGAATCCCGTCGAGCCGCTCACCAACCGCCAGAAGTGGCTGCTGGCGTGGAAGGAGACGGTCGATCCGTTCAACATCGCCAGCGCCGCCATGGCCGCGGGTTTCTCGCAGGCCGCCCAGCAGACTCCCAAATATGGCGTGGGCGCCATGGCGTATTCCGAGCGGTTCGCCGCCGCGAACGCCGATTTCGGCTCGCAAAACGTCTTCAGCGCCGGTTTGCTGGCTGTCCTGTGGCACCAGGACCCGCGCTATTTCCGCAGAGGTCCGGAATCCAAAATACTGGCGCGCGTCGGATATGCGGCGGCAGCCGTTTTCGTGTGCCACAACGATGCCGGCAAATCGGTGTTCAATTCCTCCGGCATTGTCGGCATGCTGATGGGAATCGGCGCGTCCAATCTTTACTATCCGCCCGCCAGCCGGCGAGGCGACGTGATGGCCGGCAGGGTCCAGACCAGCTTATTTGGAAGCGTGATCGGGAACCTCACCTCGGAGTTCTGGCCGGACCTGGAAAAGAAGTTCTTCCCTCACAAGCAAAAGTAGCGGACCGCCCGGCGATAACCTGCCGGCGCCAGCCCTCGCCGGGGCCGACGGTCGCGCGCGCCGGGAGCGCCCGGAGAGGCACGAGCGCCAGGCATTAGGGCGTATTTCCCAACGCGCCCCTGCCGGCCCTGAAAGTAGCCGCCCGCGCCCGCCCTCACCCCCGCGCGAGAGAGTACACCGTGATCTCCGGAGGCGCGCCGATACGGATCGGCACGAACACCGTCCCGATCCCTCGGTTCACGTAGAGTTGCCCGCCCGGCTTCTGGAACCACCCCGCCACGTAGGGGGTGATCAGCCGGCTCGGCGCGAGCTCCGGGCTGATGAACTCCAGCGCCGCCTGGCCCCCGTGGGTGTGTCCGGCGAGGCTCAAATCGATGCCCAATTCGGCCGCGCGATCGAACGTATCGGGATTGTGGCTCAGCAATACATTCACCCGCTCACGGTCCACCAGGCTTTCGATGTCCCACAACAGGCGCGGCACCGGCGGCGACGGCCCAAAGCCCCGCAGGCTCTGAAAATCAACCCCCATCAGGTTCAGCCGCTCGCCGCCTGCCGTGATCGCCACGTTCGCCCCGCGCAGAATCCGTATGCCCGCCTGGCGAAACAACTCGGTGATCGAGTCCTCCACGCGCGCCCACGCATCGTGGTTGCCCAGGCTGCCGTAAACTCCCATCGGCGCGCGCAGGCCCCGCAGTGCGTCCACCACCGGACCCTGCGTGCCCGGATCGAAGGTCACGAAATCGCCGGTGAGGACGATCATATCGGCCTTTTGCGCGTTGGCGATGGCGGCGTACTTGCGAATCTGCTCAGCAGTCATGAACGGCCCGATGTGGATGTCCGAAAGCTGGCAGATCCGAAACCCCTCGAAGGCCCTGGGCAGGCGCGGCAGGCGGATGGTCTGGGGCACGACTTCGAGATTCAGCCGCCCATAGAACAGCCCGTAGACTCCGGCCACGAACGGCGCGCCGGTGGCCACCGCCGCGGTTCGTTCCAGAAATGCCCGCCGCGGCGGCGAGGCGATCTCCGGGCGTGGCCGGCGCGCCGCGCGCCGCTTCGCCGCCAGCCACCGCGCTCCGCCCACGATGGACTGCGGAACCGCAAACACCACGGCCACCAGGAACGCCACTAGCGAGGTGGGGGCCCAGTAGAGAAACGGCGCGCCCAGCAGCGCATCGAACAGCGTCAGGCGAACGGGCGTGGCGCGTTCCCGCCAGGCGCCCATATTGACCTGATACAGGACCACATACGCTGCCAGCACCGCCGCGCACACCGCCAACCGCCGCGCGCGCGGCCGGATGTGGGCTGCCGCGAACCGATACCCGCGCCACGCCCAGAAGAGCTGGCTGGCCAACAGAATGAGTAGAACAATCGAAAAGACGGACATGAGCGGAGTGCAGCGCGCTGCTTCTATGGTCTATTGTCCGCTATCCGGGCCCGCGCCGTCAGGAAGTGGCGCATCGGCCGGCGCCGGCGAAGTATAATTCCGTTCGGGACTCCAATGACGCGTCGAAAGTTCCTGGCCGCCTCCGCGGCCGTGGCTAACCGGGCGAGAGCCTGGCAGGCGCGCGGCCAACCAGGACGGCCGCCCAACGTGCTCCTGCTGATGTCCGACCAGCACCGCCGCGATGCCATGGGGGCTGCGGGAGACAGGATCGCGCGCACGCCGAACCTGGATGCACTCACCGCAGGAGGCGTGCGTTTCTCGTCCGCGTACTGCGCCAATCCCGTGTGCGTGCCGGCCCGCGCTTCGCTGCTCACCGGCCTCTACACCCACCGCCATGGGGCATTCAACAACGAGATTCCGTGGCCATATGAACACCCCACCGTGGCGCATTATTTCGGCCGCGCCGGCTACCTGACCGCGTTGATCGGCAAGATGCACTTCGTGGATGCCCAGACCCACGGTTTCGACTATCACCTGGATTTCAACGATTGGTTTCAACTTCTGGGGCCGAAAACGCGCCTCTACGCCGACGAGTTGGGACGTCCGAATTCGGGTTCCGGGCAGCCGCAGATCGACGACCTCCAGCGCGAACTCGGCGACCCCTGGCGCGGGGAACGGGAAATGGACGGCCGCGAAGGATCGGTGGCCGTCGGCCGCGTGTCGCGGATTCCGGAGGAGTACCAGTTTGAGACGTTCGTGGCGCGCGAGAGCGTGCGCTTCCTCAACCGGTATGGTGCGCGCCAGCCGTTCTTTCTGATCGCGTCGTTCCTCAAGCCGCACGATCCTTTTATGCCGGCCGAGCGTTTCGCGCGCATGTTCCGTCCGGAAGACATGCGGCTTCCCGACACCTGGGGCAAAATGGACTTGAACACGGCGCCGGCCGAAGTCCGGAGCTTGATCGAGCACAACGGCCCCACTCCGGAACTGCGCGACCCGGACGCGGCCCGCCGGCGTATAGCCTTCTACTATGGAAGCCTGATGCAGATGGACGATGCCCTCGGGAAAGTTGTAACGGCGTTGCGCGATCTGAACCTGGACCGCAACACAGTGGTGATCTACACTTCCGATCACGGGGAAATGCTGGGCGACCACGGTCTGTGGCAGAAGTTTCAATTCTATGAGGGATCTTGCGGCGTGCCGCTGCTGGTTCGCGCGCCCGCGCTTATGCCGGCGGATGCCGTTTGCAACATGCCGGTCAGCCATGTGCAAGTGCTCCCAACGCTGGCGGAATTGTGCGGCGTGCCGATTCCGGGCGATCTGGATGGAAAGAGCTTCGCCGGGCAACTTCGTTCACCCTCCGCGACTCATCCCACGACCATCTATTCCGAGTACGCGCTGCGCACCCGCGGAGCCAAGTACATGATCCGCCGCGGCGACATGAAATATACCTTCCGCACGCATGACCGGGCGGAGTTGTTCGATCTCCGCGCCGACCCGCGGGAAATGCGGAACCTGGCGCTCGAAGGGCCGTTTCAGGGACGAGTCGAGGAGATGAAAGGCGCGCTCTTCGCGTGGTACCGGCCGCCGGAGCTGGATATGTGAATCCTGAAAGCGGCGCTCGAGGATTGGCCGGCGCGCATCAGCTACACTCCCGGACTGGCCGGCCCGATGCCGTGCGCGGCGCGAGCCCGTTTGAGGATCGGCGTGATGCCGTGGGGCCCTCGCCGCGCGGGAATGATCGCTGCCCGTGATGCAGCCACGATCCCGGAGATTGCCCCGCGCCGTGAAACGACGGACAATGTCTGTCGGATATGAACCGAAGAACATTCTGCGCAATCCTGCCCGTCGCCGGAGCTTTACGGCCCGCCGGGGCCGCCGAGCCGGAACAACCGCCACGCGAGCGGTTGTTATTCGATCACGACTGGAGGTTCCTCCTCGGCGATCCCGCCGGGGCCGAAGCGCCTGACTTCGATGCGGGTTCCTGGCGCACCCTCGACGTGCCGCACGATTGGAGCATCGAAGGCAAGATCGATCCCCAAAACCCGATGGGCGGCAGCGGCGGCTACTTCCCGGCGGGCGTGGGCTGGTACCGCCGCACGTTCACCGTTCCGCCTTCGTGGGATGGCCGGCGCGTGGGCGTCGAGTTCGAAGGCGTCTACATGAACGCGACCGTGTATATCAATGGCCAGGACCTGGGCAGTCACCCATACGGCTATACGACCTTCTTTCACGATTTAACGCCGCACCTGAAGCCGGGGGCGAACAATCTCCTGGCCGTGCGGGTGGACCAATCCAAACAGCGAAACTCGCGCTGGTATGCGGGGTCCGGCATCTATCGCCACGTGTGGTTGAACGTCACGGATACCCTGCACGTGGCTCCTTGGGGGGTCTTCGTCACGACCCCGGAGGTGAGTCCGGCGCGGGCCATGGTCGCGATCAATACGCGGATAACGAACGAGTCCGGCAGGAACTCGAAATTCGTGTTGCGCACCATGGTCTACACCGGCTCCGGCGCCTCGATCGGGCAGTCCGGCGCCAGCGCCGCGCTGGATGCGGGCGGATCGGTAGTCATCAGCCAGGAAATCGCCGTAGACAAGCCCGCGCTCTGGTCACCCGAATCCCCGGCTCTCTACCGGGCGGTCACGCGGGTGATCGAGGACGGCAAAACGGTGGATGAAGTCTTTACTCCGTTCGGCATCCGCTCCATTGAGTGGTCCGCGGAGAAGGGTTTCCTGCTGAATCGCAAGCCGGTCAAAATGGCGGGCGGCTGCGTACACCACGACAAGGGACCGCTGGGCGCCGCGGCTTACGACCGCGCCGAGGAGAGGCGCGTCCAGCTTCTGAAGGAAGCGGGTTTTAACGCCATCCGGACGGCCCACAACCCGCCATCGCCGGCGTTTCTGGATGCCTGCGACAGGCTCGGGATGCTGGTGATGGACGAGGCGTTCGACTGCTGGTCGCGCGGCAAGAACCAATTCGATTACAACGTGGCCTTCCAAGACTGGTGGCGGCGCGATATCGACGCCATGGTGTTGCGCGATCGCAATCATCCCTCGGTGGTGATGTGGAGCATCGGCAATGAGATCCCGGAGCGGGGCGAGCCGCTGGGCGCCCAGGAAGCCAGGATGATTGCCGACTACCTGCGCTCGCTGGACCGCACCCGCCCCATCACGTCCGCACTGAACCAGGTCCGCAACTGGACCGACGCGGACGGTTTTTACGCCGCGCTCGACATCGGCGGCTACAACTACAATCTGAACAACCACCGTGCGGACCACCAACGCGTGCCCACGAGGATTATGGCCTGCACGGAGTCGTTCCCCCAATCGACTTTCGACGATTGGGCCATGGTGGCCGACTTTCCCTACATTGTGGGCAACTTCGTCTGGACGGCCCTGGATTACTTGGGCGAATCGGGGATTGGACGGTGGTACTACCGCGATCCGAAGGACACCAGCCCGGAGACTTACGGCGGCGCGTACCCGTGGCACGGCTCGGACTGCGGCGACCTGGACACCTGCGGAATGCGCAAGGCGATCGCGCATTACCGTAATATCGTGTGGGACCGCGGCGAGAAGCTCTACCTGGGCGTGCGGCAGCCCGCGCCCGAAGGTAAGCAACTAAGGGTCACCCGGTGGGGCGTCTGGCCGGTTTACGAGAGCTGGACGTGGCCCGGCATGGAGGGCAAAGCGGTCGACGTTGAGATCTATTCCAGGGGCGAGGCAGTGCGGCTGTATCTGGACGAAAAACTCATCGGCGAGAAGCCCACCACCCGCGCGGAACGATTCACGGCGAACTTCTCCGTGCCCTATGCTTCGGGAGCATTGAAAGCGGTCGCTCTTCAGGACGGCAAAGCGATCGCGGAAGCGCTCTTGCGCACCGTCGGCGACCCCGCGCAGGTTCGCCTGACCGCCGACCGCACGTCGCTGCGCGCAGACGGCCAGGACCTTTCGTTCATCGTGGTAGAGGCGGTGGACGCCAGTGGCCGGCCCCATCCGAACGCGGATCATGAGGTAAGCTTCAGTCTCAAGGGACCGGGGACGATCGCCGCCGTGGGGAGCGGGGACATGACCAGCGAGGAAATCTACCAGGGCCATCAGCGAAAGCTGTTCCACGGGAAGGCGCTGGTAGTGGTCCGCGCCTCGCGAACCGCCGGCGCCCTCACCCTTACCGCGACCGCGCCGGGTCTCAAAGAGGCCGCCATTCAGATTGCCTCACGGGCGCCAGGGCGCTAGACTACTTTCTGGCGCAAAAATCCGTTCTTCGAGTGAGAGCTGACCACCGGCGCGCGGTGTCAAAAACGGCGAAATGCCCGGCGGGCTGACCGCCGGGCATCGAAGTGATTGATCTGGAGGTACTTCGGATATTCAGTTTTTACGTTCTGCTAACACTGCCCCGGGGTGGCGGAGATTATCGGCGATCACGCCGAGGCCGACCCACCTTTTCATTCCGGCGTCGCCTTTGTAGAGGCAGCGCCGGAGACCGTGTCGACGCTTAAGGACGCTGATGCGGCCCTCACAGCCGGTCCTCCATTTCCGGCCTTGCTTGAACCAGCGCTTCTTTTGTTCGCGTTTGCGATCCGCGCTTTTTGTGGACCGACTCGGGATGCATACCCGCTTGACGCCGCGGTCATGTGCCGCAGCCTCATTCCTGGCCGAGAAAAACGCGGCGTCGCCGGCCATCAGACGGGGAGTACAACCTAACTTCTCCTCATGCGCATCGAGGGCGGGGATCACCAAGTCTGAGTCACTGGGCCGCTTGTCGTACACCGCATAGTCAGTGATGATCTGATTCT
>JASHSS010000790.1 GCA_030038565.1 Bryobacteraceae bacterium
GAAGCCGGCAGCGGTGCGAAAGCCCTGCTCCAGGGAGCGCGTGAAATAGCTGCTCAGGATCAGCAGGACACAACTGGAGGTTACCTGCACGGAGACCAGCATCCGGCGCGCCCGGGTGGCCTGGGGAGCGCCCTTCACCATCTGCCAGGCCGGGGCCAGGCCGAAGGCCAGGGTGGCGCCTAAAGCCAGGGCCGCGGCAGCCA
This sequence comes from Bryobacteraceae bacterium, assembly GCA_030038565.1. Lineage (GTDB taxonomy): Bacteria > Acidobacteriota > Terriglobia > Bryobacterales > Bryobacteraceae > JOPF133. The sequence goes on from JASHSS010000790.1 coordinate 204, forward strand.
GCACGATCCGCCAGTCCGTCACAATCCGCAATCCGGCGCCGTTGTTATCGCCAACGATTCGCAGAAACAGGAGCGCGGCCAGTTTTCCCAACACCAGGGCCGCCAGGGTAGCCAAGGCCGCCAGCATCAGATTCTCGGTCATCAACTGGCGGATCAGCCGCCCGCGGCCGGCACCGACTGCAAAGCGGATTTCGATCTCCCGCCGGCGCGCCAGGCCCCGCGCCAGGAGCATGTTTCCCAGGTTGGCGCAGGCCGAGAAGAGCACCAGCAGCACCATCAGGATCATGGTGACCGGCAGCAGCAGCTCCGCCAGGTTCCGGGGTGAGAGGTCGATCGACATCCCGGCCGGTTGGAGCTGGACCCATTGATTGGCTTCCACGCGCTCGGGTTGTTGCTTGCGCAGGGCGGCGGTCAAAGAGCGGAACTGCTGGCGGGCGGCTTCGGGCGACACGCCGGGCTTGAGGCGGCCAAACATCTGCATTGCGGGGTAATCCGTCAGGAGCTTGTTGGAGCCGGTCAAATAAGCGTATTGCGAGAGCGGGATCCAGAGGTTGGGGAACGCGCGAATGCCGCTGAACGGGAGCGGAGCGATGCCCACCACCCGCACCGGTTTGTCGTTCAACCGGATGATCCTCATGACCACGCCGGGATCGCCGCCGAAGTGGTTTTGCCAGAAGTCGTAGCTGAGCACGGCCACCGGCGGCGAGCCGGGCTGGTCGTCCTGCTCATCCAGCAGGCGGCCATAGGCTGGGGCGATTCCCAGCTCTCCGAAATAGTTGCCGCTCACGGCGTCCGGGCGCAGGCTTTGGGAATCCTGGGCCAGGAATACGGCGGGCATGCCCGAATCGGCGATGACCGCGGAGAGCACTGTGTTGTTGCGCCGGTAGAATTCGATCTCCGGAAGGGAAAAGCCGCGGCTCCTCTGGGGAGTGACATTCGAAAACCAGTAGAGCGAGCCGGGATCGCGGACGTGCAATTCCAGGCGATGAAACATGGCGTTGAAGATGTGAGCTTCGGCCAGGTTCACTCCGATTCCCAGGGACAGGACGGCGATAGCGGTGAGGGTGAAGCCCGGGGAGCGGCGCAGTTGGCGGGATCCATAGGCGAGATCCTGGCGGAGATGGTCGAGCCAGGTCCAGCCCCAGTGGTCGGCGGCCTGTTCCTGGAAAAGCAGGGTACTGCCGAAGTTCCGGCGGCGCTCGGGCGGCATCATCTCGCGATGCGCGGCCATGTCTTCGGCGAGTTCCCGCTGGAGCCGGCGGCGGTGGAGCAGCGCGGAGAGGCGGCGGAGAAGCTTGCGGATTTTGCGCATATCAGGCGGTCCTCCCAGTAGTGCGAGCCATGGCGGCGGTTTTATGCGGCGGTCTCATGCGGCGGTTTGATGCGGCGATTTGATGCGGCGGTTTGATGCGGCGGTCTCATGCGGCGATTTGATGCGGCGGTCTCATGTGGCCGTCTCATAGCGGTTTCATTCATAACGGAGCGCCGAGGATGGATCGATGCGCAGCGCCCGGCGCAAGGGCGCCAGGGAGGCGGCCATGGCGACCGCCGCGAACAGAAGCAGACCGCCCGCGGCGCTTATGGGATCGAAGGGCTGGTAGCCGAGGACGAGGCGGAAAAGCACCCGCACGGCCGTAGCGGCTATGGCAACCCCGACGGCGGCGCCGATGCCGAAGGGGAGTGCGTACTGGCCCAGGACGATGCGCAGAATGTGGCCGCGGCGCGCGCCGAGCGCCATGCGCACGCCGATTTCCCGCGTCCGCTGGGCCACGGTGAAAGCCAGCAGCCCGAAGATGCCCACCAGGGCCAGCAAAGTGGCTACGGCTCCCAGGGTGCCGAACACCGCGACCATTTTCTTCATCGAATCCACTTGTGCGTCTACAAGGTCCCGGTACGTCAGGACCGCGGGCACGAGGCCGGGAATGGTGGCTGCCGAATGCATCGCTCCGACGAGTTGGCGCGGTTGGGTCCGCGTGTGCACCAGGATGGTGGCGTAGACGGCGTTCCGGTCATCTACCGGCAGGTAGGCCTCGACCGAATCCGGATACGCCACCAGGTTGGCGCCGCTGTCCTTCACTACGCCGGTGACGGTGCGGGCGCGGCCGCCGATGACGCAGGATTGGCCGAGGGGCGGCTGGTTGGGCCAGAGTTTGCGGGCCGCGGATTGGGCGACCACCAGGGCGTCGGGTTCGTCCGGGCCGAAAATGCGGCCCGCCAGAAGGGGCAGGCGCAGCATGGGGAAATAGGATGGATCGACCTCGTTCAGATAAAGCTGCTGCGACGATACGCGCTCGATCCAGGAGCGCCGGAACGGGGGGATGGTGGCGATGGAGGCGCCAT